>DASTKZ010000151.1:0-17339 GCA_035715445.1 Methyloceanibacter sp.
AAGCTTTGCGCTCGGCGCGGAGCTCCGCGGATACAATTTCAAAAAATACAAAACCAAACCGCGCAAGAAGAGCGGCGAGGGCGCTGAAACAAGCGAGCGGACGCTGAAGAAGATCGTCATCCACGCGGCCGATCCGAAAGCCGTGGCCCGCGCGTTTCAGCCTGAGAACGCCATCGCCGACGGCGTCGCGCTCGCGCGCGATCTCGTCAACGAACCGGCGAACGTACTCGGCCCCGCTGAGTTTGCGAGCCGCGCCAAGGCGCTGACCAAGCTCGGTGTTCGGGTGGACGTGCTCGGCCCGAGCGCTTTGCGCAAGCTCGGCATGAATGCGCTTCTCGCCGTGGGGCAGGGAAGCGTGCGGCCGAGCCACGTCGTCGTCATGCAGTGGAAGGGCGCGGGCGCGAAGGGCGGCGAGCCGATCGCCATCGTCGGCAAGGGCGTCACCTTCGACACCGGCGGCATCTCGCTCAAGCCCGCCGCCGGCATGGAGGAGATGAAAGGCGACATGGCGGGCGCTGCTTGCGTCGTCGGGCTGATGCAGGAGCTTGCCGCGCGCAAGGCGAAAGTTAACGCCGTCGGCGTCATCGGGCTCGTCGAGAACATGCCGAGCGGCGCCGCGCAACGTCCGGGCGACGTGGTCACCGCCATGTCGGGGCAGACGATCGAGGTGCTTAACACCGATGCCGAGGGCCGCATGGTGCTCGCCGACTGCCTGTGGTACGTGCAGAACCGCTTCAAGCCCAAGGCCGTGGTCAATCTCGCGACACTTACCGGCGCGGTCATGGTCGCTCTCGGCAAGGAGCACGCGGGCCTCTTCAGCAACAGCGACGAGCTTTCCGCCTGGCTGATCGAAGCGGGCGACGCCACGGGCGAAAAATTGTGGCGCCTGCCGCTCGGTCCGAAATACGACAAGATGATCGACTCGAAAGTCGCCGACATGAAGAACACGGGCGGCAAGTGGGGCGGCTCGATCTCGGCCGCGCAGTTCCTCCAGCGCTTCATCAAGGATGGAACGCCGTGGGCGCATCTCGACATCGCCGGCACGGCAATGTCGTCGGTCGACAGCGAGATCAATCGAAGCTGGGGATCGGGATTTGGCGTCCGGCTGCTCGACCGGCTGATTTCCGAGCACTACGAGCGACACTGAGAGCGACACTGAGGACGTAAGCCTTCGCGACCCATCGCGATCGGGTCATCAGGTAATTTTCCATAATATACCTTATGCGAATCCCGGAGGTGGGGCAGCCCCATGGCATTCCGCTATCCAATTGAGCAAAAAAAGAAATGTTGCCATCGGCCGGGCGACTGCCATGGCTGAGGCTCCCGCCCGACGCTACGCGCTCGAGGACCTGCTCGTGGTGATGGCGCGGCTGCGCGACAAGGATGCGGGCTGCCCGTGGGACGTCGCGCAGAGCTACGCCACGATCGCTCCGTACACGATCGAAGAGGCTTACGAGGTCGCCGATGCGATCGCGCGCGACGATCGCGAGGCGCTGAAGGAAGAGCTCGGAGACCTCCTGCTCCAGGTTGTCTATCACGCGCAGATGGCGTCCGAAGAAGGCCGCTTCCACTTCGCCGACGTCGTGGACGGCATAACGCGGAAGATGGTGCGGCGGCACCCTCACGTCTTCGGCGACGCGACGCGCGCGGAGTTCCTCGCCACCGACATGTGGGGACGGATCAAGGACGCGGAGAAGGCCGAACGCGGCGGCGTCAACCCCCTCTCCCGCTTCGGCGACGTACCGCTTGCCTTCCCCGCGTTGACGCGCGCGGTGAAGCTTCAGAAGCGTGCGGCCGAGGTTGGCTTCGATTGGGCAAGCGTGTCGCCCGTTCTCGACAAGGCGAAAGAAGAGCTCGACGAGCTCAAGGCGGCCATAGAGGCGCCGGATGAAACCGCGGAAGCGAGCGCGACGAAGCGCGCAAGCGAGGAGCTCGGCGATCTCCTCTTCGCCATTGCGAATATCGCGCGCCATCTCGGCGTCGATCCGGAAGGAGCGCTACGCGACGCGAACGCGAAATACGTGCGCCGCTTCGGGCAGGTCGAAGACGCTCTGGCCAGGCACGGGCGGAAAGCCGAAGACGCGACGCTCGAAGAGATGGATCGGCTTTGGGACGAGGCGAAGGCCTCTGAGAAGGCCTAAGTCTATTCCGCGGCGAGCTTGAGCCGGGCCGGGCCCGCGAGGCGCGCAAGCCGCTCCCGCTTCTCGGGCGCCACGCGGATGCGGAGCGCCGTCACGCCCTCGCCCATCCCGCGCCGCGCGATCACTTCGCAGTTTTCGTGGATCCAATGCGCGAGCGCGCCCTCCTCGGGCTTGAGCGCGATCTCGATCGTCTCGCCTCTGAGATTGAGCCTGCGTTCGATCTCCACACGCAAGGCGTCGAGACCGTAGCCCGTCGTGGCAGAGACGAGCACCGCTTCCACGCGCGCCGCCTCGCTCTTTGCGCGGCGGAAGGCGGGCTCATCGAGAAGATCAGCCTTGTTCCACGCTTCCATCACCCGGCCCGGCTCGGCCTCAGCCTCGATGCCAAGCTGCGACAAAATCGCATTAACGTCTGCGCGCTCGCTCCCGCTCGTCGCCCCGGCGATGTCCCGCACATGCAGGACGAGGTCGGCTTCGAGAACTTCTTCAAGCGTGGCACGAAAGGCGGCGATCAGCGTCGTCGGCAAGTCGGAGATGAAACCGACGGTGTCGGATATCACCGCCTTCGAGCCGCCCGGCAGCGGCAGCGACCGGATGGTCGGATCGAGCGTGGCGAAGAGCGTGTCCTCGGCGAGCACCGAGGCGCCGGTCAGAGCGTTGAACATCGTCGACTTGCCGGCGTTGGTGTAGCCGACGAGCGCGACGGACGGGAAAGGCTCCCGCTCCCGCGACTTGCGATGGAGGCCGCGGGTGCGGCGCACTTGCTCCAGCTCCTTGCGAATGCTGTCGATGCGCTCGCCGATGATGCGACGGTCGGCCTCGATCTGGGTCTCACCCGGGCCGCCAAGAAAGCCGAAGCCGCCGCGCTGGCGTTCGAGATGGGTCCACGACCTGACCAGCCGGCTCTTCTGGTAGACGAGGTGGGCGAGCTCGACTTGCAAGCGCCCTTCCCGCGTCCGCGCGCGCCGGCCGAAGATCTCGAGAATGAGTCCGGTGCGATCGAGCACCTTTGCCCCCCATGCGGTTTCGAGATTGCGTTGCTGCACGGGCGTCAGCGGATGATCGACGACGACGAGCCCGACCTCCTCGGCGCGCACGAGCCCTGCGAGCTCCTCGACTTTGCCTGAGCCGAACAACGTCGCGGGACGCGGCGCTTCGAGCGGCACCAATCCGCTTGCAGCGACTTCGAGATCGATCGCGGCGGCAAGCCCGACCGCCTCTTCGAGGCGCGATTGCGACGATCGCGCGAAGGCATCGCCGAGCGCCGCGCGGCGCGCCTTGCCCCGCCTGCCGAGCACCGGCAGGAGCACGAGCGTCCGCATCGGACCTTGGCGCGAGCGGCGTCCGGTTCGCCGTTCCTTCCGCTTCAGCGCCTTCGGGTCGGTCGGACGCAATTACTCAGCGGGACCTTCTGCGTCGGAGATTTCCGCAAGCTGAATGGGCGCACCCGGCATGATTGTCGAGATCGCGTGCTTGTAAACGAGCTGCGAATGCCCGTCCCGCCGCAGCAAGACGCAGAAATTGTCGAACCAGGTCACGACGCCTTGAAGCTTGACGCCGTTGACGAGAAATATCGTGAGGGGTGTCTTTGCCTTGCGGACATGATTGAGAAAGGTGTCTTGAAGGCTCTGCGCGCGTTCTGTTGCCATGGGCTTCCTCGTCCCTTTTGGTGACGCTTACGCTGTTCTTTGGGCCGGGGCTGTCTGCCCGGCCTCGATGGGGTATTAGACGCGATTACGAGGCCGTCCCGCAAGGGCCTGATCCCAAAACTTCATCGCATGCCCTGCCCCGGCCAAGGCTTGCGGGCGCCGGCGTCTAGCGCAAGGCCGGGCTTCGCTCGGTCGCATTCACCCCGAGCGCACGCAGTTTGCGGTGCAGTGCGGAGCGCTCCATGCCGACGAACTCGGCCGTGCGCGAAATATTGCCGCCGAATCGGTTGACTTGAGCCAGAAGATATTCGCGCTCGAAGATCTCGCGGGCGTCGCGCAACGGGAGCGACATCAAATGCTCGCCCCCTGCCCCATTCGGCGAGAGCGGAACTGGAGAGACGATCTCGTCGGGGAGCATGTCGGCGGTGATGACGCTATCGGGATCGCCGCCGACAAGGATCATCAGCCGCTCGACGTTATTGCGCAGTTGCCGCACGTTGCCGGGCCAGTCGTGCGATTGCAGCACGGCCATGGCGTCGTCGCCGATGCGGCGCGGCGCGAGACCGGAAGCGACGGAAATGGTCTGCACGAAATAGCGCACGAGCTCGGGCAGGTCCTCGCGACGCTCGGCTAGCCCCGGGACCCTGATCGGCACGACGTTGAGGCGATGATAGAGGTCCTCGCGCAGACGCCCCGCCCCCATCTCCTTCTGCAGGTCGTGGCTGGTCGATGACACCACGCGCACGTCGACATGCACCTTGGGACCGCCGCCAAGCCTCTGGAAGCGCTGCTCGACGAGAACGCGCAAGATCTTGGCCTGGGTCTCGAGCGGCATGTCGGCGATCTCGTCGATATAGAGCGTCCCGTTATGGGCTTCCTCGAGCGCGCCGACCTTGCGCGGGCCGGCGCCCCCGCCCTCCTCGGTGCCGAACAGTTCGAGCTCCATGCGGTCGGGAACCATCGCGGCGGCGTTCAACACCACGAACGGACCCTCGGCGCGGCCGGACTTCGCGTGCATCACGCGCGCGGCAAGCTCCTTGCCCGCGCCCGACGGCCCGGTAATCAGCACGCGGCTGTTGGTCGGCGCCACCTTGTCGATCGCCTGGCGCAACTGATTGATGGCGGCCGAGCGGCCGATCATGTCGAAGGAATAGCTGCTCCGCTCGCGCAACTCGCGGTTCTCGCGGCGGAGTCGCGAGGCTTCGAGCGCGCGGGCGGTGATGAGCACGAGCCGGTCGGCCTTGAACGGCTTCTCGATGTAGTCGTAGGCCCCGCGCTTGATGGCGGCGACCGCCGTTTCGATATTGCCGTGTCCGCTGATGATGATGACCGAAAGATCGGGGTGCGCTTTCTTGATGCTGTCGAGCAGCTCGAGCCCGTCGAGCTTGGAGCCTTGCAGCCAGATATCGAGGATCACGAGCGAGGGACGCCGCTCCTCGATCGCCTTCAGCGTCTCGTCGCTGTCCTTGGCGAGACGGGTCGAATGCCCTTCGTCCTCGAGAATGCCCGCGATCAGTTCCCTGATGTCGGCTTCGTCATCGACGACCAGAATGTCAGACGCCATGGGTCACTCCCTCTTCCTTTTCGGCCTCGGCCTCGGCCGTACGCTCGGCTGCACTCGACGTCGCGGACGCGCCCGGCTCGGGCGCGACCTCTTCCTCGCTCGTCTCTTCCCTCTCGCCCATCGGAAAATCGATCCGCACCGAGGCCCCTTCGACCTTGCCGTTGCGTTTCGGCGCATCGGCGAGCGTGAGCGTCCCGCCATGCTGCTCGGTAATTCGCTGCACGATCGCGAGCCCCAGCCCCGTCCCCTTCTCGCGCGTGGTCATGTAAGGCTCGACCAGCCGCTCGCGGTTCTCCTTGGGCAGACCGCAGCCATTGTCGATCACGGTAATCTGCACCCGTTGTCCCTTGGTGCGGACCTTGGCCACGATGCGCCCCGAGCCCGCGCGCGAGGCGTCCGTCTCGACCGCCGAGTCGATCGCTTCGCTCGCGTTCTTGACGAGATTGGTGACGGCTTGCGCGAGCAGGCGCCGGTCGGACAACGCCACCACCGGCGTCTCGGGAAGATCGAGCTCGAAGGCGATGTCGGGTCGCGACACCTGGAACAGGAACACGGCCTCGCGCACCACGTCGCGCACGTCGTGACGATCCATGACCGGTTTCGGCATGCGGGCAAAGGCGGAAAACTCGTCGACCATGCGGCCGATATCCGACACTTGGCGGATGATGGTGTTGGTGCACTGATCGAACACCTCGCGGTCCTTGGTGATCGAGTCGCCGTATTTGCGGCGAATGCGCTCGGCGGACAGCTGGATCGGGGTGAGCGGGTTCTTGATCTCGTGGGCGATGCGGCGGGCGATGTCAGCCCAGGCGGTGCTCCGCTGCGCGCTGACGAGTTCGGTCATGTCGTCGAATGTCACGACGAAACCTTGCGCGTCGCGGTCTTGGCCTTCGCTCGTGACCCGCACGGCGAAATTGCGTTCCGAACCCTGGCGGCGCAGCGTGACTTGATCGGTGACGAGACGTTTGCCCTGCTTCTGGGCTCGTTTGAGCACCGGCGCGAATTCGGGCACGGACTTGGCCAGCGGCTGACCGACGAGATTGGCCGCCTTCATCTGCAACAGCGTCTCAGCCGAGCGGTTGACCAGCGTGACGACACCGTCGCTGTCGACGCCGACGACGCCGGCGGTGACGCCCGACAACACCGCCTCCATGAATTGGCGGCGCTCATCGAGCTTCGAGTTGGCGCCGACCAGCTCGTCGCGCTGACTCCTGAGCTCGGAGGTCATGGTGTTGAACGTCGAGCCGAGCACCGCGAGGTCGCCATCGGCGGGGCGAACATCGACATTGACGGCGAGGTTGCCGCGCGAAATCTGCTCGGCCGCGCCCATGAGTTGGCGGATCGGAGCGACCAGGCGATTGGCGAACCACATGCCGATCCAGATTGCCGTCGCAAGGAGAGTCAACGCGAGGGCGAGATACATGAGGCCGTAAGCGACCTGGAAACCGGAGCGCCGCCGCTCGAGCGCTTGATACTCGGCAAATTTGGCGCGCGTCGTGTAGAGGTGCTGCAGCACACGCGCGTTCACGGGGCGGGCCACGTAGAGGTAAGTGTCGTTGAAATTCTCCAGGACCTTGATAGCGCCGACCATGTTGGTGTCTTTGAGGGAAATCGCCAGCGGCGGCCCCTCCTTAGCGCGCGCCATGACCTCGGCCGGCGGCGCCCGGAACGGCAGGTTTCGAACCTCGGCCGCCGTGGCGAGAACCTTCCCCTCCCCGTCGATGAGGTAGGCTACGGGAAACGCCCTCATGGCGGCCTGAGCATTGAGGAAGCTGCCGAAGTTTTGCGGCAGAGACCCCGCCAGCTCCACCGCCTCGTCGATGTCCCTCGCCATGGCCACGGTGTCGGCGCGGATGACTTGGTCATGTTCCTCGAGATAGGCGCTCGCCACGTCTATCGAGTTCTGGATGATCGCTTGAGTGCGCTCGGAGAACCAATAGTCGAGGCCGCGCCCGAGAGAGATGCTGGCGAAGATGGCGAGCAAGACCGCGGGGACCAGCGCGATCACGCTCAAGAGCCTGACGATGCGCACATGCAACTGCGCGCCGGCGGCCTGGCGACGGCGGGCGCGCCATAGCCCCGTCACCTGCCAGGCGATGATGGCGAGCATCGCCAGCACCAGAACGAGATTGATGAGGAGCACGCCAACAACGACGTTGTCCGTCGGCTTGATGGGCGTCAGTCCGGTCAGGATCAGGAACGTGGCGAGACCGGAGCAGAGCGAAAGCACCGCCGTGATGAGGCCGACGGCGAACGGCGGACGGCGGCGCCCTTCGTCCTTCGCGGAGGCGGCCCCGGCCGGCGGCGCGTCGTGCGCCTTCACGTTCTCGGACGAAGGCTCGGTCATGGTTTCACCGCCAACCGCCGAACGCTCAGACTTCGCATACAGGAATCGAAAAACGCCACGAAAGGCATGCCCCAACTCTCCCCTGGACCGCGCCGCTTCTCGGGAGTGCCAGCCTCAGGAATGATGCAATAAAATCACAATGTGGCGCTTTGGCGACAAAAATCTTCCAGGCTCGCGAGCGCCATCGGCATGCGCTGGCGCATGTAGCTGTTAATGTATTGATTTTTCGGTGTTTTAAGCGAGGATGGTTGTGGCGCTAACCGCCCTGGGTGCGGACGACCTTGATCCCGAGATCGCGAACCTTCTTGCGCAAAGTGTTGCGGTTGAGCCCCAAGAGATCGGCCGCTCGAATTTGGTTTCCGCGGGTCGCCACAAGCGCCGCCGTGATCAGCGGCAGTTCGATTTTCTTCAGGATGCGGCCGTAGAGACCGGTGGGCGGCAACTCGTTGCCGAAGCCCATGAAGTAGTCGGCAAGGTGGCGCTCGACCGCCTCGGAGAGATCGCCCGTCGCCTCCGTGGCGTTGGCGAACGGGGCGCGGCCCGGGCTCGCCAATTCGTTGTCGATCATGTCGACGGCGACGATCTCCTGGGAATAGATCGCCGAAAGTCGCCGCACCAAGTTCTCAAGCTCGCGCACATTGCCCGGCCAATGATAGCGCTTCAAACGCTCGATGGCCGCCGGCTCGAAGCCCTTCGGCGGCAGCCCTTCGCGCGCGGCGATGGCGAGGAAGTGACGCACGAGATCGGGAATGTCGTCGAGACGTTCTCGGAGCGGCGGCAGGCGGAGCGGCACCACGTTGAGGCGGTAGAACAGATCCTCGCGGAACAGACCTTGGTCGATCTGCTGTTGCAGATCGCGATTGGTCGCGGCGATGATCCTGACATTCGATTTGATCGGCGTGCGGCCGCCAACGGTGGTGTATTCGCCCTGCTGCAACACGCGCAAGAGACGCGTCTGCGCTTCCATCGGCATGTCGCCGATCTCGTCGAGAAAGAGCGTGCCCCCTTCGGCCTGTTCGAAGCGCCCGGTATGCCGGTTCTGCGCCCCGGTGAATGCCCCCTTCTCATGGCCGAACAGCTCCGACTCGATCAGCTCGCGCGGGATTGCCGCCATGTTGATGGCGACGAAGGAGCCGTTGCGGCGCTTGCCGTATTGATGCAGCGCGCGGGCGACGAGTTCCTTGCCGGTGCCGGATTCGCCCGTGATCATGACGGTGAGATCGGTCTGCGTGAGCCGGGCAAGCACGCGGTAGATCTCCTGCATCGCCGGGCAGCGACCGATCAGCGGCAGGCCTTCGGGCGTGTCGGCGGGAAGTCGTTGGGCTTTGCGTCGCGGCTCGGCGAGCGCGCGCCCGACGACGGCGACGAGCTCGTTCAGGTCGAAGGGCTTCGGCAAATATTCATAGGCGCCGCGTTCGGCCGCCGTGATCGCGGTCATGAAGGTGTTCTGCGCGCTCATGACGATGATCGGCAGATCGGGCCTCACCTTCTTGACGCGGGGAATGAGGTCGAAGGCATTCTCGTCGGGCATGAGCACGTCGGTGATGACGAGATCGCCCTCGCCTTGATTGATCCAGCGCCACAGCGTCGCGGCGTTGCCGGTCACCCGCGGCGCGTAACCGGCGCGGGCGAGCGCCTGGTTGAGCACGGTGCGGATCGCGGCGTCGTCGTCGGCGATGAGGATGTTCCCCTTTGTCATTCGGTCCTAACCCTCCCTGCCCTCGGGCGTTCCGCCCTCGGCCATCGGCATCAGCGCGCGGAACACAGTCAGCCGCGGCCGCGAATCGAATTCGATGATGCCGCCGTGATCGCCGACGATCTTGGCGACGAGCGCAAGTCCCAACCCCGTGCCCGACGGCTTGGTGGTCACGAACGGGTCGAACAAATTCTGCATCAAGTCGGCGGGCACGCCCGCGCCGTTATCCTCGACCGCGATCTCGAGCGGCAGGCTGACACGCGCTTGGCTGCCCGGCACCGAAAGACGCACTCCCGGCCGGAACGAGGTGGAGAGCGCGATCTGGCCGTCCGCTCGCTCCTCGCCGATCGCCTCGGCCGCATTCTTCACGAGATTGAGGAAGGCCTGGATCAGCTTGTCGCGGTCTCCCGGAACCGGCGGCAGCGAGGGGTCGTAGTTCTCGACGATCTTGATTTGGCGCGCGAAGCCCGTGACGGCGATGTGTTTGACGTGGTCGAGCACATCGTGAATGTTGACCGGCTCTCGTTGCAAGGGCCGCTCATCGCCGAAAATCTGCATGCGGTCCACGAGCTTGCAGATGCGATCGGACTCGGCGCAGATGAGCTGGGTCAGGGTGCGGTCGGAATCGGCGCGCTCGCTTTCGATCAGTTGTGCCGCGCCTCTGATGCCGGAGAGTGGATTCTTGATCTCATGGGCGAGCACGGCGGCAAGACCCGAGACGGAGCGCGCCGCCCCGCGATGGGTCAGTTGGCGCTCGATCATCTGCGCCATGCTGCGCTGCTGGACCATGACGAGCACGCGCCCCGGCAGCTCCGCAACAGGGCCGCCGTAGAGATCGACAAGCTTCGGCGCGTCGAAGCGAAACGAACTCAGTTCGACGCCGTATTCGTTAACGGTGGCGCCGTTCCGTTGCACCTGCTCGACGAGAGCGATCAGCGGACTGCCGAAGGCGACGATTTCGGTGAGCGAGCGCCGGCACAGAACGCCGACGCTCATCTGAAAGAAATCTTCGGCGGCGGTGTTGGCATAGTCGATGGCGAGGTTGTCGCCGATGACGAGCAGCGGATGCGGCAGTGCGCCGAGGAGCGCGATTTCGATCGGCGGCGTCTCGTCAAGGCGCCGCGCATTGAGCTTTTTGGCCGCGCCGATCAAGCGGTGTATCCTCGGCGCACCGGCACTGGCGGATCGATCCGCTTGTGCATATTTTTTGTGCAAGAAAATTCCACGACTTTTCCTTGAGCAGGATATTGGCCAATCTCGACCGGAGCAACAATCGTTTTGCCGCACCGCAACAAGTTGATGATATCATTTGAATTTTTCTTGTTTACGAGGATTGCCTCGTGAGCGTGGCAGCCCTGATCGTCGCGGCGGGAAGAGGATCGCGGGCGGCAGGCGCGGGCGCCCCCAAGCAGTACTGGCCGATCGGGGGCGCGCCGATGCTGACCCGGGCCATTGCCGCCTTCGCCAGCCATCCGCGCATCGACGACATTCTCGTCGTGATTCATCCCGAGGACGAAGCGCGCTACCGGGCGGCAAGTGCGCCCCATGCCGCGCGCCTGCGCGAGCCGGTCGCAGGCGGCGCGCGGCGGCAAGACTCAGTTCGTGCGGGGTTGGAGGCGTTCACCAACCGGGCTCCCTCCTCCGTTCTCATTCACGACGCGGCGCGGCCCTTCGTGCCTGCCGCCCTCATCGATCGCGTCATCGAGTCTCTGAGCGTCCATCAGGGCGCCCTCCCCGCTCTTCCCGTAACCGACAGCTTGAAGCGCGCCGAAGGCGCGCGCGTGACCGGCACGGTCGCGCGCGAAAGCCTGTGGCAGGCGCAGACGCCGCAAGGATTCGCCTTCGGCCCGATCCTCGCGGCGCACCGCGCCGCGGCCGAACGCGAGCCGAGACGCGACTTCACCGACGATTCCGCTGTCGCCGAATGGTTCGGCCTCGATGTCGCCCTTGTCGAAGGCGCCGCGAGCAATCGCAAGCTGACGACGGTTGAGGATCTTCGCATCGCGGATGAGCTGTTGCAGCGGCAGCGCGGACGCGACACCGGCACGATCCGCGTTGCAACGGGCTACGACGTGCATGCGTTCGGACCCGGCGATGCCGTCACTCTGTGCGGCGTGCGCATCCCGCACCCGAAGAAGCTCGTCGGCCACAGCGACGCCGATGTCGGATTGCATGCGCTGACCGACGCGCTCCTCGGCGCCATCGCCGAGGGGGATATCGGGGTGCATTTCCCGCCCTCTGACGCCCGCTGGCGCGGTGCTGCATCGGAACTTTTCTTCAAGCACGCGGCCTCGCTGATCGAGCAGCGCGGCGGCGCCATCGTGCACGTCGATGTCACGCTCATCTGCGAGGGTCCGCGCATCGGGCCCTACCGCGAAGAGATGCGGGAGCGTATCGCCGCCATGATCGGTCTCGATGCCGGGCAAGTGAGCATCAAGGCGACCACGAATGAAGGGCTCGGCTTCATCGGCAGGAGCGAAGGGATCGCGGCGATGGCGACGGCGACGGTGCGCTTGCCGTGACAGACCGCGTCGAAATCGATGCTAAGCTCCTTGCGCAGGCGGCAAGGCTCCTCGATGCCTGCCGCGATCGGAACGAGACGGTGACCGCCGCGGAATCATGCACCGGCGGATTGATTGCGGCGACGCTCACCGCCATCCCCGGTTCCTCCGACGTGTTCGAACGCGGCTTCGTGACCTACTCGAACAGCGCCAAGAGCGAGGCGCTCGGCGTGCCCTATTGGCTGATCGAGCGCCACGGCGCCGTGAGCGAAGACGTGGCGCGGGCCATGGCCGGCGGCGCGCTCACCCATTCGCATGCGAGCCTCGCCGTCGCCGTCACCGGAATTGCCGGGCCCGACGGCGGCACCGAGGAGAAGCCGGTCGGGTTGGTTTGCTTCGCAGCCGGAAGACGGGACCAACCCATGCGCAGCGAATGCGTGTCGTTCGGCGATCTCGGCAGGACGGAAATCAGGCGGCGCAGCGTCGAACGCGCGCTCGATCTCGTGCTGTCATTGTTGTGAAGCGAGCGTGTTGCGCCCGTATACGGCGTCGGCCCTCGCCTCGAACGCGCTGGTGTAGCGTTCCACCGCCTTGGCGAACAGCCGACCGACCAGCCGCTCGAACAGGCGCGAGCTGAAAGCGTAAGCGATATAGAACTCGACGTCGCAAGCGCGGGACCCGTTCGGCTGAAAGTGCCAGCGATTCTCCAGAAACGTGAACGGCCCATCGAGATACTCGACGAGAATCTTCCGCGCCGCGGGGTCGAGATGCACCTTGGTGGTGAAGCTTTCGCGGACGAGCCCGTAGCCGATCGTCATGGTGGCGACGATCACCTCTTCACCCTCGCGCGCCTCGCGGCGCTTGATGTCGACCGCCTCGCACAGCGGCAGGAATTTAGGGTAGTCCTCGACGCGGCCAACGAGGGCGAACATGTCGTCGGCCGTGTGCGCCACGGGATGCCTGGTCTCGTAGACATGCATGACGGTTCGGCCGTTCGCGCGCTCTTTACGCGCCGGCGGAGGCGCGGCGCGCCGCCTTGAGCCGGGCGAAATCTTCCGGCGCGTGATAGGAGGAGCGGGTCAAGGGGCTCGACGCGACGAGCAGGAAGCCTTTGGCTTCGGCGATCCGCTTGTAGGAGGCAAATTCATCGGGCGTGACGAAGCGTTCGATGGCCGCGTGCTTGCGCGTCGGCTGGAGGTATTGCCCGATGGTGAGGAAGTCGACACACGCCGCGCGGAGGTCTTCCATCACCGCAATCACCTCCCCTTCCGTCTCGCCCAAGCCGACCATGATGCCCGATTTGGTGAAAAGGCCGGGCGCGAGCGTCTTGCCGCGCGACAGGAGCGCAAGCGAATGACCATAGTCGGCGCCGGGGCGGATGCGCCGGTAGAGCGAGGGCACGGTCTCGACATTGTGGTTGAACACGTCGGGAGCGGCGTCGAGCACGATTTCGAGCGCGCCCTCCTTGCGCCGGAAGTCCGGGGTCAAGACCTCGACGCTCGCGTCCGGCCGCGCCGCCCTGATGGCGCGAATGGTGGCGGCGAATTGACTCGCCCCGCCATCGCCAAGATCGTCGCGATCGACCGAGGTCACGACGACATGGGCGAGGCCAAGCGCGGCAACCGCTTCGCCCACCCGCACCGGCTCATCGCGATCGAGGGCGCCCGGCTTTCCCGTTCGCACATTGCAGAAGGCGCAAGCCCGCGTGCAGATGTCGCCGAGGATCATAAAGGTCGCGTGGCGTTTGCCCCAGCACTCGCCGATATTGGGACAGGACGCCTCTTCGCACACCGTGGTCAGGCGGTGCGCGCGGAGCACGCTGCGCGTCGCCTCGAATTCATGCGCGCCGGGAGCGCGCACACGAATCCAGTCCGGCTTTTTCACGACCGGCGTATCGGGCAATCGCGCCTTCTCCGGATGGCGCGACGGCGTGACTCCGCGATCCGAACGCTCAAGCACCGTGACCATGAAACAACTCAAAGCGGCATCGGGGTTTGTCAAACCGACGGGCCCCTGATGGCCCGCCAGATCCACAAGATCAGAATGGCGCCGATCGACGCCACGAGCAAATTGCCGAGCCAGCCGTAGAACTCGACATTAAGAACGGTGGCGAGGTTGCCTCCGACGAACGACCCGGCGATGCCGACGAGCAGGTTGGTGAGGAGGCCGTGGTCGCTCGCGGTCGCTTTCTCCGCGATGTAGCCGGCGATGATGCCGATGATGAGCATGCCGATGAAGCCCACGCCCGGCATCGCGAACAAGGTTTGCGCGTTGTCCATTGTCGACCTCCTCACACGTTTCTGCGGAATTGATCCTATCTCATGCGCAGCCACACCCAGATGCACAAAATGGCGCCGAGGGTGGCGACAACGATCTGGCCAAGTAGGCCATAGGCCGCGATCCCGAGAAGACCGGCGATAAGCCCGCCGACGACAGCGCCGATGACGCCGATCAAGAGATTAACCAGGAGATCCTGCTGGCGCCCCATGACGTAAGAGGCGATGACGCCTGCGATCAGGCCAACAATAAGAAAGTAGATAATATTCATGGCTCTTTGCTCCAAGGTTGTTCGGAGCCCTACCCCCTTTGCCGGCGGCCTAGATATGGAGCGCGCGGCCGTAAGCGTCGAGCACCGATTCGCCTATCATCTCCGACAATGTGGGATGGGGGAAGATGGCGGCCATCAACTCCGCCTCGGTTGTCTCCAGGGTTTTTGCGATGACGAGGCTGTGGATGAGCTCGGTCGCTTCGGCGCCGATGAGGTGCGCGCCAAGCAGCGCCCCGGTCTTGGCGTCGAAAATGGTTTTGACCAGGCCCTCGGTCTCGCCGAGCGCGATCGCCTTGCCGTTGGCCGAATAGGGGAAGCGGCCGATCTTCACTTCGTGGCCCGCCGCCCGCGCGGCCTCCTCGGTCAGGCCGACGCTCGCCACTTGCGGCGCGCTGTAGGTGCAGCTCGGAATGGCGGTCCGGTCCAAGGGATGCACGCCCTCGACGCCCGCGATCTTCTCGACGCACAGCACGCCCTCGTGGCTTGCCTTGTGCGCGAGCCACGGCGGCCCCGCCACGTCGCCGATGGCGTAGATGCCGGGCGCTCCCGTGCGACACCATTCGTCGATGACGATATGGCCCTTCTCGATCTTGACTCCCTGCTGCTCGAGCCCGAGCCCTTCGACATTGCCGGCGATGCCGATGGCGAGGATGACGCGGCGCGCTTGCACCGTCTCGGCTTGGCCGCCGGACTTCACGAGATGAGCCGTCACGCCGTCGGCCTCCTTGACGAGACGCTCCACGCGGGTGTCGGTGTGGATCGCAATCCCCTGGCGCGTGAACGCTTTTTTCGCGAGGTTCGAAATCTCGGTGTCCTCCGCCGGGAGAATGCGGGGAAGCATCTCCACCACGGTCACCTCGGCGCCGAGGCTGCGATAGAAGCTTGCGAACTCGATGCCGATGGCGCCCGAGCCGACGACGAGGAGCGATTGCGGGAAGCTCTGCGGGACCATTGCCTCGCGATACGTCCAGATCAGCCTGCCGTCGGGCTCGAGCCCGGGCAAAGTCCGCGCGCGCGCTCCCGTCGCGACGATGATGTGCTTGGCTTCGATGTCGGGAAGTGCCTCGCCCGCCTTGCCGGTGACGGCGATCCGCCCCTGCCCCAGAAGCCGCGCCGCGCCGTCGATCACGGCGATGTTGTTCTTGCGCATGAGATAGGCGACGCCGTTCGAGAGCCGCTCGGCGGCTTTGCGGCTTCGCTCGACCACGCGGGCAAGGTCGAAGCGGACATTGTCGGCGGCGAGCCCGAAATTCGCCGCATGCCGCGTGGCCTGATAAAGCTCGGACGTGCGCAGGAGAGCCTTGGTCGGGATGCAGCCCCAGTTGAGGCAGATGCCGCCGAGATTCTCGCGCTCGACGACCGCCGCTTTCAGCCCAAGCTGGCTCGCGCGGATGGCGGCAACATAGCCGCCGGGGCCTGCGCCGATGACGGCAAGATCGAAACGGGTCGCGGTCATTGCGGTTTCTGGCTTCTCCGTGAGGCGCCGTTCGCGAGCGACTTTACCATCAGAACCCAGTCGCCCGCGTGGGGGCATCCGGGGAACGGAATGGCGGGTTCGGTCGCGACCGCTTCATAGCCGGCGCGGCGATAGAGGCGCCCCGCCTCCTCGTTCCAACTCGCAACGATCACGCTCAAGGCGGAAGCTTCCGCGTCGCTGGCATTGTTCTCGGCAATTTCGAGCAGGGTCGTGGCGATGCCCAATCCACGGAACTCGGGGAACGTCGCCAGCACGTTGACATACCAGGAGCCGGGCGCTTTCGCCTCGAGCTTGACGAGCGGCTGGACGATCGGAGGGATCTCGGCAAGGAGGCTGAGATCGTAGGGATCGTCGAGCCGGTAGCCGACGAGGCTTGCCGCGACCTCGCCGTCCACCTCGGCGACAACCGCGTTCTTCCAAGAGAAGCCGCCGCCGCTGTCGCGGCCGGCGCGCTCGCGCCCAAGCTCGAGCACCGATTGGCCGGGCTCCGCGAGCGTGCTCCACATGTAAGCCGGCATGCCTTCGCCCGCGATATCGACCAGCACCGCGAGCGCCGCAGCGTCGGCTCTGGTTGCGGCTCTGAAGGAGACTTCCGGTGCCATCGCGCGCGGTCCCTACACCAGCATGGTCACCGGGTCTTCGATATGGGCCTTGAAGGCGGCAAGCAGCTCGGCCCCGAGCGCGCCGTCGATGACGCGGTGATCGACCGAGAGCGTCACGCTCATCACGGTCGCGATCTTGAGCGCGTCGTCCTTGACCACGGCGCGCTTCTCGCCGCGGCCGACGGCGAGGATCGAGGCCTGTGGCGGGTTGATGACGGCATCGAAGCGGTCGATGCCGAACATGCCGAGATTGGAGATCGTGGTCGAGCCGCCCTGATATTCGTGCGGCGCGAGCCGCTTCGAGCGGGCGCGGGCGGCGAGATCGCGCATCTCGTTCGAGATCTCCGACAGGCTCTTGATCTCGGCGTCGCGGATCACCGGCGTGTGGAGCCCGCCGCCTTCGAGCGCGACCGCGACCGCGATGTCGGAGGCGCGATGGCGCAAGATCCCCTGCTCGGTCCAGCTCGCGTTCGCGGCCGGCACCGCCTGCAGCGCCATGGCCATGGCCTTGATGATGAAGTCGTTGACCGAAAGCTTGAAGGCCCTAGGGCCTTCTTTCGGCGCAAGCCCATTCAACCGGGCGCGGGCGGCGAGCAGCGCGTCGAGATCGCAATCGATGGCAAGGTAGAAATGCGGGATGGTCTGCTTCGCAAGCGTGAGCCGCTCGGCGATGATCTTCCGCATCGTGTCGTGCGGGATGATGTCGTAGGACCCTGGCTGGTAGAGCGCGAGCACCTGGCTGTCGGACATTCGCAGCGGCTCGGGCCCATCGCGGCGCGCGATGAGTTCTTGCGGCCGCGGGGCCGCGCGGGGT
>DASTKZ010000152.1:0-38049 GCA_035715445.1 Methyloceanibacter sp.
ACCGGGAGGATAAAAATGACCACTGTATCATTACCACGATATACCGGCCCCAACACGTTTCTCTCGTGGAGCCATATGTCTGCTAATGGCACATAGCGGACGTGCCAATCGCGCCAACGAATGTCTGCTTTGAGGGGAAGAACGGACATGATGCAGTGACGGCGAAGGCGACGCCGCAAACGTAGACCGCGCGCCAACGCCGAGTAACACACCTCACGACGTGCCGATTGGCTCTCGTCAATAAAGCCGGCTTCGATCAGCGCCTGGGCAGTGTTGTGCTCGTCAACTTCGATGCGCCATACCGCAAGCCCATCGCGCTCACGTCGCCGGTGTCACTTCTGGCGCCATCGGGGTCATCGCGCATAGCCCCACGTCACGGCCACGGTGATGACGGCCGCACCGCTCCAATAGAGCGCGTCCGGCCAGGAGCCATGCAAAGCCCATCGCGCGGCGTTCGCCGCGCGCTTGACCGCATGGTCTGCGAGTTTGTAATCCATAGTTTCAGTTTCCTATAAAAAAGGCCCTGCGAAATGCAGAGCCGGTGATTGACCGAAACCCTCGGTCAGGGAATCCGCTCTCGCGGAATTGTTTAATCGACAGGTGCGAGCAGTTGGCGCCGCAACGCTGTCAGTTTCTGTTTCGCTTGCGCAAGTATGATCTTGCGCTGCTTTATCTCGTCATCAAAGCTGTTGGAGGAGCGTCCGAGTTCAGGCTTGTCCACCGTGGCCTCAAGGTAAGCAACCGCATCCTCGGCATCGGCGATGCGCTTGTTAAGCAGCGGGCTTGGCGTACCTGGCTTCTCGGGTGGCATCTTTTTGATTTCCCGAACCAGAGCTTCGCGAATGCGTTGGCCCTTCGGCCACCATTCATGCCCCATCTCGCCCTCGCTAAAAGGACACTGTTCGCCGGTTTCCATGTCCCAAGGACGGGGATATTCCCACGGCGCAAACTGCAGGCCCTTCGCCTCGGCCAGTTGCTTTATGCGGTCATTCAGCGCCATCAATTCTCTCCTGGGAACATTGCGTCATATGCAGATATGTTGTGACCGCGAAAGGCAGTCCCGGCACGTTCGGCCTTTGATCTAGAGCTAGGCGTTAATCGCAATTTCGTTGCGAGGATTGCCTGCTGTCGAACAGCCTTCTCCCATTCCGTGATTTTGTTGTTCTTCATCGCGTAACGAGCCAACAAAGTCGCAGCACAAAATGAAGCGAGCAGTTCAGCATCCGCTTGACTGAAATGGTTAACAGGACATTGCGTGACGATCTCGACAAACAACCGCTTGTGATCGGGTTCCAGCCAATTCGGAGGCTGGATTCTGTGTGATGTTCCGTTAGTCTTTCCCATTCGTTCTCCTATAGAAAAATCCTTGTCCGACATTCTCGTGCCACTCGACCGGTCCCGGTGAGTCGATGCTGGATTTTTCAAATACCCCCCCCCCCCCGCCGGAGGTCAGCCTGCCCGAGGGTTCCAAAAAAATTGGGCCTCAAACGTGTGCAACGTCCAAGGCCCTTGAGGGAGAGAGGAGGACAGTTTTCGAGTTTATTGTCCCATCAAAATCCCCCGGACAAGCCCGCTTGAACCGGCTGTTGGGATGGCTGCGTGGTGATGCCGAAAGCGACTGCGTTGTTGGTGTCGACGAGTGCGAGGCGATCAGCATTGCTCTCGCAACGCAGATTGACCGAGTCACCTTCAACACTGTCGATATGTATGATCTGACCTGGTTCAAGGCTGATCCGTATGCGAGCTGGTGCGGCCTCGGAGTCGCTTGACTTGTCCCAGATCACTGCGTGCAGAGCACATTGATTATTGCCTGGCAGATAGAACGCTATTACCCGTTCGCTGCCGACTGAGGCAAGAATTGGCTGGTGAGGGCCGACCGGTCCCAAATTGGTAAGGTCATCAGCGACGGCTGGGACACTAGCTGGGACACTAAGAGACGTGAAAGCGGCTAAGGCGCCGATGACGGCGATTTTTGAGCATTGGTGATGAGTAATTGAGCACATCGTGACTCTCCTCGATTTCTTCAATTGGGCCAAATACAAGCATATTTAATAACAATAGGAACCCTCCAATCGTAGGAGTTGATCTCCCCCTTTCGGGTGAGAGGACAACCGCTGTCGACCGGGATCTCGCGCGCCATTGCTTGCTGTTGTACAGGCGACGGTAGAGCGGGTTAGCCATGCGTCCTCCGGGCAACAAAAAACCGCCTCGTAGGCGGTCGGTAGGCGGGGGCCTGAGGCGGTCTCAGCCGGCGCTCAGCCTGGTCACGATTGGATAGAGCTCACGGATCTGCCGCTCGAGATCGTCGACCTCTTGCAGCTTGCGCTCTCGACGGGCAACAAGGTGGTCCCAAGTCTTCTCGATCCGGTCTCTGGCTGCTGCCACCTCTCGCTTTGCTCTGGTTGGTCGGTATGTCCCGTGCTGGTACTGGCTTCTAACCTATGGGCAAAGAGATGAATTTCGCTGCCCACGCTCATAATAAAGGGCGGATTTCTGCCCTTTTTCTCAGAAAACCCGGTGTTACCGGGTAACCCACTCGCCGCCCCCTAGGGCAGAACCTCCCGCCGAATCCGAATCCGAAGCTGAGGAGCGAAGGGCATGAAGCGATTGATGGCGGAGCTTGGCGATCACTTCATCGGGCTGTGGCGCTATCGCGTTTACGGCGAGCGCCGCTACTACATCTGCACCTTCGAGATCAACGGCGACTATTTCGACAGCCGCCAGCGCGTCACGCCCGAGGCGGCGCTGCGCGAGGCGCTCAAGACATTGAAGATGGAACGGAGGAAGCGTCAGAATAAAAATCGAGCCTGAAATCTAGCGGCGTCGCTCGCCCGTAGCGGCGGTGGAAGTCACGCCAGTAGCGGCGAGGCGGAAGCCAATTCCCCCCGCCGCTTCCATCCGTTCGCGCGCTTGCGCTCCTCGGCCGTCGCACCCGGCTTCGCGTTACAGCAGGTTGCCGATATACGGATAGGGGTTGGTGCAATACTTATATTGGGTTCGGCAGCGACTGGAGCACCGAAGCCTTTCCGGGCAACGCGCAAGGCAAATATTGTAGCGATGCTTGCAGAAGCTCGATGCGGCCTCTGCCTCGCTTGCGCCAAGGCCAAGCTCAACAACGGGGAGCGTCAGTCCCGCGGCCAAGACGACAATGAGCGTCTTCATACCGTTCTCCTCGTGTCGGCGAGGCGCCGCCACACCTTCCCTTACCAGGAAGGAATCGTCAGTAGCGCTTTTTCTTGCGGGTCGCGAGCGGCGGGGTATGATCGGCGACGCAATTCGCAACCCACGCTTCCTTTTCTCCGCGCATAAGCACGGGCCGCACGTAGTCGGCTTGTTTCCAGCACCAAAAATAGACGTCATCGGACCCGGCGAGCGCCGGAGGCGTCGTCGAGGGCAAGGCCAGCGCGGCCAGGCTGGCGCCAATCACCATAGCTTTCATCTCACGTCTCCTCGCGCAAAGTGTCGGCGCAGCTCGACGCAGCATAGCAGCCTCGCCGCACGCCTGCCCTCCATTTATGGGCGCGCCGGAAGGGCAGCAAGTCCGGGCGGCGTACTGGTTGGCGCTTTCGCCATCGGGCCGTTTGACTCTCCAAGCCGCCGATGTAGTTTGCGCAACGAACCGGGGCCGGTTGAGTCTTCCTTCCAATAACCTTAAGCGAGTTGAAACGATGCGCGCGACTAGTCTGACCATCACTCCCGGCGCGGCGCTCGCGCTGTTCGTTCTCGGTCTCGCTTCAGGCTGGGCCGCCGACAAGCCGTTCACCGACGCCGTCGCCTACTGTCAGGCCGTAAGCACTGTCGATGCGCCCGACGCGCGCTACACCGGGCCCGCCGTTCCGGACTGGATGGTCGGTGCGCTCTACAGCAAGGACGAGCTCAAGGCGCAGAAGAAGGCCAAGGTCGATCCCGCGCGCGCCGTCGTGTGGCGCTGCATGGGCGGCAAGGTCTTTGCCTGCGTGCAAGGCAACAGCCCGATCTGCGGTACGGCGAACCAGGAAATGGCGCCGACCAAGGCCATGCGCGAATTCTGCGCGGGCCAGCCCAACGCGGAAGTGATTCCGCTTTCGGTGATCGCGCACGAAAACCCGATGATCTACGACTGGCAGTGCAAGGGCAAAAAGCCCGCCATCGCGCGGCAGATCTTCACGGTCGATGCGCGCGGGTTTCCGTCCGAGCTGTGGAAGGACATCGCCCCTTCGCCGGAGCCCGCCAAGAACTAGTGCGTCATACCGGCGAAAGCCGGTATCCAGAAATTCCAAACGCGGCTGCTACTGGATTTCCGGCTTTCGCCGGAATGACGGGTTTCCGGTCAGGCCGGGACGGCCTCGATCATGGCGATGGGGCGCGATGTCGGCACGATGCGGTTGAGGCGAAAGCCGGAAGCTGCGAACAGCGCCGCGAACTCTTCTTCCGTGCGCTCCTTGCCCCCCTCGGTGACCACGAGCATCTCGATATCGAGCAGATTGGCGGGTGTCGGCCCCTTCTCGCCGGTCACCACCAGCTCGCAGAGCAGAACGCGACCTTCAGGCGGGAGCTTCGCGCGCATCAGGTCGAGGATGGTTCGGCAATGCGCATCGCTCCAGTCGTGGATGATGTGCTTCATAACGTATGCGTCGCAATTCTCAGGCACGCGCTCGAAGAAGCTTCCCGCCTCGAACGCGACGCGATTATCGCAAGCGGCGAACTGGTCCTTGGGCACCGACGCGATCACCTCGGGCCGGTCGAACAGCACGCCTGTCATGCGTGGATTGGCGGAGAGAATTGAGGCAAGCAGCAGCCCGTGGCCGCCCCCGACATCGGCGATTCGGTTGATGCCGGAGAAATCGTAAGCCTCGACGATCGCGTTCGCCACGCGCCCGCTCGATTGGGTCATGGCATTCTGGAACGTCTCGCATTGCGAGGGTCGTTCGGCGAGCACCTCCCACACCGGCTTGCCATAGGCCTCGGTCACCCCGTCGGTCCCGGTGCGAAGACAGGTGACGATATGCTCGTAGGCGCGCGTGGCGAACTCGTCGCCCATCATCATCGCCGTGTAGCGCATGGATTCCGGCGCGTCGCTCTTCAGCAGCGCGCCAATGGGGGTGAGCGCGAAGCGGCGCGGCTCCTCCTCGCGGAACACGCCGAAGCTCGCGAGCATGCGCATAACGCGATAGAGCGAAGGCGCATGCGCTCCCGCCTTGGCCGCGATCTCCTCGACCGGCCGCGGCACGCCGTCCATGTGATCGGCGACGCCGAGCCGCGCCAGGCCGGACAGCGAAAAGGTGAGCTGCTTGCCGAACAGAAGCTGCATCAGCGCCATCGCCGGCGGCGGCGATTCGGCGCGTTCAGTGCCGCTCATCGCAAAACCTCCTTATCCAAGCGCCGCGCGCGCTCTGTCTGCGCATCGATGGGCACGATGGTGCGTAGGAAATGTGGCGCCTGTCGAGCGGCCTGGACGTAAGACGCTCGACGGAAAGCAGGGGCAATAGCGGGAGGAACGAGGGAGGGAGGGGTGAGCGAAAGGGTCGGACCCGACCCTTTCACCCCCGTACACGGCTGGACAGGGAACGCGACACTAAACCCCGCCAAGCTTCATAAACCGCGAGAGGTCCGGCCGGTTCCATCCCGGGTAAAAATGTGAGCGGGCCCCGGATTCCGGGAATCCGCCCTTTTCCGCCAGGGGTATCCGAGGCAGGCTAGGCCGCGACGAATTTCAGCGCGAGCCCATTGATGCAATAGCGGAGCCCCGTGGGCTTGGGGCCGTCGTCGAACACGTGGCCAAGATGGCCGCCACAGCGGCGGCAATGCACCTCCTCGCGCACCATGCCGAAGGCGAAATCGGTGTCCTGCTTCACCGCGTTCTCGATCGGCGCATAGAAGCTCGGCCAACCCGTGCCGCTATCGAATTTGGTCTCGGAGGCGAAGAGCGGCAGATCGCAGCCTGCGCAGACGAAGGTTCCTTGGCGCTTCTCCTTGTTCAGCGGACTGGTAAAGGGACGCTCGGTGTCCGCCTCGCGCAACACGGCGTATTGCTCGGGCGTGAGCAGCTTGCGCCATTCCTCGGGCGACTTGGTCACCTCGAATGCCTCGGTCGCGGCCTTGGCACGCTCGCGCCATTTGAGGCCGACACCGGCCGCGGCAAAGGCCGCGACGGCAGCGCCGCCCAATAGAATGTCACGTCGCCTAACCATGATCTCTCCCTGGCCCGCGTCTCGGGCACGTTTCTTTCCATGATAAATGTAGGCGCTGCCGGCGCTTGCGCAATTCAACTTGCGCGCACGGGCGATCACGTCCCGGTGTCGAAAAGCGGGGGCGGCCCAAGGTCTAGCCCTGGGAAATGACCTGCGCCGAAGGAATGACGATCTCGCAGCGCACGCCCTTGGGCGGGAAGGACAAGTTCACGTCGCCCCCGAGCGCGCGGCCCACCACATTCTCGATCATGGCCCGGCCGAAGCCCGAGCCTTTCGGCGGCGTAACCGGCGGGCCGCCCTTCTCCTCCCAGACGAGCTTCAAGTTGGAGGCTTGCTCGCAGAACCGCCATTGGATGCGGACCTCGCCCTGCGGCGCCGACAGCGAGCCGTATTTCTCGGCGTTGGCGGCAAGCTCGTGCAGCGCAAGCCCGAGATTCTGGACCGCCTCGGGTTTCAACATGACGTCGTCGCCCTCGATGGCGATGCCCTCGCCAAACCGGTCGGAATGCTCGCCGAGCTGCCGCTCCACCAGCATGCGCAAGGACGCGCCGTGCCAATCGTCGGCGATGAGAAGGTCGTGGGAGGAGCCCATCGCCACGAGCCGGGCGCTGAAGCGGGCGAGGAAGTCGTCGGTCGAGCTCGTGCGCGCGGCGGTCTGCCGCGCGATGGCCTGGATGACGGCAAGAAGATTCTTGCAGCGATGCGTCAGCTCGCGCAACAGGAGGCGAAGCTGGTCCTCATTGGCCTTGCGCTCGCTGATATCGACGGCGACCGACGTGGTGCCGACAATGGCGCCGTGCTCGTCCCGCAGCGTCTCGATCATGAGATAGAAGGAGCGCTTCCGCCCGAACAATTCGAAATGGGTCTCGAGCTCCTGCGCGGTACCGGTCTCCATCGTCTTGCGCTTGGCGGCGAGGATGGTCTTTGCGGCCTCGTCGGGGAGAATCTCCGCGTCGGTCTTGCCGATGAGCTGTTCGGACGAGAGACCCGCGGGCGCGTTGTGCACCCAGGTAAAGCGCATCTCCCTGTCCTGGCTAAATACTGAGATGGGCGAGCCGCGGAGCGCGATCTCGATGCGCCGTGTCGCCTCGCTCAATTCCTTGGTTCGCGCCTCGACGCGTCCTTCGAGCTGATGCTGCGATTCCTTCAACGCTTCGGTCGTTTGCAAATGCGCGGCGATTTCCGCCTGCAGGCGGTCGCGCGAGGGAACCCGCGGCAAGCGCGGTGCGACCCACCAGAGAAGAAGTGCAATGGCGCAGGCGAGCGCGGCGCCCGCAACCTTCAGGACGGGTGCGGCGCCGACCAGCCCCGGCAGCCAAAACGCGGCGAGAGGGACCAGATGCGAAAGGCCGATCGCGACCATGAAAAGCGCGCAGAACGCGATCACGGACATCATGTCCGGACTATATCCGCCTCGCTTGCGCCCGATGTAGATCACAGCGCCGGCAATGGCGAAGAGGGAGAGTGCAAGGAGAAAGTCGGATAGGAGATCGAGCCGCTGGAGCCCTGACGGCATGTTTTCGGCAATTGCCTGAAGAGGGGTCATGGCCAAACCGCCGCGGGCAAGCCGCCGCTTCCGCTCCTCAAGCGGCACGACCCCTGATTGGCCTCCGAAATTTGGCCGGCACGGCGCATTTCAAGCCGTCCGCAAGCGGCGGCTGCGGGGAACTCTTTCGTGCCACCGGGCGTTAATTTGCCGTTCGAGGGCACGCGAACCATCGTCCCGCCCCTCCCCTGGTGCACTCGAACCGATCGCCCGCAACCGTCCTCCCCCGGTTGCGGGCGTCTCCTTTGCGGAAGGCGCAAAGGTAGGTGGCTGCCTCTAGAGAAGGGCGGCAATGAGCGTCACCAGGAACATGACCACGAAGATGAAGAACAGAATACGCGCAAGCGTAGCAGCGGCCGAGGCAAGTCCGCCGAACCCGAACACGCCTGCCACCAGTGCAGCAGCGGCGAGTATTAGTGCCCCATAAAGCATGCCGGACTCCGGCCTGAGATGAAAGGCGTCTTGTTTTGGCCGCCGCGTCTTTCAACTACAACACCCGGTCGAGCGAATGGTTGCAGGACGTGCATCGGGCGAAAAGCTCCCTAAAAGCCCGCCACCGCGGCAAGCAAATCCCTGCCGGTGAACGGCTTCTTCACAAGCGGCGCATTGCGGTGCGCAGCCGGAAGATGCTCGCGGCCATAGCCGCTGACAAAAGCAAAGGGTATGCCGCGCGCGATCAGGGCATCGGCGATGCGACCCGCCGTCTCGCCGGCGAGATGGGCGTCGAGCAGCACGCCGTGGACGGTCTCGCGGGCGATGGCCTCAAGCGCATCACGGACATTCCCGGCGGGGCCGATCACGGTGAGGCCCGCCTGCTCAAGCACGCCGGCAATGTCGAGCGCGATGAGGAACTCGTCCTCGACCACAAGGATACGCGTTGCCGCCATAGGCTTGGCACCTTTCCGCGGCGGGAAGACCGCCAGGCAGTTTCATTTGATTTCCGGCAAGCGATCAAGACCGTCGCGACCCCTTCCATGGCCCGGCCCCGCTAGTGAGGGGTCCCGAAAAGGAGTAGGCTCATCCGCGACGTTGCAACTTATGAGGCGCGAGGAGCGTTTTGCGACAGGCTGCAAGTGCGGCCGAAGGCAGCACAAAGAGGTAAGAGAATGACGCTGACGACAATTCTTATCATCATTCTGATTCTAATATTGCTCGGAGCTTTTCCGGCGTGGCCGCATAGCCGGGGCTGGGGTTATGGACCCTCAGGCGTGGTTGGCCTGATCCTCGTGATCCTTCTCATTCTGCTGTTACTCGGCAGGATCTGACGCAGGCCCGGGTCGCAAGCGCTTCAGCCTAGGCCCGCATCTGCTGCCGGTCGCGCGGTTGCGCGCGGCGATCGAAGAAGAGCGCCTGTGACACGATCGCCTTCACCGTGTCGGGCTGATAGGGCTTGGTGATGAGGAAGGCGGGCTCCGGCCGCTCGCCGGTCAGAAGCCGGTCGGGATAGGCGGTGATGAAGATCACCGGAACGGCGAAGGTCCCGAGCATTTCGTTGACCGCATCGAGACCCGAACTGCCGTCGGCAAGCTGAATGTCGGCGAGCACGAGGCCGGGCTTGCGCTGCACCGCGGCGCTGACCGCGTCGGCGTGCGTGCGGGCTGTGCCAATGACACGGTGGCCGAGACCCTCGACGATGCTTTCAAGGTCCATGGCGATCATGGGCTCATCTTCGATGATGAGGACGTCGGTCGCGACTTGCGCTGCGATCTCGCGCCCTGCGGACGCGATCAGCTCATCGACCTTGGCGATATCGACACCGAGGATTTGCGCCGTCTCGGCCGGCGAAAAACCTTCCACCGCCGACAGCAGAAAGGCCTGGCGCGGCAGGGGCGTGATCGCCTCGAGCTTGCGATCGACCGGGGTCGCGGCGGCGCTCCCGCCCTCGGGCTTGAGGTTGACATCAAGCGAGTTCCACAGGCCGACAAAGGTGCGGTAGAGCGCAGCGCGCGGGTCGAGCGCCTTGTCGAACAGCCCGGGATCCTCGATCAGCACTTCGAGCGTTGCCGCGACGTAAGCGTCGCCGGCATGCTGGGTCCCGGCAAGAGCGCGGGCAAAGCGCCGTAAATACGGCAGATGAGGCGCGATCGCTTTCGACGTCGGCATCCGGATATGACCTTGTGCTGAGCCCGGTACTCCCCATTTCTCACAAACCGGGCGGAAGGTGGCAACTTAAAACCACATGGAGCGAGGGCTAAAACGCACAAGCCGGAAGCCCGGTTCCAGAAGATGGAACCAATTGAATGGCTTGGGCGTTTTTGCACCCTTGGACTTGGAGAATCCGTTATCCTAGATTTCCCGAGACAGGCGCATTTGGAAACGATTGTGAAGCACGACACGAAAAGCAAGGATCGGCGGCGAAAGATGCCGGGCGTAAGCGAGAAGTTGGAGCACGGCGCGCCGCAAACCGCGGGTGGGCCGGAAGCAATCGACGCCGCCAGCGGTTTGTCCCCGAACCTGCAAGCTCACATCGGCCGTCACGTTCGCGCTGTCTTCGACGAAGTCGCGCGCGAACCCGTACCGGAGCATCTCCTGCGCTTGCTTAAGGACCTTGAGCGAAGCGGAGACAAGTAGTTGCGGCGCAAAGTCTCTTCAACCCTGCGAGACCAGCTCGTAGCAGAAATCGGCAGCCTGCGTGCTTTCGCCGTTTCGCTCTGCGGCGACAAGGAGCGCGCCGACGATCTCGTGCAGGAAACGCTGTTCAAGGCCTGGAATCATCTGGAGTCGTTCAAGGAAGGGACCAACCTCAAGGCTTGGCTCTTCACTATCCTGCGCAACACCTATTTTTCCGAGCGGCGCAAGCGGCGGCGCGAGGTCGAGGACGCCGACGGCGCCTATGCGGCGCGGCTTTCGACCCACGCCGAGCAGCACGGCCATATGGACATGCAGGACTTTCGCGCGGCACTCTCGGAGCTTCCCGACGACCAGCGCGAAGCCCTGGTCCTGGTCGGGGCGGCCGGTTTCTCTTACGAGGAGGCGGCGGAGATTTCCGGCTGCGCGGTGGGCACGATCAAAAGCCGCGTCAATCGCGCGCGAAACCGGCTTGCGACCATGCTCGGTCTCGATCCGGAGGAGACCGGCCCGGAAGGCGAAGGCCTGAGCAAGACGGCCTGATGCAGTATTCTTCGCCAATGGAGCGAGCGCCGATGACACGCAGAGCCATCGATCTTCATCAAGCGAAGCTCGACCCACGGTCGGTCTTCCGCGCGCCCGATGAGGTCCTCAACGCAGAAGAGCTTTCGGCAGAAGACAAGCGGGCGATCCTTGTCCGCTGGGAAGCCGACACGGAGGCTTTGCTGAGGGCGACTGAGGAGGGCATGCCGCCTTCGGACAAGCGCAGTCCGGCGGAATTGCTTCGCGTGCTGCACGAGGCGATGCGTCAGCTCGAAGGCGGTACGGCATAGCGAGCGCGCGCTGTTCGCCGCTCGGGCGAGCCTTCCGACCCCCCTTGACCGCGGCAGGCGGCAAGACCAAATCTAAGTCCGTGCAAATCGCCGCTTAGAGCCGGCCGTTAAGCCAACGGAAAGCCAAGCTTCCGACACTCGGCCCGGCTGGACGCGCAACGACGCTGCCCCCGAACTTTTTTTAGGCCCCTGTTTCAACGGAGTGAGGCGAGAGATGGAAAACGAGCATCGTTCGGAATTCGGCACGCAATGGACCAAGAGCGAAACCAAGGCGGACAAAGAGTGGTCGGAGTTCGAGCGCGATCTCGAAAGCCTGGGGCGACAGCTCGCCGAACTGCAGATTCACACGGCGGCCCTCGGGACCCAGCTCGTGCGCAGTCTCGAAGCCGGGTTTGAAGAGGTGAAACATCGCGCCGAGCGTTTCCGCAAGGAGCAGGAGGTCGAGATCGAGGAGATGCGCCGCCGGGCGACGTCCGAAGCCGAGAATAGTTTCGCCGATATGCGCCAGCGCTCGACCGAGGCCGCGCGCCAGATGTGGGAGCGCGCCGAGCCGCTGCGCCAGGGCGCGAAGGATGTCGGCGAGGGCTTGGGGCGGGCTTGGGTCGAGCTCAGGGCCTCGTTCGGCAAAGCCGCCGGCCGGTTGCAAACCGAAACGGACGCGAACGGCCCGGCTCCGGCAACAAACGACGAACGCCACGAGCGGACTTAAGTCGCGATAAGCCCGGCGCTTCGTCCGGGTGTTGTGAACGTTCGAACCGCCATGCCGGCCCCCGGCGTGGCGGTTTCGTCATACCGGCGGAAGCCGGTATCCAGAGTCACAAACGCGGTACACGCCGCTTCTCGATTCCGGCTTTCGCCGGAATGACGAAGGAGCGGCTTCCTTTTCCTGCTACCCGAGACCTACGAGCCCGCAGCCAGGCGAGTCGGCACGGGCGATCCCGCCTCCTCACCCGCACCAATCAGCCCGGCGCGAATGAGCCCGCGCACCGAATTGCCGAGATAGATGCGGTCGGCGGCCAGCAAATCTTGCGGGGTGAGGATCGCCTCGCTCGCCGCCGCGCGCGGCAGATCGAGCAGCTCCTCGCGCAATGTGCCGGGCAGAAGCCCGCAAGCGAGCGCCGGCGTGAACAGACGCCCGTCGAGTTCGACAAAGAGATTGGTGCGCGTGCCTTCGGTAAGCTCGCCCTTGCTGTTGAGGAACACGACCTCATCGCAACCGGTGAGTTCCTTCTGGCGCTCCATCTCCTGCTCGAAGAACTGCCGCCGCGTGGTCTTGTGGTAGAAAAACGGGTCCGTCTCATCGAGGCGCCGGTCCGAGATGACAAAGCGCCAGACCGTTGCCTTGGTCGGCAGCGTGATCGCGCCCGAGGTCACGGTGATGGTGCCATCCTCGGCGAGCAAGAGCCGCACATGAGCAACCGGCGCTTCGACGCGGGCGGCTTCCGCATCGAGCGCGGCAAGCACGGCTTCGCGGGAGAACGGATAGCCGAAATGCGCAGCCGAGGCTTGCAGCCGGGCGAGATGCCGCTCGAGCAGGTGGAAGCCTTGCCCCTTCTCGAAGCGGATCGTCTCGATCAGCTCGAAGGGCGGGTCGAGCTTGGTCAGGAAGTTCGCCTTCAACAAACATTCGTCGAATTCGGATTCGGCCTTGGAGTCGGCGACGATGCCGCTGCCGATGCCCATCTCCCCTGCCCTCCTGTCGAGCACGACGGTGCGGATCGCGACGTTGAACTGGGCGTCGCCCGAGGGCGCGATATGGCCGATCGCGCCGGTGTAGATGCCGCGCGGCTCGCCTTCCAATTCGCGGATGATCTCCATGGCGCGAACCTTGGGCGCGCCAGTGACGGAGCCGCACGGGAACAGCGCGCGCAGCATGTCCTTGAGCCCCATGTCGGACCGCAGCTCGGCGGTGATGCCGGACGTCATCTGGTGCACCGAGCGGTAGGTCTCGACCGTGAACAAGTCGGTCACCTCGACCGAGCCGATCCTGGCCACGCGGCCGAGATCGTTGCGCAGGAGATCGACAATCATGAGGTTCTCGGCGCGCTGCTTTTCATCGACGGCGAGCCAGGTCTTGAGGCGGGAGTCTTCGCGCGGCGTGCGTCCCCTCGGCGCCGTGCCTTTCATCGGCCGTGACGTAATGTGCTTGCCTTCGCGGCGGAAGAAGAGTTCGGGCGAGAGCGAAAGCACGTCGAGCGCGCCGGTATGAATCAGGGCGCCGTAGGCCACGCGCTGCTTGCGCCGGAGCGCCGCATAAAGCGCGATCGCATCGCCGGCAAAGTCGAAGCGATATTTCAGCGTGAGATTGATCTGATAGACGTCGCCCGCGGCGATGTAGTCCTGCACTTTGGCGAAGGCATCGTCATAGTCCGCGCGCGTCCAGGTCAGTTCGAGGCCGGAGATGGCGGCTTTCCCGCCCGCGCCTTGCGCCTCGAGCCAGGCCCGGGTGCCGGCATCGTCGAGCGCGCGGGGCGCGCGGAAGAGCCCGAGCCAGAACAGAGGAACGCTTCCATCGCCGGGGAGAAGGCGTTTCAGCTTCGGCTCGAGGCAATAGCCAAGCTCGTAGGCGAAGAAGCCCACGGCATGGAGGCCGGCCGCGAATCCCGCCTCGACCTCTTCAAGCGCGGCTTCGACCTCCTCGGGCGCGTGGGCCGCGACGATGCGCTCGGGCCCGGTGTAGAGCAGGCTGCGGCCGCCCGGGGTGAGGCTGTCGTCAAGAAGGACGTAAGGTGAAGCGGTCATCGCGCAAGCCGGTCCTGCAACATCCGCATCGCAGCGGCAACTTCCATATGGGCGTTCGCGCCCGGCTCACGCAAGGATGAGCATCTCGCCCTTGCCGAGCACCGACATGTCGCCCATGAGCCTGCGGGCGCGCCCGCCGAGATTGACGGGCTTGTCGTTGGCGCGGAGCCAATGTTCGAGAAGCCTGAGATAGTCGAATTCGAGCACGCCGCAATCGCCGAAAGTCGGCAAAATGTCCTTCGGCGGCTCGACCAAGATGAGCGTGCCGCGCCTCAAGCCGAATCCGGCATTCGCGCCTACGCGCCGCTTAATGAGAATCGTCCCGGCGACCATGCGGCCGCCGGCATAGTCGCCGGCATCGCCGCCCACAATCACGAGACCGCGCCGCATGCGCTCGCCAAGGAGCGATCCGGCATTGCCGCCGATGGTGATGACGCCGCCCCTCATGCCGAGCGTCTCGCCGACATGGATCCCGCCTGCCCGCTCTCCGGCATCGCCCGCAATGGCGATGCTGCCGCCCGCCATGCTGGCGCCGGCCAAAACGCCGGCACTGCCGCTGACCTCGATCTTGCCCTTCTTCATGCCCGCGCCGAGATAGGCGCCGGCATCGCCGTCGACGACGATCGCGCCCTTGGTCATGCCGGCGCCGATCTTGTCGCAGCGCGCGTCGGTGCCGGCAAACCTCACCTCGCTCGCGTCCGTGCCGGTGACCTTGAAGCCGTCGCCGACGGAGAGCGGTACGCGCGTCGTCCCGATCGCGAGCGCTTCGATCTCCTTGGGTTTCAGCCCGTCGAGCCGCTCGGGGAGGAGCGGGCCGAGGTCGAGCCGCTGATCCGGCGCGCTTCTGAGCTCGAATGTCAGGGCGCTCACGCCAGGATCTCCTTCAGATGGAAGTGGTGCGGACCGAGATTGCCGCCATAGTTGCCGGCGGTGATGTGAGTGACGCCTGCCTCCGCGCCGCCCTCGACAATGGCATGGACGCCGGCGTGCATCGCCTTCGCAACTGAATCCTCGGTCAAGCCGTCGATGACGATTTCCATCACGGCCTCGACCCCCAGCGGAAGCTCGGTGTTGACCGCGGCTTTCAGCGTCGGGCAGTAGGCGTCGTTGGTCGAGGCGATCTGGCCCTTGTATTTGGAGCCGACCTTGGAGCCCGAGCGCACGATCCCGCCCGGGAACGGCGTGATGGCGCCCTCGATCTCGTCGATGGCCTTGACCGCGCGTTCGCAGGCGGCGAGCACCGCGGCGTGCGACTTGCCGAGCACGAGCAGATTGCCGCCGCCCACCGCTTTCTTGGTGAAGCCGGTCGTGGCCTCGCACAGGAACTCGCCGTCCATGACCGGGATGCGCCAGAACCGCCGCCCGCCGATCATCTTCGATACCTGCCAGCCATCGCCGAAGAAGCGCAGCGACGCCCCGAGCTTCAACTTCTTCTCGCCTTCGAGTCCGGCGAAGCAGGCCGAGCCCGGGCTCGTCAACACGCATTGACCGACCCGGTTGCGGAGTTGGCGCTGAAGCTTGTCGGTGTCCATGGTGAAGAGAAGAACGGCGACGCCGGGACGGCCATCGAGCGTCTCATCGCAGGTCAGCGTCCGCTCGATGCCGGCTTCCGCCCCGCAGGCGATCACCGACGTGGCGAAGCCGGTCATCGTGCGCGCGGCGATGAGGGCCCATTCGAGCGAGGGCGCGGTGATGACGATCCGTGTGCCGACCATGGGGAAGGCTTCGGCGAAGGTCTCGACGATGGCAACGCCCTTGAGGCTGAGTTGAGACATCGCGGGGCGGACCCCCTCCTCGGGAATTCAGCCGCGCACCATTAAACAGGTGGCCCTTGCGGCGCAAGCGCGGCCGGTCAAGCCGGGATTTGAGGGGCGAAGCCTCAGGCTTTGGGCTTGTCGTATTTGATGTAGGCGAAGCGCATGTCCTCGCCGGGGGTCCCTTCCAACGCGCTCTCTTCCTTGCCGGGCTGCCAGTGGACGACCTCTTCGATCTTCTTGGCGAGGGCGAAGTCCTTGTCAGTGATGCCCTTGGCGGCGTGGTTCATCAGCCTCACCTCGACCCAGGCATAGGAGGCGGTGATGTCGGGATGATGCCAGGCCGCCTCGGACAGATGGCCCACGGCGTTGATCACCATGAGCGTGCCCTTCCAGCTATTGGTGCGATAGCGCCGCCTGATCCAGCCGCCTTCGAGGTACCAATGGGGCAGCTCCTTCTTGAGCCGCTCCTCGACTTCGGCATCGCTATAAGTGCGTTCGGCCGTTGCCATTGTCGTTCTCTTTTGAAAGAGTTACGTGACCTTCCCTTCAGCCGAAGCATAGCCAGAGGATCCGGGCCGATCAATGGAGCCCTTTCCCCCTCAGTCGAGACACGGAAGGGCGCCGGGAGGCCCACGCCACGCGGCCGTCACCGCGACGGCGCGGCTTCATTTCGGCTTTCTCGACCCAAGCGGAAGAAGCGCCCGCCCCTTCGGTTCGTTCGGGCTCTCGCTCGATGTTCCGCGCACCCGGCTCGTGCTGTGCCGCGCTGAACAGCTTGCGGTCGGCGGGCCCGAAGGCGAACGCGCGGAACGCTATCTCAGGCAGATCGCCGCGAGCTGCGGCATCGAAGCGCGTTACGCGCTCCGGATCGAGGAGGCGATCCCGCCGCATGCGGGGCTCGGCTCCGGCACGCAGCTCGCGCTCGCCGTCGGTTCCGCTTTCGCCGCCCTGGAAGGGCTCGGCCTCGACCCTCGCGAGATCGCGGCGCGGCTCGGACGAGGCGCGCGCTCCGGCATTGGCATCGCCACCTTCGCGCAAGGCGGAGCCGTGCTCGACGAGGGGCCGCGCGAGGGCAAGTTGCCGAACCTCGCGGCCCGCGTCGCCTTCCCTTCCGCTTGGCGCGTGCTCCTGATCTTCGATGCGGCGACGCAAGGGCTCGCCGGCGCAAGCGAGAAGGCGGCCTTCGAAACCCTGCCCGATCTTCCCGTGCGCAAGATCGCGGCGCTGTCGCGCGCGGTCACGCACGGCGCGCTGCCGGCGCTCGCGGCCGGCGATTTCGCCGCCTTCTGCCGGCATGTCGGCGAGCTGCAAAAGTGCATGGGCACCTATTTCGCGCCTTGGCAAGGAGGCGCCTATGCCAGCCCGCAGGTCGCCGATGCGCTCGGCTTCCTCGGCAGAGAAGGGATTGTCGGGCTTGGGCAGAGCTCGTGGGGGCCGACCGGCTTTGCCTTCGTCGAGGGTGAAACGCAAGGCGCGGCTCTGCTTGGCCGATTGCGGGATCATTGCAGACAAACCGCGCTGAGCTTCGCGCTGGCGCGAGGCCGCAATGAAGGCGCCAAGGTCGAAATCTCCGGCGAGGGTTGAGACATCCATTTCATCGGAGCTTGGCCCGGCCGCCGATTGTGCTAAAGCGATGCCACCCAAAGATCCGCGACGTCAGCCGCCAACCGGCCGATGCGGGCTCAAGCCCACGACAGGGAGACGGTAGACGATGGCACACCCCCGGATTTTGCACATGATCACGCCGCTCAAGCACATGAGCCCGTTCGACGTGAACATGGCGCTCGACGCCGGTTTCGATGCGGCCATTCCCTACACCAACGTCACCGTCGAGGACGTCGCCGGTCTCGTGCAGGATGCGATCTTCTCGCGCGGCCCCGAGGGCGTGAAGCGCACCGGCGTCTTCATCGGCGGCAAGCGCGCGATGGAAGCGCTCGACATGATGGATCGCGCCAAGAAGGCAATGGTGCCGCCCTTCGAGATTTCCGTGTTCGCCGACCCCGCGGGATCGTTCACGACCGCCGCGGCCATGGTCGCCTGCGCCAAGGAGGCGCTGAAAGACAAGTTCTCGACCACGCTCAAGGGCAAGCGCGTGGTGGTGTTCGGCGGAACGGGCGTCGTCGCTTTCGCCTCCGCCGTGATCGCCGCCACCGACGGCGCATCGTCGATCCTCGTCGGTTACGACGGCCCTGAGCGCGTGCGCCGGCTTGCCGACGAAGCGCGCGGCCGGTTTGGCGTCGATGTCAGCTATGCCGACGGCAGCACCGAGGAGCAGAAATCGGCCCTGGCGCGCGAAGCCGACATTATCTTCTCGGCCGGACCCGCGGGGCGCAGGCTCCTCACGCTCGACCAACTCAAGGATGCAAAACACCTGCTGGTGGCAGCCGACGTGAATGCCGTGCCGCCGTCGGGCGTCGAGGGCGTCGGGGTGAACGACAACGCGAAGCCCATTGCCGGAATGAATGCGGTCGGTATCGGCGCGCTCGCGGTCGGCAACATCAAATATCGGACCGAGTCCGGTCTGTTCAAACAGATGATCGAATCGGAAAAGCCGCTCTATCTCGACTTCCGGGACGCTTACGCTCTTGCCCAGAAACTCGCCGCGTGACGGAAGCTCGCTCCTGATCGCGAGCGTTTCGGCCCGCGCGCTCGCCGAGGCGGCGCGGCGCGCGGGTTTCACGCCGCTCGTCGCCGACTTCTTCGCCGATGCCGATACGCAAGACGCCGCGCATGCCTGCCGGAAATTGACCGGATTGGCGCGCGGCTTCCGCTGGCGGAGCCTCTATCCTGCGCTTTGCGCGCTGGCCGAGCTTGCGCCCTCCCCCGTCCTCGGTCTCGTCTATGGATCGGGCTTCGAAGACCGCCCCGAGCTGCTGAGGCTGATCTCAAGACGCTGGCCTTTGCTTGGGACCGGCGCCAGCGCGGTCGCGCGCCTCAAATCGCCGGAAGATTTCTTCGCGACGCTCGATCGCCTCGGCATCGCTCATCCGCCGACGCAAAGCGCGCCGCCAGCGCGCGGTGGAAAGTGGCTCGCCAAGAAGCGCGGCGGCGCCGGCGGCAGCCATATCGTGCCGAGCCGCCATGCCAGGGCCAAAGCCGATGCCTATTTTCAAGAGCAGGTCGCGGGGCGCGCCGTGTCGGCGCTGTTCGTCGCATGCGGGGGCGAGGCTCGCGTGCTCGGCTTCAGCGAGCAGTGGACTTCACCGCTTCCCGCGCGCCCTTGGCGCTATGGCGGAGCGGTGTGTCCGGCAAACCTCTCGTTTTCGCTCGCGCGAAACATGACCGCGACCGTCAAGAAACTCGCGCGCGCTTGTCCGATCAAAGGGCTTGCCTCCGCCGACTTTCTCCTCTGCGACGACGTGCCTCTCCTGCTCGAGATCAATCCGCGTCCGGGCGCCACGCTCGATATCTTCGATCGCCGCAGGCGGCCTCTGCTTTCCCTCCACATCGAAGCGGTGCGGGAAGGCAAATTGCCGTCGCGCGCGCTCGCGCTCGAAGACGCCATGGCCTCGGCAATCGTCTATGCCGCGCGTCGCGCGCAGGCCCCCGCGGACGGCGTCTGGCCCGCCTGGGTCGCCGACCGGCCGCAGCCATCGGAATGGATCGACAAGAGCCGCCCGATATGCACTGTGTCGGCGCGCGCCGGAACAGTCGCCGCAGCGAGACGTTTGGCCGAAGCACGAAGTCGTAAGATTTTGCAATTATTCCAGGCTAGTAGAACGGGAGATGCGGGTGAACGACACGGAAAGAAAAGCGCCGCGAAGCATCGCGAGAGCCTGGACGAGCGTCAACGCCAAAGCGGAGCCGCTCGTCAAGGCGCTCATCGCTGATGCAGGCGCGCTTCGCGTCGATGTGAGCGAGGGGACGCTCGGCGAGTGCCGGATCGATTGCGGCGTCAACGTCGTGGGCGGGCTCGAAGCCGGACGGCGGATCGCCGAGATTTGCCTCGGCGGCCTCGGCAGCGTGTCGCTCGCGGCGGCGGACACCGACAGCTCGTGGCCGTTCGTGGTGACGGTGCACACGGCGCAGCCGGTGCTGGCCTGCCTCGCCTCGCAATATGCCGGATGGAGCCTCTCGGCCGAGGACGGCAAGGGCAAGAAATACAGCGTGCTCGGCTCGGGGCCGGCTCGCGCCATCGGGTCTTCGGAGAAGCTGTTCGACGAGCTTGGCTATCGCGACAGCGCCCCAAATGCCGTGCTCGTGCTCGAAGCCGATTGTCCCCCGCCGCCGGCGCTGGTCGAGAAGGTGGCGGCGGCCTGCAAGCTCAAGCCGCAGCACCTCACCTTCATCTATGCGCCAACCTCGAGCCTTACCGGGACGGTGCAGATCGCGGCGCGCTGCCTCGAAGTCGCGCTGCACAAGTCGCATGAGCTGCATTTTCCGCTCGACGAAATCATCGACGGCATTGCCACCGCGCCGCTGCCGCCGCCCGCACCGGGTTTCGTCGCCGCCATGGGACGCACCAATGACGCCATCATCTATGGCGGCCGCGCGCAGCTCTTCGTGTCGAGCGGCGCGCACGAAGCAAAGAGGTTGGCCGACAATCTTCCGAGCATCAAATCCAAGGATTACGGCAAGCCCTTCGCCGACATTTTCGCGGCGGTCAAAGGCGATTTCTACGCGATCGACCGCATGCTGTTCAGCCCGGCGAAGGTGACGGTGACCACGCTCAAGACCGGCGAGAGCTTCGAGGTCGGCCACATCGACACGGCCATCCTGTCGCGATCCTTCGCCTAACGCACCATGAGCGCGCAAAGAGCCAACGACGCCGCCATCGTCATGTTCGGCGATGGCCGCGACTGGCATGGGCGGAGCCTTGCCCGCGCCTTCAAGCGGCACGGGATCACCCCGCTCATCGCCCCGCTCAACGCTTGCGGCTTCTCGACCGAAACGGCGACCGGGCTTCACATCCCCGGTCTCGGCGATCGCTTGCCCGAAGGCGCATTCGTGCGCTTCGTTCCCGGCGGCAGCTTCGAGGCGGTCACGCTCTATCTCGGCGTGCTGCATGCCTTGCGCGAGCTCGGCGTCGCGGTGTGGAACGATGCGCGCGCGATCGAACGCTGCGTGGACAAATCGACCACCACGTTCTTTCTTCAGAGCGCGGGCCTGCCGACGCCCCGCACGTTTGCCGGGGCCAATCGCGCCGAGGCCGAGGTGATCGCTTCCTCCCTTTTCGCCGAAGGCCACAAATTGGTGCAGAAGCCGCTCTTCGGCGCCCAAGGCAAGGGCCTGCGGCTGATTTCCTCGCTTGCCGATCTTGCCTCGCCCGAGGAGGTCAATGGGGTCTATTATCTCCAGGAGTTCATACCGCCGGCGCAACAGCACCATCAGGATTGGCGCCTCTTGGTGTGCCGGGGCCGCGTCGTCGCCGCCATGATCAGACACGGATCGAGCTGGATCACCAATATCAAGCAGGGCGCGCGCGCCGAGGCCGCGATCGCGAGCCAGGAGCTTGCCGATCTCGCGGTGAGAGCCGCGCTTTGCGTCGGCGCCGACTATGCCGGTATCGATATCATCCAGGCCCGTGACGGAAGCTTCCTCGTGCTCGAAGTCAACTCGATGCCGGCCTGGAACGGACTTCAACGCGTGAGCCGGCTTCGCATCTCCGACCAACTGGTCGATGCCTTCCTCGACGCCGCGCTCCCACCGCGCCGCCGCGAAGGCCAAGAGGGCGCTTGAGCGCGCCGCTCAAGTCCGACGCGGTCGCGGGCGCCTTCCGCGACGCTTGCCTTGCCGAGCTCGAGGCGCTGAAGCCCGGGAACGTGCATCGCTTCGGCGACGGCCACGACATGACCGTCGCCGATTTCGTCGCGAGCGCGGAAGCCGCAGCGCCGCTGATCGCGCGCAAAGGCGTCGGCCTCGGCGAGCGCATCCGGCTTGCGGCCGCGGCGAGCCGGCTTGCGGCCGGACAGAACACCAATCTCGGCATCATCCTGCTTGCGGCGCCGCTTGCCGCGGCCGCGCTCGAGCGGGGCCAGGCGAGCCTCGCCGACAAGCTCCGGCGCATTCTCGACGCGCTCACTGTCGAGGACGCGCGCGAGGCCTACCGCGCCATCCGCGAGACGAAGCCGGGCGGTCTCGGCGATGCTCCCGAACACGATGTTGCGGGCGAGCCTCGCGTGAGCTTGCTCGAGGCGATGCGCGCGGCCGAAGGGCGCGACCGCATCGCCTGGAACTACGCGCACGGCTTTGCCGATATTTTCGACCTCGGCCGCAAATGGCTGATCCAGGGCAGCGAACGCTGGGGCGAGGTGCCTTGGGCGGTCACGCGGGTCTATCTCGGCTTTCTCACCCACCTCCCCGACACGCTGATCGAGCGCAAATTCGGGCCGGCGAGTGCCGCGTTCGTGCGCGAGGAGGCCGCGCCGATCGAGGCAAGCTTCACCTCCAGCCAAGCGCCCGACACCATGATTGCGCCCTTGATGGCCTTCGACCGGGCGCTCAAAGAGCGCGGGCTGAACCCCGGCACGTCGGCCGATCTGACCGTGGCGACGCTGTTCGCTTGGCGCCTCGATCAGGCAAATTAAGGCCGGAATCCAAGGCGCGGCGGCAATAATCGACTTGCCCACGGTTCCGCCCCCGGCTTATGTTCACGCCGCCGCGCTCCTCCAGGGGGCTGCGGACAAAGGCGCGACTTTCGGCGGCATCTCCGCCGGCGCCCGCGAGATTGATTTCGTTCGTATTAGCCCATCAGGAGGGGGTTCATGCCCAAGATCAGTGGAGTTTGTGTCGGCGAGTCGCTTGTCGGTGACGGCAACGAAGTCGCCCATGTCGATTTGCTTCTCGGTCCGCGCGGCAGCGCCGTCGAGACGGCGTTCTGCAATGCGTTGACCAACAACAAGGACGGCTTCACCACCCTGCTTGCGGTGATTGCGCCGAACCTTCTCTGCAAACCCCCGACGATCCTTTACAACAAAGTCACCATCAAGGATGCACGCCAGGCGGTGCAGATGTTCGGGCCGGCACAATACGCCGTCGCCAAGGCCGTGGCTGATTCCGTCGCCGAAGGCGTGATCCCCGCCAACGAGGCCGACGATCTCTATGTCTCCGTCGGCGTGTTCATTCACTGGGAAGCCAAGGACGACAAGAAGATCCAGGACTTCAACTATCGCGCCACCAAGGAAGCCATCGCCCGCGCCGTCAAGGGCGAGCCGAAGGCCTCCGAAGTCACCGCGAAGAAGGACGCCGCGCACCATCCGTTTGCCGCCGGTTGAAAAGGAGAACCCCCAGGTCGGGGGCAACCCGGCAAATCGGTTGGTCCGGGCCCGATACGGCGGTGGCTCCAAAAGCTGGGTTTCTAACGGATAGCGCGTTCGCGCTTTAGGCTTGCGATCGCCGCTCTCGGCTGAGGGCGGCGATCTCTTCTTGCGTGAGCGCCCCTGAGTGAAGCGATGTCGCCACGAGCGCGCCGCTCGCGCCTGCCGCTGCAAGGGCGGCGAGATCGTTCCCGTTCCTGACGCCGCCCGCGGCGAATACCGCGCGGCCTTCGCCCCTGCCGATGAGGGCGGCAAGCCCGTCGATGTCGGGTCCTTGGCTTGCGCCGACGCGGACGAGATTCATGGCGATGACGCGGTCCGGCCACAAATCGATATCGGCGAAGAGCACGCCGGGGCCTCTCGGTCCTTCAGCGTCGAAATCGAGCGACAGCACGACGCTTTCGCCGAACGCCTGCTTGATCTCCAGCCAATCGCCGGCGGTCTTGACGCTTTCGCTGCCGATCACGAGCGTCGCGCCGAGCGGCAGCCAGAAGGCGCAATCGCCGACGCCCGAGAAGCCGGCATCGACCCAGATCGTGACATCCGGAAGCGCATAGCCGAGATCGCGCACCAGATCGAAATTCGAGCCGCTCCCGGTGATGGCGTCGAGATCCGCAATATAGAGAACGGACGAGCCAGTGGCGGCGAGGAGACCGCGGGCGACCGCGCCAGGATCGCCGGCTTGACCGAATGGGCTCGCAAGCGGGCGATATTCGGCTCGCGGTCCCGCCTTGGCATGGACGACGTTGCCGTCCATGAGGTCGAGGGCCGGAATGACCGTGAAGTCGTTGGCTGTGCTCATGGTCCCCTACCCATAGCAAAAATTCTCGCGCATTGCCCAGCTTGACCGGAGAAGCCGCTCCTCCTAGGGGTCAGACGGTATCGCGAGGGGTTATAGCGCTATGTTTTCCGTGATCGGCTGGGACCTCGGCGGCGCCAATCTCAAGCTTGCTCGGATCGAAGGGCGCCGCGCGGTCGCGGCCGCCCAGGTCCCCTGCCCGCTCCGGCAGGACGCGAGCAAGTTCGATGCCGCGCTCGCCGAGGCGCTGCCGCTGTGCCCGATCGGCGCCGTGCATGCCATCACCATGACGGGCGAGCTCTCCGATGTGTTCATAGATCGCGCCGACGGCGTCACCTATCTCGTCCAGATGATGCGGCAGGTCGCGGACGGCGAAGCGGTCTTCTATGGCGGCAGGGCGGGCTTTCTCCGCGACACCGGCGCCATCGCGCACGTCAACGACGTGGCGTCGGCCAACTGGCATGCGAGCGCGAGCCTGATCGGCCGGTCTCATCCCGAGGCGTTGCTCATCGACGCCGGCACCACGACCACCGATCTTGTTCCGGTCAAGGGCGGCGCGGTCGCAGCGAAAGGCTATACCGACGGCGAAAGGCTCGCCGAGGGCGAGCTCGTCTATACCGGGGTCGTGCGCACGCCGGTGATGGCGGTTGCGCGGAACGCGCCGTTCAAAGGGCGCATGCAAGGCGTCGCCGCCGAACGCTTTGCCACCATGGCCGATGTCTGGCGTCTCTTGGGGACGCTTCCCGCCGGCGCCGATCCCTACCCCACGCCCGATCTCAAAGGAAAAAGCACGCAGGAGAGCGCCATGAGGCTCGCCCGCATGCTCGGCCGCGATGCGGGAGCTTCGGACCTGCTGGCCTATGTCGATGTCGCGCGCTATGTCGCCGAGCGTCAGCGCGGCGAGATCGAGGCGGCGGCGGCGGCGCTCATTACCCGCGAGAGACTGGCGGCCGACGCTCCAGTTATCGGCGCCGGTTGCGGCCGTTTCATCGCCCGCGAGATTGCGGAGCGTCTAGGCCGCGACTATCGCGATTTCGCCGAGATCTTCGATTGCGCGCCGCAAGCGAAAGACATGGCGGCTGCTTGCGCGCCCGCCGTCGCAGTCGGACTGCTTGCCGCCCATGAACTCACGCCCGATGTCTGAGAAAAATTGAGGTGAGCGCGCGGGGAGCGCGCCCACCTCATAGCCGGTCTAGCGTGCGGCGATGGCGTGGTACAGCCACAGCACGATGACGGCGCCGATCGTGGCGACGATCATGCTCCAAATGTTGAAGCCGGTGATGCCGGTCGAACCGAGCGCGCTGAACAAATAGCCGCCGACCACCGCTCCGACGATGCCGAGCACGATATCAAGCAGCAGGCCTTGGCCCGTGCCGACATAGATCTTGCTGGCGATGAAGCCCGCGATCAGACCCAATACAATCCAGGCAATGATCCCCATGAAGGACCTCTCTTGGCTGAATTCGGTTGAATGCCGATACGCCGTCAGGACATGAGCCGCATTACCTCCTGTCGCGTCGGAAGTCGACCGTCAGGGGTAAGATTATCCACCACATTCGGAAGCATGCGGGCGAGTTCGGCGACGACTTGATCGCGCGTCAACCCGGTGCGGCGCGACAAATCATCGACAACGTCTCCGCCGAGCGCCACGGAAATCTGGTCGGGGGCAACGTTCTTGTTCTTGCCGGTGCTAACCCAGGAGTCGACCACATCGCCCAGTCCCTTCTGTTGGAACTGCTTGATGAGGCCGCCGAGCCCGTCGAGAACGTTGCCGGGCGACGGATCCGGCAGGGATTGCGGCGCCGGATCGGGCAGCTTGGGCATCTCGGGCGCGGTCTCTTGCTTCTTCCCGCTAAAATAGCGCGATGCGAGCAGCGCAAGCAGAGCGACGATCAAGGGTTTCGCGACGTTGCCGCCGGGCACCGCGGGGCCGCTTTCCGACCCGAAGACATTTTGCGCCATTTTGACCTCCTGTTTAGTACGTTACGAGAACGTCCCGCTGGCCGGTTCGTTGCACCATTGCCCGGAAGGCGGAAATGCCCCTAGGAGTTAAGGCGATGTTTTGCCAATTCAAGCATCGCCTCGGGCAAACTTGAATAAAAGAGGAGCAAGCGCAGATGGAGACCAGGATGCGTCGCATTCTTACTATCATGACAGTCGTCGCCGGCGGCAGCCTCTGTCTTGGCCTGTCATCGCATGACGCCGAAGCCTTGTCTTCGTCCGTCCTCACCGGTCCCGTGGCGACGCCGACGTCGATTGCGAACGCGCAGTACTACGCGCGCCGCCCGTGGTTCCGCCGCCAGGGCCCTGTGGTCGTTCCCAAGGAGGCTATCGAGACCGATCCGAACCTCGCGGAGGGCGGCTTGAACCCACCCATCGTCGCCATCGTGCCGGTGCGCCCGACGAGCTGCGGGGAATATCGCTACTGGAACGGCAATCGCTGCGTCGACGCGCGCTATAACGATCCCTATCTCGGCCCGCGCTAGCACTCGCCCCTAATCCGGATTACGTCACGTCTGCGAAAGCCGGAGTCCGGGAGCCCACGCTTGGAGCTAGCGGTCCCGGAGTCCGGCTCGCGCCGCTACTCATTTTCCTGCTCTCCCCTTGAGGGAGAGCACGCGAGGGCGTGTGGATCCACTACCGCTTCGCTGCTTGAGCGCGAGCCCGAGCGTTGAGGGGTAAGCGGGCGCAAGCCCGCGTCGCACAGATTCACCCCTCACCCTTCCCGCCATTCGCCGCGCTTCTCGCCACGTTGTGGCTTCGCGCGCCGGGCGGGAAGCCCTCTCCCTCAAGGGGAGAGGGGAAGTTGCTTCAACTCGGCGGCGGCGTTTGCTTGTAGTGGTCCTCGATCTTCTCGACGAGCATGCGCCAGGCTTCGTGCTCGCGCGGACCTGCGGTCTTCTCCACCGCGATCTGCAAATAGCCAAGCTCGCGCTCGACCTTCTCGCGGGGAAGCATGTGCAGCCGGCTCGCCAGGATCGCGGCCTCGATCACCGCGCCTTGCGCGCGGTTGAAGCCCTTGAACGGGGCGTGGCTCGCCTCATGTACGACGCGGCAATGGAAGCGCGGCCTCTGCTCGTCGTGCTGGATATGGGCCACCGCGAGCTCGACATGGGTCAGCGCGCCTTCGAGCACGGCGCCCGGAACATGAGTGGAGGCGCGCGTCGGCCAGTCGCGCCGGCCGACGAGGCAGCCGGCGAAGACGAGAACGTCGTCGGTAAAATTCGCGACCGCGAACGGCGTGGCGCTCAAATTGTCGAGCGTGGTCGAGGGCCGGAACGGCGCGATGATCCAGCCCCCCTCCTCGGCGATCAGGCCGAGTGGCGCGATATGGACCTTGCCCTCTTCGCTGAGCGTGGTCACGATGCATTCGCGGATCATCGGCATGACGGTCTAACTCTCGCTCCTCAGGAGGCTTCGCGCTTCTTCTTGGCGATCAGCGTGTGGCCGGGCGCCTTGAGCACGGTTGCATCCTCGACCGGCGCGTCGGCGGCGACGCCCCAATCGAGCGGCTCGTCCTGGGCGTAGCGCTTGGCCAAGCGGAAGGCGATCTCGGCCTTGGCAAGCTCGGTGCCGAGATAGAAAGCGTGCGCGCCGTCCTTTTCGACATCGACGCCGAGCTTCGGGAACAGTGACAGCGCGTCCTGCGCCACGTGATGGCCGTCGCGATTGTAGATGTGGATGCCGTCCTCGGCGATCTCGATGCGGAAGTTCTTGTCGCGCACCTCGCGCGCACCGTCGGCAATTTCGTCCGGCGTTTGCGGGAAGGGCCGCCGCGCATGCACCGTCAGAAGCCCGTCGGCGTAATCCTTGGGCAAGTCGCCGTCGGCGCGGCTCGCATACATGATGCGCCGCGCGAGGTCGTGCTCCTCGACCGTGCGGCGCGTATGCGGGCTCACCTGCACGACGAGGACGTTCTTGATGTGAAGCTCGGACGCGATGCCGAGTAGAACCGCGGTGATGCCGCTCGTGTCGGCGTCGGTCAGCTCGGTCAAATTGCCCGTGCCCATCAGCATCTCTGCGTCGGGCCGCTCGCGTCTCACCTGAGCATAGCGCTCAAGCGAGGGCATGAAACCGAAATTGATGGGATCGAGCACGGGATCGACGAGGTATGACCGCCCCTTGGCGTCGAGCGCGTCCATGGCGCGGTAGAGCGAGGCCATGTCGCCATGCTCCTTGGGGATGAGCACCGGGATCGAGGCGACCTCATCGGCGATCGCGAGCGTCGCTTCGCTGAGGCTGAGCAAATAGTCGGCGCCCGCCCTGCCGCCGCGGCGAAGCTCGTCAGAGTCGGCGGAATCGACGCTGACTTTGTAGCCCGTCCCTTTCAGCGCCGCGATTGCCTCTTCAAGATGGGGAAACGGCGTGTCGGGGAGGCAACCGAGATCGATCACGTCGGCGCCGGCTTCGGCATAGGATTTCGCGCGTTCGACGATCGCCTCGACGGCAAGCGCGGACGCATCGACGATCTCGGCGAAGATGCGGATGTCGTATCGGCTCATGTCGGCGGCTTTGCGCTCCCGGCCGAAAAAGAGCGGGATGTCTTTGAGCTCGTCGGGCCCGCGCAGGAAGGGCACGCCGAAGCGTTTCCCGAGGCGGCCGATGTCGGCGCGGCAGCGGCCGGGCAGCATCACCTTGTCGGCGGCGACCGGGCTAGGCAGGCGCCTTGCGATGATGTCCTCGGTCATCAGCGCCGCGACCTTGACGCCGATGTCGAGCACCTTCCAGTCGAAGCTTGCCTTCATGGCGCTCAGCACCGCCTCGAGCCGCGCTCGCGCCAAGTGTCCGGTCAGGAACAGGATGCTCTCGGCCATCTCGCCTCTCGCGCCGTTCAACCACGCCGTTCTAACCCGGTCTCGGCACGGAAACCACAAGGCGCTGGAATTCACATCTGCCGCTCTCCCCTTGGGGGAAAGCACACGAGCGCATTTTCGCGCTCGTGGTGAGGGGTAAGCCGCGAAGCGGCGTCGACGAAAAAATCCCCCTCACCGCCTCGCCGCACCTTCGCTCCGCGGGAGCTGCGGCGGGCTCGGCACCCTCTCCCCCGACGGGCGAGGGTTAAAGCGGGGTGGTTGGTTTACCGGATCACGGCGGCGCAGCCGCCTGCGCCTTCGTCCTCGGCGGCGAGCGCGGTGGCGAAGGTCTCCTGGTCGCCGCGGCCGAGCAGGAAGGCGGGGACGCCCGCGTCTTTCAGCATCGCCGGGAAGGCCGCATCGACCACGCCCGCTTGCGCGAGGTCGCCGGCGCCCGCGCGCGTCCCCTCGCGCCGGACCGATTTCACCAGAAAGCAGCGCGACGCGCCGATCCTGGCTGCGAGCCAGAGCGCAAGGCTGTCAGAGGTGAGGCGCCAGGATGCCTCGATATCGCCGCGCCCGGCGACGAGGCCGTAAGGGGCCCACACCGCCACCTCGCCGCGCTCGAGCGCGGCGCGAAGCTCGGTCTCGGTCGTGCCGACGGCAAATCCCTGACGTAAGCCGGCCACTGCCCAGGCGACCTGATCCATGGCGAGAAGCGCCATGCGGTGAGCGGCGCGATCACCGAAGCCGAGCGCGGCCTGGCAGCTTCGCACCTCATCGGCCAAAGCCCCTCCTCCTGGAACCACGACGATCGGAAGCGGCGCCGACGCGATCGCTTCGAGCCAAGCGGCAAGCTCGCCCGAGCGGACCACGCTCCCGCCGAGCTTGACGACGATTAATTCCCTTTCGTGGGCGCCGGGCGCAAGCGAGACGCGCGCGCGCGGAAGCGGCCGCGTCATTGCTCAGACGCTTCCCTTGGCGCGGACGATTTCGACGCCGACGGCGCCGGGCTCCTTATCGAGCTTCTCGATCTTCACCACGACGCGCGCCGCGCGCGGATGGGCGAGACAATGGCGCGCTACGTCCTCGGCCAGGGTCTCGACCAGGTTGATATGCCCGCGGGCGACGATGGCTTTGATGCCGGAGAAGATCGTGTCGTAGTCGAAGGTGCGGCTGATGTCGTCGTCGAGAGCGTGCGAGGCCGGCGTCAGATCGACATCGACCGAGAAGCGGACGCGCTGGGTCGCGCCCTTCTCATAGTGATGCACTCCAATCTCGATATCGAGCACGAGATCGTGGATGAACACGCGGTCCGGCACGCGTGCTTCCTTAGGAGCCACGCGCGGCGCCGCCTGCCTCAATTTCGGCTCGGCCATGATCGAGGCTCCTTGAAGCGCTCTCGCCACCCAATCCCTAGCACAAAGCGAGCCGGGCGAGATCGGGCAAGTTCGCTGGGCGGGAAGCGGCGCCTGCCGTCGGGATCGCGGCCCTGATGCCGGCGACCCGCACCGGATCGAGCGGTTCGCCCCGCCTGCCGCCGTGACAGAGCGCGCCGCGAAAGCCGAGAAGGTCGGGAGCGAGCGCAAGCAGCGCCGGCACGTCGTCCGCACCAAGCGATCCGGCAAGACCGATCGCAAGCCCTCGCGCCTGCACCGAAGCGATCAAAGCCCGAAGCCGTTCCGGCGCGACAAGGCGAGGCAGCGAGACGCCGTTCTTGCCCATCGTGTCGAGCATTAGCCCAGCGGCCCCGATCCGGCCCGCGAGCGTGACGGCATCGAATTCCGGCAAAGCGTCGGCAAACAGAACGAGGATCAGCCGCATGCGGGGCGTGAGCGGCGCGAGACCTTGCAGCGCGCCCTCCGCGTCGTTCCCAGGAAACAAACCGAGCTTGACGTAATCAACGCCGTGCGAGGCCGTAGCGAGCACCGCGGCACGGATGCTCGTCTCCTCAAGCGGCAAGTCGCCGACGGTCGCGCTCACCGGAACACGGCCACCGATCGCCCTGACGCAAGCCTCGATGGTCGCGGATGGAAGAGCGCCGAGTGCCCCTGCGTCCGGGTCCTTGAGGTCGACGATGTCGGCCCCGGCGCCGATCGCGAGCTCCGCCTCGGCGGCGTCGCGCACACTTGCCAGGAAATGAGTGCCGCCGGCGTGAAGCGGACAGTCGAACTCCGGCATCAGCGGAACAGCCAATTGAACATGCCGCCGCCACCGCCGCCAGCTCCGCGACGGGCCGCGCGCCGGCCCTCGGGAGGCGCGCCGCCAGGCTGCTCGAAGCTCCAGAAATCGTCGCGCGCGACCGGCGCCTTTCGCGCCTTGCGAAGCTGAATCTCGTTGGCGTTTCCGTCGGGATCGGTCACGACCACGGACACGGCCTGCCAATTCCATTGGGCGGTCGCCTCGCCCCATGCATGAGGCTCAACCGCAATGACCTTGTTGGCGCGCGTATCGATCACGGCGACATATTCGAGGCTCGTCGCGGCGGCGTCGCCGAAATCGCCGGCGTAGTATTTCAGGAGGCCAATGCCGGTGAGAGCGTCCTTGAGCTGCTTCCACTCCAGGATCTTCGGCGTGCCGGTGCCGAACATTTCGAGCTCCGTCCGGAGCGCCGGGTATTTCGGATTGCTGGCGATATAGCGTCCGGGCTGCGGTTCCTTGATCACCCAACCCGCGACTGGCTCGCCTAGAATGCGGCCCTCCTCGGCCGGCACCTCTTGCTTGAGGCGCTGGAGCGCCTCGCGGCTCTCGGATTGGAACGGGTCTTGGGCAAGAGCGGCGCGGTAATCGGCAATCGCTTCGTCGGGGCGTTGCAGCGCCTCGTAAATGTTGCCGCGCACGCGGAGCGCCAAAGGATCGGTCGCGGCGAGCTGAAGCGCCTGGTTGACGTCATAGAGCGCATCGTCATTGGTCTCGGCTTGAAGCTTCGCCGAAGCGCGCACGGCGTAGGCCCGCACGTTCTGAGGGTCGAGCTCGAGGGCGCGGTTAAGGTCGCCGATAGCGTCCTCGGAGCGCCTCGCCTGGACGAACACGATGGCGCGCTCGATATAGGCATCGACCAGGTCGGGCTTGTTCTCGATGACCTTGTTGAGATCGTCGAGGGCGAAATTGAGCTTCTTGTCGCCGGTATTGGCCCGGGCGCGCAGAAAAAGAATGTCGGGGTTCGGCACGTCGGGTTCGAGCGTGAGCACTTGGGTCGCGTCGGCCACCGCCTCGCGGTACATGCCGAGCGCGAGATACGCGTCGGCGCGGTGGCGATAGGCCGCCACATATTTCGGGTTAAGGCTGATGGCGCGGCTCAAGTCGCGCACGGCGGCGTGGTAGCGCTTCAACTCGGCATGGGCCATGCCGCGGCCGTTGAACGGCACCGCGCTCTGCGGCATCAGCTCCACCGCTTTGCGAAAATCCTGAAAGGCGAGATTGTGCTGACCGAGCGCCACGCGGGCATTGCCGCGATTGTTGTAGGCGGCGCCGTAATTGGGCGAAAGCGCGATCGCCCGGTCGAAATCCTTCACCGCCTCGTCCGGATGGCCCAAATCCATGAGCGCGTTGCCGCGATTGTTGTACACGGCGGCGTTGTCGGCCGAGAGCTGGATCGAGGTGTTGAAATCGTCGATCGCCGCCTTGGTATTGTTCGCGCGCCACTTGGCGACGCCGCGATCGGCATAGAGGCTCGCCTTAATAAAGTCGGCCATTTCGGGCGCGGTCAGGGCCTCGTCGTAAGTGGCGATCGCCTTGTCGTATTGCCCGCGTATCATCGCCGCCGCCGCCTCGCGCGCGCGCAGCAGCGTCAAGTCCTCGGCGCGCGCGAGAGGCGCGGCGCCGGCAAGGAGGGCCGAAAGCAGCAAGCAAAGTCGGAACTGCGAACGGTTCATGGCGATGGTCAGGCGGCTATCCCCGGAGCGTCCCCCTCCATGTCGTTCATAAGGCCCGACTGTGTCAACTCAAGGGTCATGCGGTTGCGGCCGGTCCCTCGGTTTTAGCCGATGCCCGCAGCCCGCGAAGCACCATTGGCAATGTCTCAGGCAGGTCCTCAGCGATAAGGCCCGGGCCGAAAGCGGCGGCAGCGGCCCCGTGCAGCCACACGGCGGCGCTCGCCGCTTGGAAGGCGGGCATCCCTTGAGCGAGGAGCCCAAGAATCATGCCTGCAAGCACATCGCCGCTCCCCGCTGTCGCCAGGAACGGGCTCGTCATGGCGTTGATCGAGGCGAAGCCGTCGGGCGCGGCAACCACGGTGTCGGCGCCTTTCAGCACGAGGATCGCGCCCGCGCGGGTGGCGCCCCTCCTCGCCCGCTCGAGTTTCGGCAGGGCGAGGAGGTCGGGGAGCAGGCGCGCGAACTCCCCGTCATGCGGGGTGAGCGCAACGGACGCGGCGCGCGCGGCAATCCCGGCAAACAGCTCGTGAGGCTCTTCGGCAAAGGACGTAATTGCATCGGCGTCGAGCACGAGCGCGGCATCGGAGCGAAGCGCCGCGAGGACCATGTCCTTGGTGCGCTCGCCGACGCCGAGGCCGGGTCCGATCAGGACAGCGTTCTTGCGCCGGTCGGACAGGAGTGCCCCGAGCGAGCGCGCGTCGTCCGCCTCGCGCACCATGATCGCGGTCAGCTCGGCGGCATTGACCTCAAGCGCGTCGCGAGGGGAGGCAACCGTGACGAGCCCCGCGCCGATGCGGAGCGCGCCTCGCGCGCCGAGCCGCGCGGCGCCGGTGCTATAGACAGGCCCCGACACGACGACCGCGTGCCCGCGCGCATATTTGTGGCTCTCCGGCCGCGGCCAAGGAAACTCGGCGCGCCAGAGCGGAGGCTCGTTGGCGAAGGTCTTGGGCGCAATCGGGCCAAGAACGCTCGCCGGGATGCCGATATCGGCGAGGCGGACCTCCCCGCAATGGAGCCGCCCCGGCAAAAGGAGGTGGCCCGGCTTCAGGCGAAAGAATGTCACGGTGGCCATGGCGCGGATGGCCGTTCCCCTCACCTCTCCCGTCGTGCCGTCGATGCCGCTCGGCACGTCGATGGCAATGACGGGCAAGTTCGATGCGTTGACGCTCTCGATCAGGCGCGCAAGCTTGCCCTCGATCGGGCGGGCCAACCCGGCACCGAACAGGCCGTCAACCACTACATCCGCGCCCGCGGTCATGGCAGCGTCGAGCGGCTGCCGCGTTCCATCATAGCGCTTGGCCATGGCGGCGGCGTCGGCCGGCAAGCGCGCTTCGTAGCCGTCGAAGCCGAGGCTCACCTTGTACCCCCGCTCTTGGAGATGGCGCGCGGCGACGAAACCGTCGCCGCCGTTATTGCCGGGACCGCACAGGACGGCGATGGCGCCGGCGTCAGGGAAGCGGCGCGCGACGTCTTCGGCAACGGCGCTGCCCGCGTTCTCCATCAGCGTCGCGCCGGCAACGCCGCCCGCGACGGCGAGCGTGTCGGCGCGCGCCATTTCCTCGGCCGTCAGAAGCTCAATCATGGTCTCTCCGCGCCTCATAGACACGGAATGGATACTCAAGACAAAGAATTGGAAATCTGCTTATTTTTTGTGCATAGAGTTCACGGCTTGAGCATTCCTCCGTTTCCCGCCGCAGGCACACTCCGCACAGCCCCCACAAGGTTTTGAAACGTAAGGTAAAACTCGCCCCTTGAGGATTGGCATGGGGCATGCTTTGAGGGCGTCGGTTGGGCGAATGACGGACGGAAGGGCGCGGGCCTGAAGCGTCCTTTTCCTGTTCCGGGAGGTTCTAGAGAACAATGAAAAAAATCGAAGCGATCATCAAGCCCTTCAAGCTTGATGAGGTGAAAGAGGCCCTGCAGGAAATCGGGCTCCAAGGCATCACCGTGACCGAGGCCAAAGGCTTCGGACGGCAAAAGGGCCACACCGAACTCTATCGCGGCGCCGAATATGTCGTGGACTTTCTCCCCAAGGTGAAGCTCGAGCTCGTGCTCGGCGACAACATGGTGGAGAAGGCAATCGAAGCGATTATCGCCTCGGCCAAGACTGGCCGCATCGGCGACGGGAAGATCTTCGTGTCGAACGTGGAAGAGGCCGTGCGCATCCGGACCGGCGAGACCGGGAATGACGCCATCTGAGGAGGACGGCCGCGAAGCCGGCATGTGCCGGCGGGATCGAGTTTTCGCCGCCACCAGGAACGGCGGCATTTCATAAACCCAAGTGACAGGGGAGAACGATGGCAGACGCCAAGAGTGTGACGAAGAAGATAAAGGACGAAGAGATTCAGTTCGTGGATTTACGCTTCACCGATCCGCGCGGAAAGATGCAGCACGTGACCATGGACGCGAAGATCATGGACGAGGAAGCCTTCACCGACGGCATCATGTTCGACGGGTCCTCGATCGCGGGCTGGAAGGTCATCAACGAGTCGGACATGAAGCTCATGCCCGACCCGAGTTCGGCGGTGAAGGACCCGTTCTTCGCCATGAACACGCTCGCCATTTTCTGCGACGTGCTCGAGCCCTTGACCAACGAGCCCTATGAGCGCGACCCGCGCTCGATCGCCGGCAAGGCGCAAAGCTATTTGAAGCAGACCGGCGTCGGCGATACCGCCGTGTTCGGCCCCGAGGCCGAGTTCTTCGTCTTCGACGACGTCCGCTTCGCCGCCGAGCCGTTCAACTGCACCTACAAGATCGACTCGATGGAGCTGCCGACCAACACCGACACCGAGTACGAGATGGGCAATCTCGGACACCGGCCGCGGACCAAAGGCGGCTACTTCCCCGTGCCGCCGGTCGACTCGGCGCAAGACCTCCGCTCGGAGATGCTGGCGACGATGGCCGACATGGGCGTCGTCACCGAGAAGCATCACCACGAAGTGGGCGCCGCCCAGCACGAGCTCGGCATCAAGTTCGGCCCGCTGGTGAAGACCGCCGACGCCATGCAGATCTACAAATACGTCATCCACCAGGTGGCGCAGGCTTACGGCAAGACCGCTTGCTTCATGCCGAAGCCGGTCTACGGCGACAACGGCTCGGGCATGCATACCCACCAGTCGATCTGGAAGGGCTCGACGCCGGTCTTCGCGGGCGATAAATATGCCGACCTGTCGCCGGCGGCGCTGCACTACATCGCCGGCATCCTGAAGCACGCCAAGGCGTTGAACGCCTTCACCAACCCAACCACCAATTCGTACAAGCGTCTGGTGCCGGGCTACGAAGCGCCGGTGCTGCTAGCCTATTCCTCGCGTAACCGCTCCGCATCATGCCGCATTCCGCTCGGTTCGGGACCGAAGGCCAAGCGCGTCGAGGTACGCTTCCCCGATCCCGCCGCCAATCCCTATCTAGCCTTCGCCGCCATGCTCATGGCCGGCCTCGACGGGATCGAGAACAAGCTCAACCCGGGCGATCCCATCGACAAGAACCTCTACGACTTGCCGCCGGAGGAGTTGGAGAAGGTGCCGACCGTGTGCGGCTCGTTGCGCCAGGCCTGCGAAGAGCTCGACAAGGACCGCGCCTTCCTCAAGAAGGGCAACGTCTTCACCGACGACGCGATCGACTCCTATCTCGAGCTAAAGATGGAGGAGGTGGAACGCTTCGAGATGTTCCCCCACCCCATCGAGTTCGACATGTATTACAGCTGCTAGGGCGCGATCCGTTTCGCCAAAAAAAGTTGGGGCGGCCAACTCTCGTGGGTGGCCGCCCCTACCTTTGAGCCCGGTCTTTAGGAACCTTCCTCCGCAATCCCCCGTCGTCGCGGCAGGAAGATCCCCGCCAGGCTCCCCCAAAGCTCCAATCGCTTACGTCAGCACATACGCCGCGTAGAGCAGGCCTCCCCCCAGGATCACGTAGATCCAATGCTTGTGCTCGGCGTACCAGCTATCGACCATCGGCGGCCTGCCCGAGACCAGGAACCGCCCGAGCGAAAACGTCATGAGCGCGGCGATGACCGCAAGCAGCACGAGGAAAAGCCCCTGCTCGCCCCCCACCTGCTCGGCGTCGGCCACGAGCCATTGACCGTTGCTGGCGCCAACGGTGAGAAGCGCCCAGATCGAGGCCGCCCCAAGCGCCGCCAAGGCCGCGTAACGAATTACCATCGCAACAAACTCCCCCCGCGTTTCAGACGAATTTTGGGGAGCGCGCGTAAACAAACGGGAAAGCGGTAGGCTTAATTGAGGGTTAACGCCGGCTCAGAGCGGGACGCGCGATCAGGCGGCCTTCCACTTGATCGAGCAGCCGATCGAGGGGATCTGCTCGCGGGGACCGCGCCCAGTCTGTGCGATCTCTTTCATCGCTTCGAAGAGATCGCGGCGGACGCCCGGAGGCGCTGCCTCTTTCCGGCTCTCGTCGAGGCGCCCACGATATTGCAGCTCGAGCTTGGAATTGAAGCCGTAGAAATCGGGCGTGCAGGCGGCATCGTAGGCGCGGGCGACCTCCTGGCTCTCGTCATAGAGATAGGGAAAGGTGAAGCCATGGTCTGCGGCAAAGCGCATCATGTTGTCGAAGGAATCCTCGGGGTAGTGCACGGCGTCGTTGGAGGAGATGGCGACGGCGCCGACGCCAAGCCCGCGCAGCTCCTCGACATCGCGCACGATGCGGTCGATCACCGCCTTCACGTAAGGACAGTGATTGCAGATAAACATCACCAGCGTGCCGTTAGGCCCCTTCACCTGGTCGAGGCTGTAGGTCTTGCCGTCCACGCCGGGAAGGCAGAACGGGGGCGCCTTCCAGCCGAAATCGCAAATCGGGGCCTCAGCTGCCATCGCGCGGTTCCATTTCGCAAATCTGTTACGGTGGGGGCGTAAAACCCTCCGCCCCACTTCAGGACTGGCATATGGCGAAAACCGACGGCTTCTGCAACAGGGCCGAGGCGTATGAGGCGCATGACAATGCGCCGCTGAGCCCGGCGCGAGGCGACACGATCGGCGACCTCATCTTGCGGCGCTACAGCCGCCGCGCTGTGCTGCGCGGCACGCTCGGCGCGGCCGCAAGCGCGGCGCTGTTCGGCCCGTCGCTTCTCGCTTCGTCCCCGGCGCGCGCCGAAGACGCGCCCGACCGCTTCGCCTTCGCCGAAGTCACCGCCGGCGTCGATGGCACTCACCATGTCGCCGAAGGCTACCGGGCGGACGTGCTGCTCCGCTGGGGCGATCCGCTCTTTCCCGACTCGCCTCGGTTCGATCCGTTGCGGCAGAGCGTGGACGCGCAACTGAAGCAGTTCGGCTACAACAACGACTACATCGCCTTCTTTCCGCTCGATGAGACGGAAAAGCGCGGCCTTCTCTGCGTCAACCATGAATACACCAATGAAGAGATCATGTTCCCCGGCCTCGTGCGCCAGGACCTGATCTGCTTTCCCGACATGACCGCCGAGCTCGTCGCGATCGAGATGGCGGCGCACGGCGTTACCATTGTTGAGATTGCGCGCGGGGATGAGGGTTGGCGCCCCGTGCTCGAAGGCAAATACAATCGCCGCATCAGCCCGGCCAACACCCAGATGACGGTCGATGGGCCGGCGGCGGGACACGCGCGGATGCGGACGAGCGCCGATCCCTCCGGCGGCAACATTCTCGGCACGCTCAACAATTGCGCCGGCGGCGTCACGCCGTGGGGCACCTACCTCACCGCCGAAGAGAACTTCCACGGCTATTTC
>DASTKZ010000153.1:0-16586 GCA_035715445.1 Methyloceanibacter sp.
GGAGACGCTACGCAAGAAAATCTTCGGCGTCGCACGTATGCTTGGCCCAGGACACGTGGATTTTGACGCGCTAACCGAGGTGGTCCTCGCGACGATACCTGACCATCGGACGCGTCAGCGCCCCGCCGCCTAACGTTCCTCGGCGTCACCGACGGGGGCGAAGGGTCAGGCTGAAGCGGTGACGGTTGGTGACCCAGTGAATACCCAACCCCAGAGTTGGCACCGGAATTGGCACCGAACAGGGGAAAAAGGCCGGTCACAGCCGGTGACCAAGCGGATGCCATCAACCCAGAATTCCCGAGAAAACGATACAGAGGGTGACGCACGGTGACGCCTGAACACCGTTGTCATGGGCCAAGTGAATGAATTACCTTGCCCATTCCTCTGCTCTACTTCCGCAAGTCCGGGGGCGTAAGGCTAATGTCAGTTCAGTCGCGTGAGAGTGCCGCCAAGCGTTCGCACGATCAGCACAAGAACCCGAAGTCCGACATCGAGATCAGCCAGGCCGCCGAGATGCGGCCCATTCTCGAGGTCGCGGCCGAGACGCTCGGCATTCCGGCCGAGAGCCTGCTGCCTTACGGGCACTACAAGGCCAAGGTCTCGCTCGACTACATCGCCTCGCTCGGGAGGCGCCCCGACGGCAAGCTGATCCTCGTCACCGCCATCACGCCGACGCCCGCCGGCGAAGGCAAGACGACGACCACGGTCGGTCTCGGCGATGCGCTGAACGCCATCGGCGAGAAGGCCATCGTTTGCATTCGCGAGCCCTCGCTCGGACCCTGTTTCGGGGTGAAGGGCGGCGCGGCCGGCGGCGGCTACGCCCAAGTCGTGCCGATGGAAGACATCAATCTGCACTTCACCGGCGACTTTCACGCCATCGGCGCCGCCAACAATCTGCTCGCGGCGCTGATCGACAATCACGTCTATTGGGGCAACAAGCTCGACATCGACGTTCGCCGCGTGACGTGGCGCCGCGCCGTTGACATGAACGATAGGGCGCTCCGCTCGATCGTCTCCTCGCTCGGCGGCGCCGCCAACGGCTTCCCCCGCGAGGCCGGCTTCGACATCACCGTGGCCTCGGAGGTGATGGCCATTTTCTGTCTCGCCGCCGACCTCGCCGACCTCCAGCGGCGTCTTGGCCAGATCCAGGTCGGTCAGACTCGCGACAAGAAGCCCGTGACCGCCGCGGACCTCTCGGCGGCAGGCTCGATGGCCGCGCTGCTCAAGGACGCGCTCGCGCCGAACCTGGTGCAGACGCTCGAGAACAACCCGGCCTTCATTCATGGTGGCCCGTTCGCCAACATCGCCCATGGCTGCAATTCGGTGATCGCGACCAAGGCCGCGCTCAAGCTTGCCGACTACGTCGTGACGGAAGCGGGCTTCGGCGCCGATCTCGGCGCGGAGAAGTTCTTCGACATCAAATGCCGGAAGGCCGGGCTCAAGCCCGCTTGCGCCGTGGTGGTCGCCACCATCAGGGCGCTCAAGATGCATGGCGGGGTGGCCAAGGACGCGCTGAAGCGTGAGAACCTCGCCGCTCTGGAAACGGGCTTCGTCAATCTCGAGCGCCATGTCGAGAATATTCGCAAGTACCACGTGCCGGTGGTCGTGTCGGTCAACCGCTTCTCGAGCGACACCGAGGCCGAGATCGCGCTTATCAAGCGCCTCTGCTCGACGATCGGGGCAGAATGCGTGATGGCCGATCACTGGGCCGAAGGCGGGGCGGGCGCCACCGACCTCGCCCGCGTCGTGGTCCGCACCATCGCGGAGAAGCCGAGCGACTTCCGTCCGCTCTACCCCGACCACATGTCGCTCTGGGACAAGACCCGCACGATCGCCCAGGAAATCTACGGCGCCGAGGACATCACCGCCGACAAGAGCGTGCGCGACCGGTTCGCCGAGCTGGAAAAGGAGGGTTTCGGCCGGTTCCCGATCTGCGTGGCCAAGACCCAGTACAGCTTCACCACCAACCCCGACGCCAAGGGCGTGCCGCTCGGGCACATCATCCCGATCCGCGAGGTCAGGCTGTCGGCGGGCGCGGAGTTCGTCGTGGTCATCTGCGGCGACATCATGACCATGCCGGGGCTGCCCAAGGTTCCGGCGGCGGACAATATCAAGCTCGGGGCCGACGGCCGGATCACCGGATTGTTCTAGGCGCGAAAGGGGTTGCCAGCCAGAAGCGCTGACGCTAACACCCTGTTTTCACGAGCCGACACCAATCCCAAGCAATATTGCGGCAGGATTTCCAAGGGGAAGCGACTATGGCCGAAGCAAGACGACCCGGGCGCAACTTTCTGTTCGTCCCGGGCCCGACCAATGTCCCCGACCGCATCTTGCGCGCCATGCATGTCGCCATGGAGGACCATCGCTCCTCCGACTTTCCCAAGCTGACCAAGCCCCTCTATGACGGCCTGAGGCAGGTCTTCAAGACCGAGAGGGGCGACGTCGTCATTCTTCCCTCGAGCGGCACCGGCGCTTGGGAATGCGCGCTCACCAACACCCGCTCGCCCGGCGACAAGATGCTCGCCGCCCGCTTCGGCCAATTCAGCCATCTCTGGATCGAGCTCGCCCGGCGCCATGGCCTCGAAGTCATCGTCCAGGAAGAGGAGTGGGGCACGGGCGCGAGCCCCGAGCGGATCGAGGAGGCGCTTCGCGCCGACAAGGCTCACGCCATCAAGGGCGTCATGGTGGTCCATAACGAGACAGCGACCGGCGTCACCAGCGACGTCGCCGCGGTGCGGCGCGCCATCGACGCCGCCCGCCATCCGGCGCTGCTCTATGTCGACGGGGTAAGCTCGATCGGAAGCATCGACTTTCGCATGGACGAGTGGGGCGTCGATCTCGCCATCACCGGCTCGCAGAAAGGCCTCATGCTGCCCGCGGGGCTCGGCATCGTGTGCGCGAGCCAGAAGGGCGTTGCCGCGATGAAGGACGCAACGTGCCGCCGCTCCTATTTCGATTTTGCCGATCAGATGCGGGCGCCCGCGACCGGCTACTTCCCCTATACCCCGGCCCTGCCGCTGCTCCACGGCTTGCGCGAGGCCCTCGCCATGCTGCGCGAGGAAGGGCTCGACAATGTTTTTGCGCGGCACCACCGCCTCGCCGAAGGCGCCCGCGCCGCAGTCGAGGCGTGGGGGCTCAAGCTCTGCGCCAAGGAGCCGAAATGGCATTCCGACACCGTGACCGCGATCATGGTGCCGGCCGGGTTCGACGGCGCCGACGTGATCGACCGGGCCTATCGCCGCTACAATCTCGCGCTCGGCGCCGGACTGTCGCAGGTGGCCGGCAAGCTGTTCCGCATCGGGCATCTTGGCGATTTGAACGAGCTGATGCTACTCGGCGCCATCGCGGGCGCCGAAATGGCGATGCGCGACGTGGGCATCGAAGTCGAGCTCGGCTCGGGCGTCGCGGCGGCGCAAGGAGCGTTCCGCGACGCCGCGACGGCGACCGAAACGAGGATTGCCGCCGAATGAGAGGCGGCGCGGGGCGAACGTCTCGCGCGTCTTGATTTTTGGTCAAGGTCTCCGGGGCGGAGAGCGGCAAGCTCCGGGGAGGGTGAGGCATGTCGCGTGACGGTCCCCGTCCCGCGCCAACAACAGAGGTTCAAGTTCCGTGCAGCACGCGATCGTATTCCTCGATCGAGAGTCGGTGGACGCCAAGGTCCGCAAGCCCAACTTCCCGCACAGCTACCGGGAATATCAATCGACCTGGTCCGCGAGCGACGTGGTGGAGCGTCTCAAGGACGCGACCATCGCCATCATCAACAAGGTGCCGATGCGAGCCGAGACGCTGAAGCAATTGCCGAAGCTGAAGCTGATCGCGGTCGCGGCGACCGGCACCGACGTGGTCGACAAGGCCTATTGCAAGCAAAACGGCATCGCGGTCGTCAACATCCGCAACTACGCCTTCAACACCGTGCCCGAGCATGTTCTCGCGCTGATGTTCGCCCTCAGGCGCAACTTGCCCGCCTATATTGACGACGTGCGCGCCGGGCGTTGGAACAAGTCGCAGCAATTCTGTTTCTTCGACCACCCCATCCGCGACATCGCCGGCTCGACCATCGGCATCGTCGGCTACGGCGCGATAGGCAAGGAGGTTGGCAAGCGCGCCGCGGCGCTTGGCATGCGGATACTTCCCTACGATGTGGTGCCGCAGCCGGGTCTGGTCGATCTCGACACGCTCATCAAGGAAAGCGACGTCATCACCTTGCACATGCCCCTCACGCCGGAAACCAAGAACATGTTCGGCGCCAAGGAGCTCAAGATGATGAAGCCGACCGCCATCCTCATCAACACCGCGCGCGGCGGACTGGTGGACGAGGCAGCGCTGGCCGAGGCGCTGAAGAACGGCACCATCGCCGGCGCGGGCTTCGACGTGCTGACCGTTGAGCCGCCCAAGGACGGCAACATCCTTCTCGACCTCAAGCTGCCCAATCTCATCATCACCCCTCACGTCGCCTGGGCGAGCCAGGAGGCGATGCAGATCCTCGCCGACCAGCTCATCGACAACGTCGAAGCGTTCGTGGCGGGCAAGCCCCAGAATCTCGTGGAGTGAGCGCATGAAGAAGCTCCTGTTCCTGTTCGACACCGACCCCTACGCAAGCGTGTTCGACACCGTGGTCGCCTATGACGGCGGCGCCGACCGGGTCGCGGGCTATGCCAACGTGACCCCCGACAATGTCGGCGCGCTCGTCGACGGCACGATCTTCACCCGCGGCGGCAAGGACAAGCAGAACACCGCGATCTTCATCGGCGGCGGCGACATGACCAAGGGCGAGGCGGTGCTCGGGGCGGTGAAGAAGAAATTCTTCGGACCTTTCCGCGTCTCGGTGATGCTCGATTCGAACGGCTCCAACACGACCGCGGCGGCGGGCGTGGCGCTGCTCGCCAAGGCGGGCAAGCTCAAGGGCAAGAAGGCCGTGGTGCTCGCCGGCACCGGCCCCGTCGGCATGCGCGCCGCCGCCTTCTTCGGCCAGGAGGGCGCCGACGTCACGATCACTTCGCGCACGCAAGACCGCGCCGAAATGGCCGCCAAGGCGATCGAGCAGCGGTTCGGAGTGAAGGTCGCGGCGATCGCGGCCCCCGACGATGCCTCCCGCGCCAAGGCGGTGAAGGATGCCGATGTCGTCTTCGCCGCGGGCGCCATCGGCATGCAGCTCCTGAAGGCCGAAGACTGGCAGAACAATCCCAAGATCCGCATGATCGCCGATGTCAACGCGCAACCGCCGCTCGGAATCCAAGGCATCGAAGCCACCGACAAGGGCAAGGACCGCGACGGCAAGATCGTGTTCGGCGCGCTCGGCATCGGCGGGCTCAAGCTGAAGCTGCATCGCGCCTGCATCGGCCGGCTGTTCGAAAGCTCCGACGCCGTGTTCGACGCCGAGGAGATCTACGCGCTCGCGAAAGAGATGGCCTGATGGCGAAGATCAAGGACACCGCCGTCGAGCCGTTTCTCGACGCGCTTGCCAGTCAGGCCGCGACGCCCGGAGGCGGCAGCGCCGCCGCCATCATCGGCGCCATGGGAGCTGCGCTGGTCAGCATGGTGTGCAACCTGACGATCGGCAAAAAGAAATATGCCGAGGTCGAGGGCGAGATGAAGGACGTGCTCGCCAAGTCCGAGGCGCTGCGGTTGAAGCTAACCGGCATGATCGAGGACGACGTCACGGCGTTCGACGCGGTGATGGCGGCCTACGGCATGGCCAAGGAGAGCGATGCGGACAAGGCCGCGCGCGAGAAGGCGATCCAAGCCGCGCTGAAGCAGGCGACCGAGGTTCCCTTGCGCTGCTGCCACGCGGCCCGTGAGGTGATCGACCTTGCCGCTATCGCATCCGACAAGGGCAATCTCAACGTGATTTCCGACGCGGGCGTCGCCGTGCTGGCCGCTTATGCTGCACTGCGAAGCGCCGCCTTGAATGTTTTCACCAATGCAAGAATGATAACGGATAAGATTTTCGCAGAGGCCAAGCTCAAGGAACTCCATGCGCTGCTAGAAGGGGCGGAGAGTGCGACCGAGAAAGCCTACGGCGTGGTCAAGGACAAATTGAGCTAGAGCTTAGGGCGCGTGCCCCAAAAGTACCGGTAAGGGAGGAAACGAGGTGGACGTTCACGAGTATCAGGCCAAGGAATTGCTCGCGAGTTTCGGCGTACCGGTGCCCAAGGGTGCAGTCGCCTTCAGCCCCGATCAGGCGGTCTATGCCGCGACCGAACTCGGCGGCTGGAACTGGGCGGTTAAGGCGCAGATTCACGCCGGCGCGCGCGGCAAGGCCGGCGGCATCAAATTGTGCAAGACCTATCACGAGGTGCGCGACGCTGCCGCCGGCATGCTCGGCAAGCGGCTCGTCACCATCCAGACCGGCCCGGAAGGAAAGCCCGTGCAGCGCGTCTATATCGAAGTGGCCGAGCCCTTCGATCGCGAGCTCTATCTCGGCTTCGTGCTCGACCGCAAAGCCGAGCGCATCCGCGTCATCGCCTCGCAGCGCGGCGGCATGGAGATCGAGGAGATTGCCAAGGACGAGCCCGAGGCCATTCTCCAGGTGCTGGTCGAGCCGGCCGTCGGCTTACAGGCCTTTCAGGCGCGCGAGCTTGCCTTCCAGCTCGGCCTCAGCATCAAGCAGGCGCAGAGCGCGGTTTCGACCATCATGAACGCCTATCGCGCCTTCCGCGATTGCGACGCCATCATGCTCGAGATCAATCCGCTCGTGGTCGCCAAGGACGACCGCGTGGTCGCGCTCGACGCCAAGATGTCGTTCGACGACAACGCGCTGTTCCGGCGCCACAACGTCGCCGACATGCACGATCCTTCGCAGCAGGACCCGCGCGAGGCGCAAGCCGCCGAGCACAATCTCAACTATATCGGGCTCGACGGCGAGATCGGCTGCATCGTCAATGGCGCAGGTCTCGCCATGGCGACCATGGACATGATCAAGCACGCCGGCGGCACGCCCGCGAACTTTCTCGACGTGGGCGGCGGCGCGTCGCCTGAGCGCATCGCGACCGCGCTCAAGCTCGTCCTGTCGGACGCCAAGGTGAAGGCCGTGCTCGTCAACATCTTTGCCGGCATCAATCGCTGCGATTGGGTCGCCAAGGGCGTGGTCCAGGCCTACGAGACGGTTGACGTCACGGTGCCGATGGTGGTGCGGCTGGCCGGCACCAATGTCGAAGAGGGGCGCAGGATTCTGGCGGAGAGCGGTCTCAAGCTCATCACCGCCGAGACCCTGGCCGAAGCCGCCGAGAAGGCCGTGGCCGCCTGCCAGGGCCGGCTTGCAGCGTAAGTCGTTGAGGATCGGGAGAGAGACATGAGTATTCTGATCGACGAAACCACGCCGGTCCTCGTGCAAGGCATGACCGGCGACAAGGGCACCTTCCACGCGAAGGAGATGATCGCCTACGGCACCAACGTGGTCGGCGGCGTCACGCCCGGCAAAGGCGGCCAAACCCACCTCGACCGGCCTCTGTTCAACACCATGAAAGAGGCGGTGAAGGCGACCGGGGCCACGACCACCATCACCTTCGTCGCGCCCGCCTTCTGCGCCGACGCCATCATGGAAGCGGCCGACGCCGGCGTCCGGCTGATCTGCTCCATCACCGACGGCATCCCCGCGCAGGACATGATGCGGGTGAAGCGCTACATGATGCGCTACCCGAAGGACCGCCGGCCGATGATGGTCGGGCCGAATTGCGCCGGCATCATCAGCCCCGGCAAGGCCATGCTCGGCATCATGCCGGGCCACATCTATTTGCAAGGCAAGGTGGGCGTGATTTCGCGCTCGGGCACGCTCGGCTACGAGGCCGCCTCGCAGATGAAGGCGAAAGGCATCGGCATCTCGACCTCGGTCGGCATCGGCGGCGATCCCATCAACGGCTCGTCTTTCCTTGACCATCTCGCTCTGTTCGAGGAGGACCCGGAGACCGAAGCGGTGCTCATGATCGGCGAGATCGGCGGCCCGCAGGAGGCCGAGGCCTCGGCGTGGATCAAGGACAACATGTCGAAGCCTGTGATCGGCTTCGTCGCCGGGCTCACCGCGCCAAAGGGACGGCGCATGGGCCATGCCGGCGCCATCATTTCGGCCGCCGGCGACAGCGCGGCCGAGAAGGCCGAGATCATGCGCGCCTGCGGACTTACGGTTGCGCCCAATCCGAGCGAATTCGGCTCGACGGTCGCGGGGGTCCTGGCCTCCCGGTGAGAGCGCCGTGCGAGCGTAGGCGTGGCTGGACCCGGCCAAGACGGCCGGTTCCCCGGATTGACCGGGAGGGTTGGGGCGCGGTGTTTCCGCGCCTTGCCCTGTGGTCCCGGACGCCGGCCAATTCTATATCGCCAGCCGATCGCCGCGCCTCGGAGCCCCATCGATTGCGATGAACAAGGAGCAGAAGCCGTCTCCCCGCGAGCCCGAGCCGCATGAGGCTGTCATCGGCGGGACTTCGCCCGAAGGCGCTGCCGACCTCCTGTTCCGGCTCCTCATCGAGGTGGTTCGCCGGCATGAGCCTGAGATCGAGCCGATCCTTGCCGGCCGCGCCGATATCGCGAGCTTTCCGCCTCAGCTCCTGGCGCGGGCGCTTCAGGCGCAAGGCATCTGGTTCCAGCTTTTGTCCATCGCCGAAGAGAACGCGGCCATGCGCCGGCGCCGTCACATCGAGCGCGAACGCGGGCGCGCGGCGCTCCGCGGCACCTTCGACCACGTCATCGCCGAAGCGGCGCAAGACGGCGCCGGGCCGCAAGATGTCCAGGGGCTGCTCTCGAGCTTGCGCATCCGGCCGGTCATCACCGCCCATCCGACCGAATCGAAGCGCGTCACGGTTCTGGAAAAATACCGGAAGATCTATCTCCTGTTGTTCGAGCTGGAATTTCCGCGCTGGACCGAGCGCGAACGGACCGCGCTGATCGACGCGCTCCGCGATCAGATCGAGCTCGTGTGGATGACGGGCGAACTGCATCTGGAGAAGCCCACGGTGCAGCACGAAGTCGCCCGCGGCCTGCATTTCTTCTACGAGACGATTTTCGAGAAGGCGCCGGAGCTGTTGGACCTGGTCGATCGGGCGCTCGGCAAGAACTATCCGGGCGTCGATTTCGAGCTGCCGCCGTTCCTCCAATTCGGATCGTGGATCGGCGGCGACCGCGACGGCAATCCGTCGGTGCGAACGGGCGTGACCGATTGGACCTTGCGCCAGAACGCGCTTGCCTCGCTCCGGCATTATCGCGAGCGGATTCTCAACCTGGCCCGGTCGCTCTCCATTACCGAACGGGCGCTTCCGATGCCGCCGGGCTTTCACGCCGAGCTTGCTCAGGCGCTTGAGGCGAGCGGCGAGGAGGAGCGGATCAAGGCGCGGAACCCGGGCGAGCCCTATCGTCAGTTCCTTTCGATCGTGCTGCACAAGCTCGATGCGAGGCTCGCCCTCGTCGAGGGGCGGGACATCGGCGCCCTCGGGCCGGCCTATGAGAGCGCCGACGAGCTGATCCTCGATCTCCGCACCGTCGAACGCGCGCTCGAAGAGGCGGGCAGTCCTTCGATCGCCGCCGATCTAATGCGCCCGGTCAGGCGCGCTGTTGAAATCTTCCGCTTTTCCACCGTGCGCCTCGACCTGCGCGAAAATTCCACCAAGACCACCGCGGCGCTCCGGGCCCTGTGGTGGGCGACGGCGGGTCACGGCGACGACAGCCCGCCCGAGATCGGCAGCCGCGAATGGCGCGCCTGGCTCTACCGCGCGCTCGCGCGTCCGCTGACCGGCCCGCACCTTATTGCCGAACTCCCGCCAGAAGCCTCCGAAGTGATCGACATGTTCGCGCAAGGCGCGGCGGCGCGCCGCACATTCGACCGCGACGCCATCGGCTCCTTCATCCTGTCGATGACAAGGTCGGTGGACGACATCCTCGGCGCCTATGTCCTCGCCAAAGAGGGCGGCGCGTTTCTCGATGCCGCCGGCACCGAAGTCTGCGCCCTTCCCATCGTGCCGCTGTTTGAGACGATCGGCGACCTCCGCGCCGCGCCCGCGATCATGCGCGAGGCGTTGTCGGTGCCGCTCATCCGCCGAAGCACCCACTGGCAGGGCAACGTGCAAGAAGTGATGATCGGCTATTCCGATTCGAACAAAGACGGCGGCTTCGTCGCCGCGAATTGGGAATTGTCGAAGGCCCAGTCGCAGCTGACCAAGGTCGGCGCCGATGCCGGCATACCGATTGCCTTCTTTCACGGCCGCGGCGGCTCGGTCTCGCGCGGCGGGGCGCCGACCGGGCGCGCCATCGCGGCGCAACCCGCGGGTTCGATCCGCGGCCGCTTCCGCGTCACCGAGCAGGGCGAGGTGGTCTCGTACAAATATGCCAATAAGGGCACCGGGCTCTACCAGATGGAGCTGCTGGCCGCGAGCGTGTTCGAGCATGCGCTCAAATCCGAGCGCGAAGAGGCGCTGAAGCCGAAGCGCGAGTTCGACGACATTTTGGAGGCGCTCTCCGGCGCATCGCGCGCCGCCTATACCGGCCTCGTCTCCCACGCCGGTCTCGTCCAGTATTTCCAGGCCGCGAGTCCGATCGAAGAAATCTCCCTGCTCAATATCGGCTCGCGCCCCACGCGCCGTTTCGGCGCCAAGACGCTGGCCGACCTTCGCGCCATCCCCTGGGTGTTCGCCTGGGCGCAGAACCGCCACATCATCACCGGCTGGTATGGCGTGGGCTCGGGGCTGAACAGCCTGCTTCAGGTGCGCGGCCAGCAGGGCGAGGAGCTTCTGCCGCGCCTGTTCCACGAGTCGCGCCTGTTCCGCCTCATCGTCGACTCGGTCGAGAAAACGCTTCTCCTCGTCGATCTCGATATCGCGCGCGACTATGCGAGCCTGGTGGAGGACGACGGCGTGCGCGAGATGATTTTCAGCATGATCGAGCAGGAATTCAACCTGACGAGCGAGATGGTACTGAAGGTGAGCGGCGGGAGGGAGGTCGCCGAGCGCTTTCCCGAATACCGTCGCACGCTTGCCGCCCGCCTTCCCGCCGTCAATGCCGTCAGCCGCATGCAGGTCGAGCTCTTGCGCCGCTTCCGCGGCGCCGAAAAGGAAGCCGACCGCGACGCCTACAAATCCGCTTTGCTATTGTCTATCAACACTGTTGCCGCCGGTCTCGGTGCCACAGGCTAAACCAGAAGGGAGTGTTCAATGAGCTTTACCTTGATCCAACAGGCGACCCCGAGACTCCACCGTTCGGAGCTTGCCGTGCCCGGGTCCAATCCGTCGCTGTTCGAGAAGGCGGCCAAGGGCGGCGCCGACATCATCTTCCTCGACCTCGAGGACGCGGTCGCCCCCGACGACAAGGAGCAGGCGCGCAAGAACATTGTCCAGGGCCTCAACGACCTCGACTGGGGCACCAAGACCATGATGATCCGCATCAACGGTCTCGACACCCACTACGCCTATCGCGACGTGGTCGATGTGGTCGAGAACTGTCCGCGCCTCGACATGATCCTGATCCCCAAGACCGGCGTGCCGCAGGACGTCTACGCCATCGACATGCTGGTCACCCAGATCGAGCAATACAAGAAGCGCGAGAAGCGGATCGGCTTCGAGGTCTTGATCGAGACCGCGCTCGGCATGGCCAATGTCGAGGCCATCGCCCAGAGCTCGAAGCGCCTCGAGGCGATGAGCTTCGGCGTCGCCGACTATGCCGCCTCGACCCGCGCGCGGACCGTCGGCATCGGCGGCCCTCATCCCGACTATGGCGTGCTGACCGACAAGGACGCCCAAGGCAACCGCGCCTATTACTGGGGCGATCCCTGGCATTTCGCCCTGTCGCGCATGATGGTCGCCTGCCGCGCCTATGGGCTTCGCCCGATCGATGGGCCGTTCGGCGATTTCTCCGATCCTGATGGCTATCTCGCCGCGGCCAAGCGCGCCGCCGTCCTCGGCTTCGAGGGCAAATGGGCGATCCATCCGAGCCAGGTCGAGCTTGCCAACAAGGTGTTCACCCCGTCGGACGCCGAGGTGACCAAGGCCAAGCGCATCGTCGAGGCCATGCAGCAGGCGGCGCGCGAAGGGAAGGGCGCCGTGTCGCTCGACGGCAGGCTCATCGACATCGCCTCGATCCGCCAGGCCGAGGCGCTGCTCAACAAGGCCAAGCAGTGCGGCATGGCTTAGGCGACAGGAGAGGCCGGCACGCGGCGCCTGCGCTCAAGCAGCGTAGCGTTAGCGCAAACGAACAACGTGCCGGCCGAGGGGCTGCGCGATGGCCGACCCCTCACCCCTGTTAGCCGGGCGCGATCCGGCTGACGTCCTCTCCGTTTGGGGAGAGGGGAGCGGCAAAGGGAGCAAAGCTCAGTGCAGGGTCGAGAGCGCGGTCAGCTTCGAGCGCGGCCGGAGCGCAATCGATTCCGTGAACGAAAGCCCGGTTAAGGGCTTGGAGGGGAATGGGCACCCGCTTGAAAGCGGGTGCCCAACAGGGAAGCGGGAAGAGGTTTGTCATGGGAACCTCGACCACTGCCTTAACGGCAGCGAACTAGCGGGTCATGTAGACGTTCGGGAAGCCTTCGGCCAAAACCGGGCTGGCGGAGGCGACGACGAGCGCAACGGCGATAATGAGCTTCTTCATAGGGGTTCTCCTAAAGTCTGGCCGGTTGATCCGATGTCCGAGCGGCTTGGCCAGGATTGCCCTTCGAACAAGCGTAAGGTGGACGCTTGGGGCGCGTTTTCCCAATAGCGAGTGGCTATAGACTCGCTGCTTCACGTCTTGGGTGAAGTGGAAGCGATCGGCGCGGGGGCGCGGGCGCGGCGGCGGCTTCGCTTCGGAGGTTGTGGCGTCGAGGCGGCCGCGTGTGACCAAAAGACAATATGCACATTTTTTTGCACGCGCGGTGCGCCGCGGCTCAACGCGCGCCACGTTTTCGGCTTAAGCTTGCAGCTTCAAGAATCGGACCTGAGGGGGGAGGCTTCGATGTGGATCGGACCTGCACTGTCACTTGTCGCTTCTGGCTTGGTGATCTTCTGCTTGGCCGGGGCTGCACATGCGGATCGTTACAGCAAAGCAGTTCAGAAGGCTTGTGGCGCCGACTACCACAAATATTGCGGCGACTATGGGCTCGAGAGCGCGGCGTTGCGCGTGTGCATGGACAAGGCGGGGAGCAACCTCTCCAAGAGTTGCGTCAATGCCTTGATCCAGGCGGGCGAGGTGTCGCAGGCGGAAGTCAATCGCCGGAAGGCGAGCCGTTAGACGCGATTGAACGCGACGCTCCGGCGGTGGAAGCGAAAGCCGGCAGCCTTGGGCGCGGCCTTCCCGCCGGGCCGCTTGCCGCGGAGCTCATCGAGACGCTCTGCCGGCGTCCCGGGCTTCGCATCAAGCGGATCATTTCGACCGGACAGGCGACGCCCGAAGACGAGTGGTACGACCAGGAGGACGACGAGTTTGTGCTGCTCGTCGCCGGCGCCGCGCGCATCCTCATCGCGGGCGAAGCGCAGGCGCGCGAGCTTCGCCCCGGCGACTGGGTGCTTCTCCCGGCGCACTGCCGCCACCGCGTGAGTTGGACGGAGAGCGACCCGCCCACGGTCTGGCTCGCCATCCACTTCGCCGCCGGATAACCGTTCCCTCACCGCGGCGATTGCTTTCGGCGGCGAGGCGGCCCCGACCGCGACGGCAAGGATCAGCGCGAGGAGAAGCCGCATGGGTCAATCGAGTTTCTGATAGGTGTTCTCGAGCTCGTCCTGCACCACCGTCGCCGTTCCCTTGGCGCCAAGGACGAGATCCGTCTCCGGGTTCAGCGTTGTGTAGCGCCAGCCCGAGGGCAATTTCACAACCGGTTGCCGACAGCCGAGAGCCCGGCATAGCCGAGCGCCTTGTCAACGATCTGCGAATAGGCCTGCATGGCGTAGCGGCTGCCGTCCGGTGCTTCAAGCATGAACACGGGGTTCCCGGCCTTGAACCGGTAGATCGTGTCGCGATCGATCGTCAGCTCGCGATAGGGGCGGTGCATCAAGTCCATCAGGCCCGCATCGATCGAGGCGCGCTCGGTGAGCTGAAGCCCGCCCGCCTCGATGGTCTTGCCCGCTTTGGTGGCGCCGCCGGCCGTGATCGAGTCCATCAGGAAATGGCGCGGTGCGTTGAGGATGACGGTGAGCGCATCGAAGCGCTGCTTCATCGCCGCCTCGGTGATGGCGTCCCAAACCGAAGGGGGACAATCGTTGAGTCCGAGCGTGTTGTAAACGGTCGCGGTGAGATGGAGCCCCTCGCGCACGACGGGAATGAGCTCGCAATAGCGGGCGTCGCGCGTGCCTTCGATCGTGTCGCCTTTGGCGACAGGCTCGGCGATGGCTTCAGGCGTTGCGAGGAGGAGCGGCGGCAGCGCCAAAGCACCGGCGCAAGCCATGGCGCGAAACGTCGAAGCGCGTCTCTTTGCTGCGGTCATGATGGGTTCTCCTGGCTCGAGCCTAAGGCATCGCAGATAGATTTACACGCCGTGCAGGCGCGCGGCGAGCCAGGAAGCGATGCGCTTCCGCCCCCAATCGTGCGCGGCGCGCAGCACGCGGCCCATGTTCATAAAGCCGTGGATCGAGCCCTCGCGGCAGTCGTATTCGACCGGCACGCCCGCGGCGGCAAGCCTCATCGCATATTCGTGGCCCTCGTCGCGCAAGGGATCGTGCCCGGCCGTGACGATCAGCCCAGGCGGAAGCCCGCTATAGTCCTCGTAGAGCGAGGGGATTGCGCGCGGGTCGGTAAATGGCCACGCGGTCCCGAAATAGCGATCGAAGAACCAGTCGATCATGTCGCGGGGAATTGGGAATTGCTCGGCGAGCTCTTTGCGCGAGGGCAATCGCCCACGCAAATCGAGGGCCGGGTAGATCAGCGCCTGCGCGCAAGCCGGAGCGGCAAGCGCGCCCTTGGTTTCATGAAGTGCGACGGCCACGAGCCCGCCGCCCGCGCTGTCGCCGGCAACGGCGATGCGCGAAGCATCGAGCCCCATCGCTTCCGCTTCGCGCGAGAGCCACTGAAGCGCGGCAACGGTGTCCTCGACCGCCGCGGGGAAGTGGTGCTCAGGCGCGAGCCGGTAATCGAGCGAGAACACGGTCGCGCCGGTGTCGTGGCAGAGCGCGCGACAGAAGATGTCGTGCGTGCCGATATCGCCGAGAACGCAGCCGCCGCCATGCGCGAAGAGGATGGCGGCGCGTGCCTCGCGCCCGCCCTTCGCCGCCACGTATTTCCGCAAAGTCATCGCACCCGCAGGTCCCGGCACGGCGAGATCGCTTACCTCACCGATTTCCGGCGGGACGATCTCCGTCTTTGAGAGCGTGCGGCGGTATTCCTCGCGCGCAGCGTCAGGCGTGAGGGTCCAGAGCGGCGTCGCCGTCGCCGCCGACGCCCAATAGAGCAGCGCATCCGTTTCGCGATCGAGCTTCAAGGCGCTTCAGTCCAGGGCTTCCTTGCCCGTCCTCTCGCGTGCAGCGCGGTTTTGAGATTGGTGCCCCAGGCCGGACTCGAACCAGCACGTCGTTGCCGACAACAGATTTTGAGTCTGCCGGCGAAAGCCACTTACTCTCAATGCCGCCAATCGGTTAGGTTCGGGGCAGGTAGCCGTGTCAGGGCCGGTGTCAGGACCCTGCCGCGCTAACCCCGTTGTACCGGAAAATCCGTTCCGAGTCCCACGGGCCACCTACGCACGCCAGAATCGAATCTGAAATCCATGAAGTGAATTTCGCCAACCTCGGATTATCGCTGCTAATATCCTTGGAGTTCCTGATCGGGCGGAGGGATGCGATGCAACCGGAGAAGCAAAGCGAACCGACTATTGCCAAGCCACAGGGGCTAAGCGAGCCGACGATTGCCAAGAGCGAAAAGGCAGGTGGCCCCTGTTTCTTTTCGGTCTAGTTGCCGGAATTGCCTTGGCGGTCTTATGGCCTCAGCTGAAACCGATAGCCACCTGCGTACCAGACATCGCTCAAAACGGTCTCCCTATCCCCACGGGAACAGAGGGTGATGCCGAATGGGCCAAGACCTATGGGCCAATGAGGCCCCTGGGGGAGTGGGATAGACTTTTCAGCCCGACCTATAATCAGTTGATGGATTTTTATCACAAGTACAGGCGTCCGATTCCGCCTTACCCCAGCGCGACACAGGAAGCCAAAGATGCGTATCCCGGCGAGTTGGAGAAATGGAAGGAAAGGATGTGCAAACTGGAAGGGCTATGTGTCGCAAAGGCCGATACCTCAGCTGTAGCAGGGCCTCAATACTCCGATGTCCCCGTCGGCTTTCAGCCTGTGCCATGGAACCCGCACCTTGATGGCGGTTATCGCTAGTTCGTAATCGGGCAAGCCAACGCTCGCGCATGCCAGAGGGACCAATTACCAAGATCGATGCAGCGGGGTTGCAAATCGCCTGCGCTCTCCGTCTCTTCGAGAGTGACGATCTTCCTGCCCATGGGCGCGCTTACAACTCCTATTGCCTGCTGCGTGACTAGGACGGACCCTGACGCTATTCTGAAGGAGCATTCGGTCAAGACAGCGCACCTGACCGTCCTGCTCGCCATACTGCTTTGGGAAATGAACGGTCAGAAGCTGACCGATGCGATGCTAGAATTCAGAGAAAGAAGCAAGCGAGGCAACCCATATAGGGCGGGCTATCGTTTACACGCCGCA
>DASTKZ010000154.1:0-13798 GCA_035715445.1 Methyloceanibacter sp.
GCTGGCGTGCCTTCCGATGGTCGTGGTCAATTAGGACGGTTGCCTCGCTCAGCCGAAGCCAAGTCTCGGAGTGTTGTTCTGCCGCCAGAGCCATGTCGCCAGAGTGTGCCGCAAGGCTTAATACCTCGCTAAAATTCCACACGCCCGCCGAAGCGAGCGTCCGCTTCGCGGGCCGACCCCAGATAGAGGCATAGGCATCGGCTGTGTCGCGGCGGGGGGCCGAACACGATACCGACTAGTTTAATGCGGTCTGCCCCCTGTTCGCTCTAGCCATTGTCTCGGCCAGCACCGCAGCCTTTCGCACGTCCATCGCCGTCAAGTTCGGGAAGCGCAGAGCGATTGCCTTCCGCATGGCGCGTACCGATTCCTCGAGGCCTCCAATCGGATACCGTTTGACGTATTCGCCGCAGAACGTAACCATGAAGTTGGCAACAGTCGCAGCCCGCTGATCCGGCTCTACATCCGGGCCCTCAAGGATTAGCGCCTTCTCGGAGTCCTCGGCTCCATTGTCATCGCCCTCTTCCTGTTGGGATTTGGCGATCCAACGCTCCTCAAACTCCCGTTTCAGTGCAAAGTCCGAGTTGTCATCGCATAGCTTCACCGACGCTTTTGGCGATGCTTCCGTTGTGGGTCGTACGTCAAGCGCCTTTACCTCCACCGCCGCTTTTTGTAATGCCTCATGATCGGGCTGCTTGTCCGTTAGGCGATGATATTGCGACCTGCCATAGGCGCTATTTGGCCATGGAAGCGCAGCGCCCAAAACGATAACCAAGGTGAGAAACAGGACAGTGTCCATGTCCATGGTGGCCGGTCCCTCACGAATTTTATTAGCGAACGTAAAGAGAGATGCGTGGTTCCTAAGTCGGGAACCGAGGAGAGGCGGACTGTGTCCGATAGATCACAGCAGGCGCGAGGGTGCTGGTGGCGTCGAGTTCACCAACGGCAAGGCCGGGTGATGGATGCACGCGAGTGCGGGTTGAGGTGCTCGAGGATGGCTTGCGGCTAGTGCCGAAGAAGGGGAGGCGGTGAACGTCGGTGCCAATCCGGTGCCAATCCCCACGTTTACCCCCGATTTTCTGCGGGAGAATGCCTTAAGCCACAAATCTGGATAAGGTGCCGTCCCCTTCATCGAACGAGAGAAGCCGATGCCGCCAAAGACCATGACCGTGATCGAGGCCAAGGGCGCGGGCGGTCCTGAGGTGCTCGTCGCCGGCACGAGGCCCGTGCCGGAGCCTGGTCCCGGCGAGGTCCTGATCGAGGTTGGCGCCGCCGGCATCAACCGTCCAGACGTGGTCCAGCGCCAGGGCCTCTACCCGCCGCTCAAGGGCGCCTCCGACCTGCTCGGGCTCGAGGTCGCGGGCGTTGTGGTGAAGCGCGGTCAAGGCGCATCCCGCTTCAAGGACGGCGATCGCGTCTGTGCTCTCGTTAATGGCGGCGGCTACGCCGAGTACGTCGTAGCGCCCGAAGCCAGCACCCTGCCCGTGCCGGAAGGTCTCAGCATGGTCGAGGCAGCCGCCCTGCCTGAGACCATCTTCACCGTGTGGCACAACGTGTTCGAGCGCGCGGCGCTCAAGCCGGGCGAATGGCTGCTCGTGCATGGCGGGGCAAGCGGCATCGGCACGACCGCCATCCAGCTCGGCGCGGCGCTCGGCGCCCGTGTGATCGCGACGGTCGGAAGCGCCGAGAAGGTTGACGCGGCGCTTGCGCTCGGCGCCGCGCGCGCCGTCAATTATCGCGACGAGGATTTCGTCGAGGCCGTGCGCGTCGTGACCGGCGGCGAGGGCGCCAATGTGATCCTCGACATGGTGGGCGGCGACTATATCGAACGCAATCTGCGCGCGGCGGCGATCGAGGGGCGGATCGTGCAGATCGCCTTCCTCAAGGGCGCCAAGGTCGAGATCGATCTGATGCGGCTCATGCTCCGGCGCCTCACGCTGACCGGCTCGACGTTGCGCGCGCAGACGCAAGAAACCAAGGTGCGGATCGCAAGAGGGGTCGAAGACCGCGTCTGGCCGCTGATCGCCCAAGGGAGGGTCAGACCTGTGATCGACTCGACCTTCAGCCTCGATCGGGCAGCCGAGGCGCACCGCCGGATCGACGATCCGGCCCATATCGGCAAAATCGTGCTGGAAATTCACAAAGACACGTAATCGGCAATTGCTTAGGCGAGGATCACGCCCTATATAAGCGTAATTCTCCTTCTTGTGACCTCAATTTCCGTCTTTCGCCGAAGCTGCGGAAGGCCGCGTCACTTCTCAAGGTTTGGAACCCCATGGACCGTACCCCTCTGATGCCCAAAGCGACTGCGGTTTGGCTGGTCGACAACACCTCGCTTACCTTCGAGCAGATCGCCGAATTCTGCGGCCTGCACGTGCTCGAAGTGAAGGGCATCGCCGACGGCGACGTCGCCCACGGCATCAAGGGCATGGACCCGATCTCGTCGGGGCAGCTCTCGCGCGAGGAGATCGCCAAGGCCGAGCGCGAAACCTCGCACCGGCTCAAGCTGTCCGAGCCGAAGGTCGAGGTCCCCGAGGTGAAGACGAAGCGGGGCCCGCGCTATACGCCGGTGTCGCGCCGTCAGGACCGGCCGAACGCCATCCTGTGGCTGTTGAAGAACCATCCCGAGCTCAAGGACTCGCAGATCATGCGGCTCGTGGGCACGACAAAGCCGACGATCATCGCCATCCGCGAGCGGAGCCACTGGAACTCGCCCAACCTCCAGGCGCAAGACCCGGTGACGCTCGGTCTCTGCTCGCAGATCGACCTCGACGCCGAAGTGAAGAAGGCGGCTGCCAGGCTCGAGCGCGAACGGAAACAGGCAGGGCTTGCCGAACCGCCAAAGGCCGGAACCTTGCTCCCGACCGAGGAGAGCACGGCCGCATCTCCGGAGCCCGAGCCCGCGCCCGAACCCGAGCCGCCGATGGCCACGACGCTTGCCGAAGAGGCGCGCACCGCCATGGCAACCCCCGACGAGGAGGAGGAGGCGCCGGACATCGACTCCGTGTTCGCCAAGCTGAAAGAGCTTAAGCGCAGCGACGCGCCCACCGAGTAGTTCGCTCAAAGCCCACTCGTCCCGCGGGCCGGCGCGTCACGCCGGTTTCCGATTGCCTGCCGGCTTAACCCTTCGCTAGGCTGCGAGCGGGAAACGCTCGGGATGGCGATGGCCAATCCTTACGATACCGGACTCGACAAGACGCCGGCGAATTACCAGCCGCTGACGCCGCTCGTGTTCTTGCAGCGGGCGGCCACAGTTCATCCCGGCCACACCGCGATCGTTCACGGCAAGACGCGAATATCGTACGCGGATTTCTACGCGCGAAGCCGCAAACTGGCCTCCGCGCTTGCCGCGCGCGGCATCGGGCTTGGCGACACGGTGTCGGTGATGCTCGCCAACACCCCCGCCATGCTCGAAGCCCATTACGGCGTGCCCATGACCGGCGCCGTGCTCCACGCCATCAACACCCGTCTCGACGCATCAGCTGTCGCCTTCATGCTCGACCACGCCAACACCAAGGTGCTGATCGGCGACACCGAGTTCGGCCCCGTGCTCGCCGAGGCGCTGAAGCAGGTCAAGGTGAAGCCTCTTTTGATCGACTATCGCGACCTCGAATGCGGGGTCGAGGGGACGCGGCTCGGCACGTTCGACTACGAAGATTTCATCGCGCAGGGCGACCCCAACTTCGCCTGGACGATGCCCGACGATGAATGGAACGCGCTCGCCCTCAACTACACCAGCGGCACGACCGGGAACCCCAAGGGCGTCGTCTATCATCATCGCGGCGCGGCGCTGATGTGTTACGCCAACGCGCTTGCCACCGGCATGGGCCAGCAGCCGGTCTATCTGTGGACGCTGCCGATGTTCCACTGCAACGGCTGGTGCTTTCCCTGGTCGATCTCGCTCCTCTCCGGCACCCATGTGTGCTTGCGCGCGGTGCGGGCGAAGCCGATCTACGACGCCATTGCCGACCACAAGGTGACGCATCTCTCGGGCGCGCCCTTCGTCATGTCGGCGCTCCTCAATGCGACCGAGGACGAGCGGCGTCTCTTTCCTCAGCGCGTGGCCTTCAGCCATGCCGCGGCCCCGCCTCCGGCCGCCGTTCTCGCCCGAATGGACGAGGCCGGCTTCGAGTTGACCCATCTCTACGGCCTGACCGAGACCTACGGCCCCGCCACGCTCAACGAGTGGCACGCCGCCTGGGACGAGCTTCCGCCCGAGGAGCGCCTCGACAAGCGCATCCGCCAGGGCGTGCGCTATCACGCGCTCGAAGGTCTCGCCGTAATGGATCCCGAGACGATGCAAGACGTCGAGCCCGATGGCGAGACGCTGGGCGAGGTCATGTTCCGCGGCAATATCGTCATGAAGGGTTATCTCAAGAACAAGAAGGCGACCGAAGAAGCGTTCTCCGGCGGCTGGTTCCATTCCGGCGATCTCGGCGTGATGCACCCGGACGGCTACATCCAGCTCAAGGACCGATCGAAGGACATCATCATCTCGGGCGGCGAGAATATTTCATCGATCGAGGTCGAGGACGTGCTCTACAAACACCCGGCCGTCGCCGCCGCCGCTGTGGTCGCCAAGCCCGACGCGAAATGGGGCGAGACGCCGTGCGCTTTCGTCGAGATCAAGGCGGGAGCGAGTGTCACCGAGGACGAGATCATCGCCTGGTGCAAGGACAAGCTCGCCCGCTACAAATGCCCGCGCCACGTGGTCTTCATCGAGTTGCCCAAGACCTCGACCGGCAAGATCCAGAAATTCAAGTTGCGCGACAGGGCGAAAGCCGTGTGAGCAGGCGAATTGGGGCTTGCGCGGCTCGCCGGCTTTACCTCAATCTCATCGCACTGGGGGATCAAAGCCATTCCACTCGAAGAACGATTCAGCGAGATCGCGAACTATATCGCGCTTTTGATCGAGGCGGGCGCCGTCCTCGTCGTGGCGTTCGGCGCGCTCCAGGCGCTCGTTTCGGTCGCCGCCGCAATCATCGGACGATCGGCCGACGAAATGCGCGGGCGGGAGATCTGGATCAGGTTCGCAACCTGGATCCTGCTCGCGCTCGAATTCGCCCTTGCCGCCGATCTCGTGCGGACCGCGGTCGCGCCCACCTGGGACGACATCTCCAAGCTTGCGGTGATCGCGACCATCCGCACCATGCTCAACTACTTTTTGGCGAAGGACATCGCGGAGTTCGAGCGGGTGCAACAATCCGGCAAAAATCCCCCATCGGGACAACTCGCCTCCTAATCGATTGGACCGCCGGGAGATAATGTGTTTGAGTGAATCGGGGCCCCCGCAAAGGGACCAAACCGCCGGTTTCAGGGGCGGATTCGGCATCGCGCGGGGCAGAAATCGTCACGGGTTCAATTGAGGGATGATGGGCAAGACCGGCACGAGCGGTTCGCGCTTTCAGCTCATTCTCATCAAGCCGTCGCATTACGACAATGACGGCTATGTCGTGCAGTGGCTGCGTTCGACCATGCCGTCGAACTCGCTTGCCGCGGTCTATAGCCTTGCGCTCGGCGCGGCCGAGCGGCAGCTGCTCGGGCCCGATCTTCCGATCGACGTCATGGCCATGGACGAGACCAATACCCGCGTGCGCCCGCGCGAGATCGCGCGCCGCATCGCCGAGAACGGCGGTCACGGCCTGGTCGGCATCGTCGGCGTGCAATCGAACGAGTTCCCCCGCGCCGTCGATATCGCGCGACCTCTGCGCGCGGCCGGCGTGCAAGTGATGATTGGCGGCTTCCATGTGTCGGGCTGCCTCTCCATGCTTAAGGAACTCCCGAACGACATCAAGGAAGCGCAAGCGCTCGGCGTGTCGATCTACGCGGGCGAGGCCGAGGAAGGCCTCGACGAGGTGATCCTCGACGCCGCGCGAGGGAAACTGCGACCCCTCTACGATCACATGAAGCATCTGCCGGATATCGGCGACATCGCCGCCCCGCCCTTCCTCCCCGTCGATTTCGTCCGCCGCACCATCGGCAATGTGACGAGCTTCGACGCCGGCCGCGGCTGCCCCTTCCAGTGCTCCTTCTGCACCATCATCAACGTCCAGGGACGGAAGTCGCGCTACCGCTCTCCCAATTCGGTCGAGCAGATCATCCGCTTGAATTATGGGCAGGGGGTCAACCGGTTCTTCATCACCGACGACAATTTCGCCCGCAACAAGGACTGGGAAGCGATCTACGACCGGCTCATCAAGCTGCGCGAAGAAGACGGGCTCGACATCCGTTTCTGCATCCAGGTCGATACGCTCTGCCACCGTATTCCAAACTTCATCGACAAATCGCGGCGCGCCGGCGTCACCCGCGTGTTCATCGGGCTCGAGAACATCAATCCCGCCAATTTGATCGCGGCCAAGAAGCGGCAGAACAAGATCACCGAATACCGCAAGATGCTGCTCGAATGGAAACGGGTCGGCATCATGACCTATGCGGGCTACATTCTCGGCTTCGAGAACGACACGCCGGAGTCGATCAAGCACGATCTCGAAATCATCAAGAAAGAGCTGCCGCTCGACATGCTCGAGTTTTTCATCCTGACGCCGCTGCCGGGCTCCGAGGACCACAAGGTGCTGTGGGAAAAGGGCGTGTGGATGGACCCCGACATGAACAAATACGACGTCGAGCACGTCGTCACCGTCCATCCCAAGATGAGCGCCGCGGAGTGGAAAGAGGCCTATCGCACCGCCTGGGGCCATTACTATACCGACGATCACCTCGAGACGATCGTCCGCCGCGCCTATGCGAGCGGCATCAATATTCGCTCGCTGATGCCGGTCCTGTTCTGGTTCTCGAGCGCGGTGCCGGTCGAGAATCTGCATCCGCTGCAATGGGGCATCTTCCGCGTCAAATACCGCCACGACCGGCGCTCTGGCCTGCCGCTCGAATCCCCGCTCCTGTTCTATGGCCGTTACGCCGCCGACATCGTCCGCAAGGTCGCACTTGTGGCGCGGCGCTGGCGGCATTTGAAGCGCATCGTGCGGAAAGTGGAAGCCGACCCGCACGCCAAGCTTTATCGCGACGAGGCGCTGACCCCGGTCACCGAGGAAGATTCCGAGCATATGGAGCTCTACACGCAGAACGCGGCGGCGCGCAGCGCCGTTGAGCGCGAGCTTCGCGTGGCGGGGAAGAGCGCCAACGGCCATGGCCACACGGCCGAGGCCGCATCGGGCCGCGCCGGTAACGGCCATCAGACGGACGGCCGCGACGCCGCTCATGCTCCGCTAGAGCCTCACAGCGATCATAGCGAGCCGATTTCGCCGATCGTCTGAGCAGCCGCGATGGCGGTGACCGAAGGCTTCAAGGACTTGGTCAGGGACCTGCTGGCTGACTTCGGACCGGTCACCATCCGCAACATGTTCGGGGGCGCCGGCATCTATGCCGGCGGCGTCATGATCTCGACGACGACGTGTTGTATCTGAAGACCGACGAGACGTCCGCGCGCGTCTTCCGGGAAGAAGGGATGGAACCCTTCACCTATGCAATGGAGGGCAAGGGCCCGATCGCCATGTCCTATTTCGAGGTGCCGCCGCGGCTCCTCGAGGCGCCCGAGGAACTCGTCGCCTGGACGCATGAAGCCTATCGTATAGCTTGCGCAAACAAGACGAAGCGACCGCGCAAGCGGCGGTGACTTGACGTTTCAGAAGCCCGAAGGAATGCCGCGTTCGCTTACCGGCCGCCGAGCGCGCGATTGATCATGTCGGCGAAGCCGTCGCCCTGCCGGCGCAGCCAACTCGGGTGTTCGCGCGGCTCTTCGCCATACATGGCCTCAACGCCGGGAGGGCCCGGCGGGCGGGCGGGCGCAAGCAGATGCGCCTGCATCCAACCGGTCGCGGCGCTCTGCGGATCGGTGACCTCGACCCAGCCTTCATAGCGCGACACGACCCGAAGAACGCGGCCGTAAGGGAAGGCGAACAGCATCGGCGCATCGTCCGACGCCGCGCCGTGCATGCCGGCGCCTGACACCAAGACCTGCACCCATTCTTGCGGCTCTTCCGCGGGCAAGCCATTGGGGTCAACCTCTTCGGGGAGCCCAGCCTGAGGATCGTAAGGATCGTAGGGTTCGTCATAAGCGCCCGGTGGCGGTGGCATCGGTGCGTCTGCCTCGGCCTCCATTCCGGGAGGCGCATTGGACGGGCTCGGGCGCTGCCAGGGGAGAGCGTTGGGATCGCGCGGTTCGTCCTCGCCTGGTGGCAATGCCGCCATCTCGGTTCCGCCTTGTGCCTCAGCCGGAGCGCCGGTTCCCGTCTCGGGCGGGAGTGGCGTTTGCGCGCGCTGAGCCGGCGCAGAAGCTGCCGGTTGGGACGGAGCGGAAACTGCCGGTTGGGACGCTGCTGGAGCAGGCGCCGGCGCTTCCGGGGCAACCTCTTTGGTCTCCTCGGCGGTGCGCGCGATTTTCTCCTGGTAGGCAAGCGTCCGGGCCTGAGGTCCGCTCTCCGCCCGCTTGACCGCGGGCGCAGGCGGGGTGACCACCATGTAGAGGGCCACGCAGACGATGGCGCTCAGGACCAAAAGCGAAATGATGAGCTTGTTAATCGGCGGATCTCCCCGTCCCTCGCCGGCTATTAGCGCCGGAAACGCGGCAACAGCGTGTCGTACGCCGCCCATTATCGATCGATTAAGGCTAATTTTCCGTGAACCGGCGCGGGGGCAACGCAGTTTCGGAAAAGCTAGCCGTCGCAAGAGGTAAGCACGCGAGGCCGGCCCTTTCCGCAAGCGGAGCCAGTCTCTACAAAAACGAAAGGCGACCGCCTCACCCCGGTACCCATGCTGAGCTACAAGGAATACGACAACGCCCAAGCGGTCGAGATCGAACTCAAAGGGCGGCTCTCAACGGAGGAATTCGATGCCGTGGCCAAGCGGCTTGAGGCCTTCATTGGCCGCCACGGCCAGGTGCGGGTGCTCGAGATCGTCAAAGACTTCGAGGGCATGGATGCGACCGCCTTCTGGCACGACCTCAAGTTCAGCCTGCGGCACCTCAAGGCGTTCAGCCGTTGCGCCATCGTCGCCAACCCGGACACGCACCATCTCTGGTCGAGCCTGGTCGCGCCCTTCATGTCCTGCGAGGTGGAGCATTTCGCGCCGGGCGAGGAGGACGCCGCTCGCGACTGGCTGATGTGGCCCGAAGGCGCGGCCGACGTCTGACGCCCCGACGCTATTGCGCTTCTCCCGCAGGATCGGCGGGTTTCTCCTGAATCGATTCGAGGTAGTCGATGATCGCCGCGACATCCTGCGGACTGAACGCGAAGATCGGCATGTCGGGATGGCCCGACACGATTCCTTCGGCGAGCGATTCGGCCAGATCGGAGACCGGGTACTTGGCGGAGAGGATCCGGAACGGCGGCGCCTCCTTGTGCGGACTGATCCCCTCCGTGCCGATTGCGTGGCAGCGCGCGCAATTCTTCTCGACGAGGGCGTGGCCTTTGTCGGTCATGTCTTTCTCGGCGGCCTCAGCCGGGAGAGCGAGCCAGATGAGGGCGAGGCAGGCGCCGAGGAGCGGTTGATAAGTTCGATCGCTTGGCATGTCGCGGCCCCTTCCCCGGGCAGTGTCGCGCGTCTGATTCAGATCTTGAGCGCGCGGCCGGCGCGCTACGGCAGGAAATTCCGAAAAAATGAAAGGGCCGCCTCGGCGCAAGCGAAACTTGCGCCCCCGCGGCCTCATCGAAACTCCTAAACGCGAGCCCTAATGGCTCAACTGGTGCCTGAGACGCTCTATCTCGTCCTTAAGACGCAATTTTTGACGCTTCCATTCCGCAATCTTCAGGTCGTCCGCGGTTGGGCGGGACAACTCTTCTTCGATTTTTCGATCCAGTGCACGATGCTTTTCGGACAACTCCTCAAGGCGTGCGTCTAGCGCCATATCGGACCTCCATGCTGTTGGTCTCGTTTCGCCCATTGTGACAAATCGGCGGTGATTTGTCACCTTCGGCGGGTCGTTCGCATCGCTTAACCTCTTGGCAAATGGCGCCAAGCCCTTGCGCCGCCGCTGGTTCGCCGCGATAATTTCGCCCGTCCCGAAGAGAGGCAAGGAGCAGGGGACGTCCGATGGAGAGCGAGGAGATTCGCGAGCTCCGGGCGACGCTGCTCAGGCTTAAGCAAGAGCATCGCGACCTCGACAGCGCCATCAACGCCTTGGAAGAATCGGGCCGCGCCGACGCCCTCCAGCTCAAACGACTCAAGAAGAAGAAACTCGCCCTCAAGGACGAGATTGCCCGCATCGAGGACCAGCTCTTGCCCGACATCATCGCCTGACGGTTTTCGACAACGTGCCTTGCCAACAAGGGTTCCGCCCCTATAATCCCGCGCTTTCCGCCGCCTGGCCGCCTGCCTCCCGAGAGAATTGCGCATGAGCGATGATAAGCCCGTCGTCGGCATCATCATGGGGAGCCGCTCCGACTGGCCGACGCTGAAGGAAGCGGCCTCCGTGCTCGATGCGCTGAAGGTGCCCTACGAGACCAAGGTGGTCTCGGCCCATCGCACGCCCAAGCGGCTCTATGCCTACGCCTCGAGCGCGCGAGAGCGCGGGCTGAAAGTCATCATCGCCGGCGCCGGCGGCGCCGCTCACCTTCCCGGCATGACCGCCTCAATGACCGAGCTCCCGGTGCTCGGCGTTCCGATCGAGAGCCGCGCGCTCAAGGGGCTCGACAGTCTTCTCTCGATCGCGCAGATGCCGGCGGGTGTGCCGGTCGGGACGCTTGCCATCGGCGCGGCTGGCGCCACCAATGCCGGCCTACTCGCGGCGCAGATCCTGGCGCTCGGCGATCGGCGTCTCGCCGCCCGCGTCATGGCCTGGCGCGCCGCGCAAACCGATGCCGTTGCCGAGGCGGTCGAGGATAATGCCTGACAGGGCGCTGCCGCCCGGCAGCACGATCGGCATCCTCGGCGGCGGCCAGCTCGGCCGCATGCTCGCCATGGCGGCTTCGCGTCTCGGTCTCAAGACGCATATTTTTTCCGACGAAGCGGCTGCGCCCGCTTTCGACGTCGCCGCGGTGCGATCGGTCGGCTCTTATGCCGACAACGAGGCCATCGCGCAGTTTGCGGGTAGCGTCGATGTGGTGACGTGCGAGTTCGAGAACGTGCCCGCCGCGACGCTTCAAGCCGCTTCGCGCGTCGTTTCCGTCTTTCCTCCGGCAAATGCATTTGCCGTCGCCCAAGACCGTCGCGCCGAGAAGGATTTCGTGACCGGGCTCGGCATTCCGGTCGCTCCTTACGCCGCGGTCGATTCGCTCGACGATCTCGTGCGCGCGCTCCCGCGCGTCGGCCTCCCTGCCCTGATCAAGACGCGACGCCTCGGCTATGACGGCAAGGGGCAAGTCCCGATCCGCGCCGCCGCGGATGCCGCCGCCGCGCTCGCAAGCCTCGGCAAGGTGCCCGCGCTCGTGGAAGGAATGGTGCCGTTCGAGCGCGAGATTTCGGTGATTGCGGTGCGTGGGCAGGACGGCGAGATTCGATTCTACGACGCGGTCGAGAATGTGCACGAGGGCGGCATCCTCGCCAGGAGCCGCGTGCCTGCCGGCATTGCCCCGGCCTTGAGCGTCGAGGCGAAGACCATCGCGGGCAAGATCGCGGAAGCGCTTTCCTATGTCGGCGTGCTCTGCGTCGAGATGTTCGCCCGCGGAGGAGAGCGGCCGGATCTCCTTGTCAACGAATTCGCGCCGCGGGTGCACAATTCGGGGCACTGGACGCTCGATGCCTGCCTCATCAGCCAATTCGAGAACCATGTCCGTGCGATTGCGGGCTGGCCGCTCGGCGAGACCGCGCGCCACAGCGATGCGGTGATGACCAATCTGATCGGCGCCGACGTCGAGACATGGCGCGAGGCCGCCGCGGAGCCCGATCTAGCCGTCCATCTCTACGGCAAGACCGAAGCGCGCGAGGGCCGCAAGATGGGCCACGTCACGCGGCTTTACCCCAAGAGTTGAAGCTTTCCCCGTCTGGACAAGATGCGCCCCTTCTGTTAGAGCACGTCCCGGACGCGGGACCCTGACCGGTCGCGGCCGGGGCTTAATTGGCCTCCCGCTCCCTTCCCGACAGTCATTTGGCCAAACGGAGAGAGAGAAGCTCGTGCAAGTCGTCGTTCGCGATAACAATGTCGATCAGGCCCTGAGGGCCCTGAAGAAAAAGATGCAGCGCGAAGGCATCTTCCGCGAGATGAAGCTCCGTAACTATTACGAAAAGCCGTCCGAGAAGCGCGCCCGCGAGAAGGCCGAGGCCATCCGCCGGGCGCGGAAGCTTGCGCGCAAGAAGGCGCAGCGCGAGGGCGGCGCAGGCGCCGGTCCGGCGCCGAAGCCGCGCGGTCCGCGCCGCTAGCAAGCAGCCAATTTCATACGAGATGCCGCATGGCCGGGCCCCTGCCCGGCCATTGGTTTTTCAAGCGCTAGCGGGCCTCGCCGCTTGCGGCGGCCGCGATCTCGACCCGGCGCCCGCCTCTTGCCCTGACCTTGTTGACCGCAGGGACGGGGCGGAGAGCGTCGAGAAAGCCCCGCACGCGCTCCCACGCGCCGCGGTCGAACAGGTCGTTATGGCCGGCCTGCGGCACGACCGCCATCGCCTTCGGCTCGCTCGCAGCGTGGAACACGCGCCGAGCCAGATCGAGCGGAATGATCGCGTCGCGTCCGCCATGAATGATCAAGAGCGGCGCCTTGACCGCGCCGATCCGCTCGATGGTGCGGTACTGGTCGGCCATGATCAGGCTGAGCGGAAATCCCTTCCACATCAGCCTTCCGACATCGACGATCGAGGTGAAGGACGCTTCGAGCACAAGCGCCTCGACATGGCGCTGGAGAGACAATCGCGTCGCGACCGCGGTGCCGAGCGACTCGCCATAGGCGACAATATCGTGGGGCGCGACGCCGAGCCCGCGCAAGGTGTCGTAGGCGCTGACGGCATCTGCCGCGATCCGGGACTCGCTCGGCCGCCCCTCGGAGCCGCCATAGCGGCGATAGTTGAGCATGAAGACGCCGTAACCGTCGGCGGCAATCGCCTTGATCTTGCCGGCGCGGCTGGCGGTGTTGCCGCTATTGCCGGTGAAATAGAGGAGCGTCGGCTTCGCTCCGCGCGCCGGGCGATACCAGGCGATGAGCTTGGTGCCGTCGGCGGCCTTGAACACCACTTCCTCGACGCCCTGAAGTCCGGCGTCCTTGGGATCGACGCGGGTGCGGTCGGGCAGATAGACGAAATAGCGGTGCAGCAATCTGCCGATGACGACGATCAGCGCGAAAATACCAGCAAGCGCAAGCACGAGATTCAGCATGGTTCAGACAATACCTTTCAACGATGACACTGTCATATAGGCTCAATTTCCGGGGCGTGAAGACGGCGGCGCTTCTCGATGCGTTCCATCTTGAACCGGAGGGCGGAATTCGCCACCCTCATAGACGTCGCATGGCTTAAAAAAGGTTCACGATCGAGGCGCTTCCACCGATTTTCGGGATGGGTTATGCGGGGCAGTATGGCGCCGCGGTTCGGAAGCGGCTCTAGGGGTCGAATGGAGCCGCAATTGGGCGATTCTTAGATTGTATTGCGGCGATGAAGCGCAGGTCCCGGATTACAAGGACTTGGCGATCTCCTCGGTCATCTTCTTCGCGTCGCCGAGCACCATCATGGTGTTGTCGCGATAGAAAAGCGGATTGTCGATACCGGCATAGCCGGACGCGAGCGACCGCTTGTTGAACAGCACCGTTCCCGCCTTCCACACTTCGAGCACGGGCATGCCGTAGATCGGCGAGGTCGGATCGTCCTCGGCCGAGGGATTGGTCACGTCGTTGGCGCCGATCACATAGACGACGTCGGCTTGCGGAAA
>DASTKZ010000155.1:0-10705 GCA_035715445.1 Methyloceanibacter sp.
ACCTTCCTCGCCACCCGCGAAACCTTGCTCAACGCAAATCGTAGCGGCTGGAACGAGAAGCAAGCCGAGGCGGCGTTGCGCCAAGCCTTCGGCGCGCGGAAGATCGTCTGGCTCGAGCGCGGCCTTCGCAACGACCACACCGACGGGCACATCGACGTGCTCGCGCGTTTCGTCGGACCAGCGCGCATCGTGTGCCAATCCCCTTGCGACGCCGACGATCCCAATGCCGATATTCTGGAGCAGATCGCGCGCACGCTTGAGAAGGCAACCGACGTCTCGGGGCGCCGCTTCGAAATCATCCGTATTCCGAGCCCCGGCCTCGTCGTGAACCAATTGGGCGAGATCGCTCCCGCCTCGCATATGAACTTCGTCATCGCCAATGGCGTCGTCGCCGTGCCCGTTTACGGAACGCCGAGCGGCCCACGCGCTGTCGAAGCCCTGCGGGCGGTCTTTCCCGGCCGCGAAGTCGTGGGGCTTCCCTCTCGCGGCATTCTCGGGGCGGGTTCGGCCGGCGGCGGGTCGTTTCACTGCATGACGCGAGAGGAGCCGGCGTGATGGGCACGCGAGCGCTGCCCGTTGCGGCCATCCAGGCCTCGTTCGGCCACGACATGGCCGCCAATATCGCCAAGGTCGAGGGCTTGGTCCGCGAGGCCGCGCGAAAAGGCGCGCAAGTGGTCCTGCCGCCCGAGCTGTTCCAGGGCATCTACTTTCCGACCAAGCAGGACCCGAAATGGTTCGCGACCGCCTATCCCGTGAACGAACACCCTTGCGTGCTCGCGCTCGGAAAACTCGCAAAGGAACTCGGCGTCGTCATCCCCATCTCCTTCTTCGAGAAGGACGGCCCGCGCTATTTCAACAGCGTCGCGATCGCGGGCGCGAGCGGCGAAATCCTCGGCGTCTACCGCAAGAGCCATATCCCCGACGGGCCGGGCTACATGGAGAAATACTATTTCCGCCCAGGCGACACCGGCTTCAAGGCATGGCGGGCGGGCGCGAGCACGATCGGCGTCGGCATCTGCTGGGATCAATGGTACCCAGAAGCCGCGCGGGCGCTTGTGCTCGAAGGTGCCGAGATCCTGTTCTACCCCACGGCCATCGGCTCGGAGCCGTATGACCCCACGCTCGACACCCATCTCCAATGGCAACGCGCCATGCAAGGCCATGCGGTCGCGAACGCCGTGCCGGTCGTCGCCGCGAACCGCATCGGCGTCGAGGAGAATGACGGGGCGACGCAGAGCTATTACGGCCACTCCTTCATCGCGGACCACAAAGGCGAGCTTGTCGCGAGCTTCGGTCCCCGCGACGAAGGCGTGCTCGTGGCAAGCTTCGATCTCGACGAGATCGCGCGCTACCGCGCCGAATGGGGCTTTTTCCGCGACCGCCGTACCGATCTCTACGCGAAAACCCTCGGCTAGCGCTTAGAGATAGCTCCACCACCAAGCGGTGCCGCGCGCCCTCAGCCCGGCGAACCAGCGGCAGATTGGATAGAGCAAGGCGAGCACGAGCAGCCAGACGAGATAGATCTCCGGCAAGCTCAAGCCGAGCCGCGGCGCGACCACGAAAACGCCGGTCACGGCAAGACCCGTTACGATGGCGAGCGCATGAATGAGATAGATGTGCACCACATAGAAGAAGAAGGGTACCTGGCCGAACATGGCGAGCACTTGCACGACACGGCCGCGCGCCTGCTCGAACGCCGCGAGCAGCAACAGGGCTGGTCCGAGCGTCATCATCAGAAAGAGCAGCGAAGGCGGGTATTTCTCGCAATTGACGAAAGAGAGCACTGTCGCGAGCCAATTCTCCTCAACGGTCCACGACGCGGGATCGCCGTAGAGATCGCTCGCGCGGAGCACGACAAAGCCGAGCGTGATTGCAACGCCCATGGCGTAGAGGAGGCGCCGCCTTTCTTCCGGCTCGCGCTGCATCACCGGACCGAGCGCGTAGCCCGCCGCCATCACCCCGATCCACGGGATGAGCGGATAAAGCACGTAAGCCTCGAAGCCGCCGCCCAGCGTCGCCTCGCCGCGTTCATGCAGCATGCGCCAGAGCCAGGCGTTTGCACCCCAGCTCTCGGCGCTAATGCCGTCGAGGAGGTTGTGATCGGCGATCATGGCGAGCGCGACCGCCGCGATCGCCCAGCGCGGCAGAAAGACCAAAGCCGCGAGCACGATCATCGAGGCGCCGATCACGAAAACGACGCCCATGCCGAGGCGCAGAAAATCGAACTCGAACCTCCAGCCGAATTTGATCAGGGTGAGGTCGATGAGCATGAGCCACAGACCGCGCGTGAAAAGAAAGCGGCTCGTCTCGGCGATGCTTCGGCCGCGTCCGTAGAGGAAGGCCGACAGTCCTGCAAGCAGGACGAAAGTCGGCGCGCAAAGATGCGTGACCCATCTTGTGAGGAACAGCGCCGGCTCGGTCACGTCGCGCGGGTTGAAGCCGCCGGTTCCGAAGAAATCGCGCGTGTGGTCGAGCGCCATGAGCGCGACCACGAGACCGCGCAGAAGATCGACCGAGACGATCCTCCCCTCTTCGGCCGAGCGCGGCTGCGGCGCCCTCGCGCTGTCCGGGGCTGCAACCTTTTCCAGAACACGATCCTGCTGCATCCTAGGACAAATCCCCTGACGCGGGGCCAAGTCTATGGAGCTTAATCCGGGCGCAAAAGCGGTGACCGGGCAACCTGGCTGAACAAACAATGGCATCAAAGCGCCGAATGGTGGACCTGTCGACCGAACCCGCCTTCTTTGCCTTGTTGACTGGGAGCTACGCGCGGCACGTAGGATCGCCGCTTGTGCCGGAAGGCGCGGACGCGACTTGGCTCTACCGCGAAGCGCCGTTCATCGTTCTCGCGCATGGCACCGACCCCGATCCCAACTTCATCTACGCCAACAAGGCGGCGCAAGCCTGCTTCGGATATTCCTTGGAGGAGTTTCTCGGCCTGCCGTCCCGGCTCTCGGCGGAGCCGGCCGATCAAGCCAAACGTCGGAAGCTCCTCGACCAGGTCGCGCAGAACGGCTTCTTGGCGGGCTATAGCGGCATTCGTGTCGCCAAGTCCGGCCGGCGCTTTCGCATCGACGACGGCGTCATTTGGGAGTTGGTCGGCGGAGACGGCGTTCGGCACGGCCAGGCCGCGACGTTCGGCAACTGGCGGAATGTCTGAACCTGGGGTATCCAGCGTCGTTCTCGCTCGGCGTCACGCGGCAAGCAATGTGGAGTTGGCATGGAACGGCGTGAGCCGCTGATCTTCATCGTCTCGGGCGAGGCCTCGGGCGACCATCTTGCCGGTGGGCTGATGGCGGCGCTCAAACGCAAGACCGGCGGCCGCATCCGCTTCGCCGGCGTTGGCGGACCGCAAAGCGAGAGCGAGGGGCTTGCGAGCCTTTTCCCCATGAGCGAACTCTCGGTGATGGGGCTTGCCGAGGTGCTGCCGCATCTTCCCCGCCTCATCGGACGCATCAACGAGACGGCCGAGGCGGTGCGGCGGCTCAAGCCCGACGCCGTCGTGACGGTGGATTCGCCGGGCTTCTGTCTGCGCCTCGCCCATCATCTCCGCGGGTCCGGCATTCCCGTCATCCACTATGTCGCGCCGCAGCTTTGGGCGTGGGGACCGTTTCGCGCGCGCAAGCTCAAGAAGCGCCTCGATCACATCATGGCGCTTCTGCCTTTCGAGGTGCCCTTCTTCGCCAAATACGGCATCGCTTGCACCTATGTCGGCCATCCCGCAATCGACGCCGGCGCTGGACAAGGCGACGGCAAGGCTTTCCGTCTGCGCCACGGTATCGCCGCGAACGCCCCTCTCCTTTGCATCCTGCCGGGGAGCCGCGCCGGCGAAGTACGCCGCATGCTGCCGGTGTTCGGCGAGGCGCTCCGGCTGCTCCAGGACAAACATCCCGGCTTGAGCGCCGTCATTCCGGTGGTCGATTCCGTAGCCGATCTCGTCAGCGACCTGACGCGGGATTGGCCGCCTCACCTCGTCATCGACATGGCGGAGCGGTTCGACGCCTTCGCCGCCGCCAATGGCGCGATGGCCAAATCGGGCACCGTCACTCTCGAGCTCGCGCTTGCCGGGGTGCCGATGGTGGTCGCCTACCGGATCAGCCCGCTCTCGGCCTTCCTCGTCCGCCGCATGGGGATCAGCGTCGAGCATGCGTCCCTCGTAAACCTGCTGGCGGGGCGCGAGGTGGCGCCCGAGTGTCTCCAGGAGGAATGCACGCCTGAGAACATCGCCGCGCGCGCCGATGAAATCCTCGGCTCGGAGCAAGTTCGCGCCAGGCAGCGTCAGGCCTTCAAGGACGTGATGAAGGCGCTCGGCGAGCGCAATCCTCCGCCGAGCGAGCGCGCGGCGAAGGTCGTGCTCGGCATGATTGGAGACGCGCGCGCGTGAGTGGCGGGAGGCTCCGCCCCGGGGCTCACTTGCCCGGGCGCGCTTGCACTTTCTTCAGGTGCTCCTCGATGCTCTCGTTGATCAGGCTCGCGACGCGAAGCGCCTCGCAGCCCGCGCGGCCATCGACCAAAGGCTTGGCGCCGGTGAGGATGCAGTCGAGGAAGGCGTCGATCTCGTTGCCGAGACTGTCCTGTTTCTCGATCTCGTAGGTCTCTTGGCTGATTGCCGCCAGCCCCTCGACCATCGGGTCGCCGCGCAAGCGGTAGCCGTTGATACGTCCCTCGCCGAGATCGCAGCTGAGATAGTGGTTGCGGGCGAAGATGCGCATGCGCCGCTCGGTCTTGTAGCTCACGCGGCTCGCGGTCACATTGGCGATGCAGCCCGACTCGAAGGTGATGCGGGCATTGGCAAGGTCGATCGTCTTGCCGAGCACGGGCGTACCCACGGCATCGACTTGAGCCACCGGCGAGTCGACCAGCCCGATGATCATGTCGATGTCGTGGATCATCAGGTCGAGGATGACATCGACTTCGACCCCGCGGTTCTTCCACGGCGCGATGCGATAGCTCTCGAAATAGAGCGGGTCGGCGATCACCTTGGCGAGCGTGCGGTAGGCGCTCGAGAACCGCTCGATATGGCCGACTTGCAGCACCGCCTTGCGCGCCTCGGCGAGGCTCGCGAGCTTGGCCCCCGATTCCTCGCCGTCGGTCAGCGGTTTCTCGACCAGAACGTGGACGCCGGACTCGATCAGACTGCTTGCAATCTCGTAGTGGAGCGGCGTCGGCACGGCGACGCTCGCGGCATCGACCTTGCCCAAAATGCTGCGATAGTCGAAGGCGGGTTCCGCACCGAACTCCGCGGCGACGGCGCGGGCGCGCTCAGGGTCGGTATCGACCACGGCGACAAGCTTTGCGCGCGGATTGCGCGCATAGTGATTGGCGTGGAAACGGCCGAAATAGCCTGAGCCGACGACGGCGACGCGGACCGGTTCTGCCATGGCGCTCAACCGCCCCTACTCGGCCGCATGAGCAACGCCGCTCTTCGCCGCGCCGAGCGCCTGACGGACCGTGGCAACGATGAGGCCTTGCGCCTCCTCGCTGAGATAGGGGTGCATGGGAAGGCTGACGACGCGCTTGGCGAGCCATTCGGCTTGAGTAACGCCCGCCGGCGCCGTCGGAAACTGTCGGTATGGAGCAAGGCAATTGAGCGCGCTCGCATAGTGGATCGCGGTCGGCACGCCGGCCTCCCGGCAGGCTTTGGCAAGCTTGTCGCGCCGCTCGGTGACGATGGTGTACTGCGCCCAGACCGAGGTTGCGCCGCCGATCAGCTCGGGCACTTTAGCCACCGACGCGAGCGCCTCGTTGTAGCGCTCGGCGCGAACCTGCCGCGCCGCAATCTCATCGGGGAACAGGCGGAGCTTTTCGATGAGGATCGCGGCCTGGATCGAGTCGAGCCGGCTGTTGAGCCCCACATGCTCGGTGTCGGGCCGGCCCGGTCCCTTGCCGTGATTGCGCAGCGAAAGGAGCCGCGCCGCCTTCTCGTCGTCGTCGGTGAAGACCGCGCCGCCATCGCCGTAACCGCCGAGCGGCTTCGACGGATAGAAGCTGGTCGCCGTGTAGGTCGCGAGCGCGCCGACGTTCCGCCCGTGGAGGCTCGCGCCGAAGCTCTGGGCGGCGTCCGCGATCATGAGAAGTTTGTGCGCTTCGGCGATCGCGCCGATGGTTTGGTAGTCGGCGGGCTGGCCATAGAGATCGACCGGGATCACGCAGCGGGGGGTAAGCCCACTCCGCTTCGTCGCACCGATCGCGGCTTCGAGGCTCTCCGCATCGAGGTTGAAGCTATCGGGACGCACGTCGATGAAGACGGGCGTGGCGCCGCAGAGCAGCGGCACCTCGGAGGTCGCAACGAAGGTGAATGCGGGCACGAAGACCGCGTCGCCCGGGCCGACGCTCTCGGCCATCAGAGCGAGCAACAGCGCATCGGTGCCGTTCGCGCAACTGACGCAATGGCGCGCGCCGCAGAAGGCGGCGAGCTGCCGCTCGAGCTCGGTGACCTCTGGCCCGAGAATGTACTGGCCATGTTCGAGCACCACCGCGATCGCCCGCTCGACGCTATCGCCCAGCCGCTCGCGCTGCGCGGCGAGGTCGATGAAGGCGGGAATGGCTTGCGTGCGGTCGTTACTCATGCAATCTCCAGCGCCGCTTCTTTGGGCATTCTATCAGTAGCCAGGCCGTGTCGGGGTCATGAGGTCTCGCGCGCGCCAGGCCTCGATCTTGGTCGATTTTCAAGGATTTCCCTAACTCTTCCGGCCGGCCCCGCCGCCGACTACCATAGCAGGACCGAAGTTTCAAACGCCGCGACGGGCCTTCACGATGCTGCTCGGATCCGACCGCCTGATCGCCTCGCCGCGCCTCAACGGCTTGCGGGTCGGCGTTCTCGCCAACCCCGCCTCCATCGACCATGACTTTCGCCATGTCGCCGACGTGCTTGCCGCCTCGCCCCACTGGACGCTCGCAGCTATCTTCGGCCCCCAGCACGGCTTTCGCTCCGACCTCCAGGACAACATGATCGAGACGCCTCACGCCGAGGACAAGCGGCGCAAGGTGCCGATCTTCTCGCTCTACAGCGAGACGCGGGAGCCGACGCCGGCGATGCTCGACCTTATCGACGTGCTGGTGATCGACATCCAAGACGTCGGCGCGCGCATCTATACCTTCATCTACACCATGGCGAATTGCCTTGCCGCCGCCGCCCGCAAAGGACTGCCCGTGATCGTCTGCGACCGGCCGAATCCGATCGGCGGCACGGCCATCGAGGGCCCCATGCTCGAGCCGGGCTACGAATCCTTCGTCGGGCAGTACCCGATACCGATGCGGCACGGCATGACCGTGGGCGAGCTTGCGCGCCTCTTCAACGAACGCCATGGCCTTGGCGCCGCGCTCGAGGTCGTCCCCATGGAGGGATGGTCACGCGGCATGTATTGGGACGAGACCGGCCTCCCCTGGGTCATACCCTCGCCCAATATGCCGACGCTCGACACCGCCGTCGTCTATCCCGGCACGGTTCTGTTCGAGGGCACGATGTTGTCTGAAGGTCGCGGCACCACCCGCCCCTTCGAGCTGATCGGCGCGCCTTGGCTCGACGGCGAGGAGCTTGCCGCGCGGCTGAACGCGATCGGGCTTGCCGGTGTATATTTTCGCCCGGCAATCTTCGAGCCGACCTTCCAGAAGCATGCGAAAGCAACCTGCGGCGGCTGTCAGATCCATATGACCGACCGGGAAGCTTTTGAGCCGGTCAAAGCTGGCGTCGCCTTGATGCGCGAGTGCTTTGGGCTCGCACCGGACCGGTTCGAATGGCGCGCGCCGCCTTACGAATACGAGCACGACAAGATGCCGATCGACATTCTCGCCGGTTCGCCCCAACTGCGGCAGCAGATCGAGCGGCAGACGCCGCTGGCCGACATTGCCGCGAGCTGGCGCGCGGGCGAAACGGCATTCGCGAAAATCCGCGCTCCCTACCTGCTGTACTAAGCGGCTAAAGGAGCGTCGCGCAGGCATAAAAGACAGCGGCGATGAGAGCCGCCGCCGGCAGCGTGATGATCCAGGCGATGAGCAGGCTTCCGGCGATGCCCCAGCGCACTGCCGAGACGCGCCTTGCTGCGCCGACGCCGACAATGGCGCCGGTGATGGTATGGGTCGTCGAAACCGGCACGCCGAAAGAGGTCGCGAGGTAGAGCGTCGCGGCTCCCGCCGTCTCGGCGCAAAAACCTTGCACCGGCTTCAGCCGCGTGATGCGCGAGCCCATCGTCTTGACGATCCGCCAGCCGCCGATCAGCGTGCCGAGCCCCATTGCCGCCTGGCAGGTGACGACCACCCAGAACGGCACATAGAAATCCCCGCCCAGCAAACCTTCGGCGAAAAGCAGGCCGGCGATGATGCCCATCGTCTTCTGCGCGTCGTTGGCGCCGTGACCCATCGAATAGGCCGCAGCCGAGAACAGCTGCATCACGCGAAACTTGTTGTCGACGGCATAGGGCGTGGCGCGCCGAAACAGCCATGCCACCACGAGCCAGAGAACGAGCGCGAGCGCGAAGCCGAGCAGCGGCGACCACACGATCGCGCCGCCCGTCTTGAGCAGGCCCGGCCACACGATCGCGCTGATCCCCGCCTTCGCCGTCCCGGCGCCGACCAGGCCGCCAATCAGCGCGTGCGAGCTCGACGACGGGATCGCGGCCCACCAGGTGATGAGATTCCAGGAGATCGCCCCCATCAGCGCGCCGAAAATCACCCGCCAATCGACAACGTCAGGCGCGATGAGCCCCGTGCCGATGGTCTGCGCCACATGCAGTCCGAAAAATAGAAAAGCGATGAAATTGAAGAAGGCGGCGAAGGCGACAGCGATCTCGGGCGAAAGCACCCGCGTCGACACCACGGTCGCGATCGAGTTCGCTGCGTCGTGCAAGCCGTTGAGGAAATCGAAGATCAGCGCGACGGCGATGAGCGCGATGATGATGGTGAGCGAGCCTGACATTCCCGGAGGACCGATCCGCTCTCAGACATGCTCGATGACGATGCCTTGGATCTCGTCGGCGACGTCGTCAAGCCTGTCCACCGCCCGTTCCAGATGATTGTAAATCTCGTTGCCTCGAATGAACTCCATGGCGTCCCCCGCTTTCGCCTTGCGATAAAGTTTTCCGAGACCGCGCTCCAGCGTGTCGTCCGCGTTGCTCTCGATCTTGGTAATCTGCAGGCAAATCTCGTTGAGCGAAGCCGCGTTCTTGGCGAGATCCGGCAGCATCGCCACGGCGCGCTGAACCAGTTCCGCGCATTCAACGATCGCATCCGCCATGAGCCGCATGTCGGGCTCGAAATCCGTCGCCTCGAACAGCACGATTGCTTTCGCCGTCTGCTTCATCTGGTCGATGGAATCGTCCATCGAGGTGATCAGGCTCTGAATATCGGCGCGATCGAATGGCGTGATGAAGCTGGTCCTGAGCCCAAGCAGCACATCACGGGCCACGCCATCGGCCTGGTGTTCGAGCGCAAGAATCTCGTCGCTGTGGAGCTTGACCCGATCGCCGTCGAGCATGGCGCGGAGTGCCCGTGCGCCCTCGACGACCACGGCGGCATGCCGCTCGAACAGCGGATAGAACTGCGCTTGCTTCGGCACCAATCGGTGAAACCATTGCAGCATGCCCGTCCCCGCTGTGGCTTGCTCAGGCGCCTGCCTTAGGCTGCCGGGGAATCCCTCGCGCGGTCAAGCGCTCGGCAGGCGATTCCCCAACCGGCCGTTTAGGTGCTTCAGAGCATTTTTTCAAAACAACCCCTTGCAAAGTAGCGATTAGTCCTCCAGTCCCTGCCGCATTGGTACTTTGCCCCTTCGGTACGTCCTCCGCTGCACAATGGCGTGGAAACCGCTGACTCTATAGGAAACCGGCGCGTTCCGGCCCTTTCTGGGCTTAGCCCGGAAGCAGTAGCTGTGTCCGCGATTTGGGTTCGTTTTGTAATTTCGCCAGAAGAACTTGAGCGATTAATCGTGCTCAGCGCGCGAGGGCCGGCTCCAGCTGAATGCAATCTGTCTCACGCGTTCCAACAACTAGGCGTAACCGCCCAAAACGATGCTGAGCTGCTAAACCGGGTTGAGATGCTCAACAACCTGGCACGATATGAAGCGAGCCTCATGAATGGCGTGACCAAAACCCTGACGCTGCTGCGCGCCCTTCAAGCAGAGCGTGCCGCGGCTGAAGCAGAGGCCAACACCATTGACGGGCAACCAGGTAACCGCAGCCTTACCCCACTCCAGTAACATTTAGGCGGGCGCTGACGGCGAGGCTCGATTATGAAGGCGTTTCCTGGCCCATCACAACTCCGGTGCGTCAGCGCAACTCTCGGATCATGACTCCATGGTGAGGAAACACCACGCCTTGCCTACGAGGCGCGAATGGCCGCGTACGAAGAAAGATGCTTGTATGCGACGACGACGGAAATGAGCAGCGGGACCGCGAGGAATGCGCCCAAGGGACCCCACATCCAAGCCCAGAAGGCAATCGACAAGAAGACGAGGAACGGATTTAGAGTGAGGCGGTGTCCAATGATCGTGGGGGTAATGAATTGCCCTTCCACAGTTGTCACGAGGATCCAGAGGATCGGCGCGACTAAGGCATCTGTGAGACTTGGGAAGCTCAAAAGGCCAATTACAAACAGCGTGGCCACTATTACGGCTGGACCAAGGTAGGGAACAAAACTCAGCGTGCCTGCGAGCACACCCCAAAGAAGTGGATTCGGTAATCCGACTGCCGAGGCGATCCCAATCGCAAGAACG
>DASTKZ010000156.1:0-4483 GCA_035715445.1 Methyloceanibacter sp.
GGTGATGAGCACGCCCGCGCCGTAGACGCCGGTCGGATGGAACTGCACGAACTCCATGTCCTGGAGGGGAAGGCCGGCGCGGAGCACCATGGCGTTGCCGTCGCCGGTGCAGATATGGGCCGAGGTGCAGGAGAAATAAGCACGGCCATAGCCGCCGGTCGCGAGAATGACCTGGTGGGCGCGGAAACGATGCAGCGTGCCGTCCTGCATCGACAGCGCGACGACGCCGCGGCAGCGGCCCTCGTCATCCATGATGAGGTCGATGGCGAAATACTCGATGAAGAACTCGGCCGAATGGCGCAGCGCCTGGCCGTACATTGTGTGCAGCATGGCGTGGCCGGTGCGGTCGGCGGCGGCGCAAGTGCGCTTGGCCTGGCCCTTGCCGAAATCGGTGGTCATGCCGCCGAAGGCGCGCTGAAGGATCTTGCCGTCCTCGGTGCGCGAGAAGGGCACGCCCCAATGTTCGAGCTCGTAAACCGCTTGCGGCGCGTTACGGCAGAGATACTCGATGGCATCCTGGTCGCCGAGCCAATCCGATCCCTTCACCGTGTCGTACATGTGCCAGCGCCAGTCGTCGGGGCCCATATTGCCGAGCGCCGCGGCAATGCCGCCTTGCGCCGCCACAGTGTGGGAGCGGGTGGGGAACACCTTGGTGATGCAAGCGGTGCGGAGCCCTGCCTCGCTACAGCCGACCACAGCGCGCAAGCCCGAGCCGCCGGCGCCGACCACCACCACGTCATAGGCATGGTCGATGATCGGATAGGCGCGGCCCTTGACCTGGACCGCGTTTCGCAAGGCGGGATCGACTGGCTTGGCGTCTTGAGCCATGGCGACTAGGATCCGAGACTGATTTTCAGAATTGCGAGGGCGGCGGCAATGCCCACTCCCGCCGCGAAGAAATTCGCAAGCGCGATCGCCGTGATCTTGGCGCCGTCGCTGTGGACATAATCGGCGATGATCTCCTTCAGCCCGATCCGCATGTGGATGGCGGCGGAGATGACGAGCGCAAGCATCAGCGCGGCGACGATGGGTTGGGCGAAATAGGCTTTCACCGTGCCGTAATCGGCGCCGATATGGCTCACGATCGAGTAGATCAGGAAAATCGTGAGCGGGATGTTGGCGAGCGCGGTGAGCCGCTGACGCCAGAAGGTCTCGGTGCCGCCATGCGCGGCGCCAAGCCCGCGCACCTTTTTCAGGGGCGTGGCCATGCTAGGCGCCCCCCCTCACCGTGTAGCCCACGTACCAAATGAAGACCGTGAGCGTGATCGAGCCGATGATGATGAGCCAGGCGAGCACCTCGATGCTCGTCTTGTCGAGCGCTCGGCCGGTGTCCCAGACGAGGTGGCGCATGCCGCCGAGCATGTGATGGACGAGCGACCAGGTGAACAGAAAGAGCACGATGCGCCCGATGATGCTCGAGAAGACGTGCGAGACCTGCGCGTAGGCGTCCGGCCCGGCGGCAATCGCGACGAGCCACCAGGCGAGCAGGACGAAGCCGGCCGCGTTTGCCGCGCCTGAGATGCGATGCGCGATCGACATCATCATCGTCAGCATCGGCCGGTAAATTTGCAGGTGGGGGGAAAGCGGCCGCTCTCCCCCCAATTTGGCGTTACCCATGGTGGTCGTGCAGGTTTTTGCCCAGGCGATCCCCTCACATAACGCAAATCGCGGGGCCGGGGCAATCGAGCCTTGGCCGGGGAAAGGGTTAACCTAGGGGGCGATAATGCCGCAGGCGATGCGGTCTCCGGCATTGCCGGCGGGATCGGTGCGATAGTCGTCGGCCGCAGCGTGGATAACGAGGCCAGTGCCGTCCTCGTCGAGCAGCGCCGATTTGCCGCTCAAGCTCACCGCGGGGTTAAGCACTTCGATGCTTAGTTTGCCGTCGCCCGGCACATGGAGGTTCGGCATGTCGCCGGCATGAGGCCCGGCAGGGTTCTCGAGGCCGTGCTTGTGCTCGCCGGGATTGAAATGGGGACCGGCCGATTTGAAGTCCGGCGGCTCGCATTTGCCGACGGCATGGAAATGAAGGGCATGCTCGCCCGAGGGCGCTGCGGTCAGATCGAGGCGGACCAGGACGCCGCTCGGCGTTTCCGTCAGCGCGGCCTTGCCGACCTCATTGCCGCTCGCGTCCTTGAGGCTCGCGGTCGCACTGTCGGCCGCTACCGCCGGTGATCCGAGAGCAAGCGCAGACCAGAGAACAATCGCGCCCAAGACCAATACTTGTCGCATGCCTTCCTCCTATGCCGTCGTTCGCGAAGGCGGACGATCCAGTAACCCCCGACGTCACGCTTTGGTTCGAGGTCAGAGGGTAGGGGACGCCCGCTTTCGCGGGCATGACCGATTGTGGCCGGTGAAAAAGCAAGATTACCGCGGCAGCGCCACCCAGTAATCCATGTCGAGGACGACGCCGTCCTCGTGACTGCCGTCGGCCTTGAGCCCGGGGAAATCGGTGCAAGCGCGATCCTTGACGGCGAAGGTGCGCAAGCGCAGCGCGCCCATGTCTATGCGTCCGGGAAGCTCGGCTTTGTCGAGAACCTCGCTCCACGCATAGATGGTGTCGCCGGCGAAAGAAGGCGCAACGTGCCGCGCGCCGTTCAGCCCGAGAATGTGGAAGGCATTGGCGAGACCGTTGAAGCTCAAGGAGCGGGCGATGGAGATGATGTGGCCACCATAGACGAGCCGCCGCCCGAACCGGCCCTTGCCCTCGATATGCTGATTGAAATGGACGCGCGCCGTGTTCTGGAACAGGCGCGTGGCGAGCTGATGCTCGGCCTCCTCGATGGTCTGCCCATCGACATGGTCGATCTTGTCGCCGACGGAATAGTCGCCGAAGCGCCGGGGCGAGCCGGAAAGCGCGTAGTCGTAGACCGTGAGCTTGAGCTTCGGCAGGGCCGCGCCGAACGTCGCGGGATCGACGCTCGTGGCGAGCTCGGGCACCACGGGAGACGGGGCGGGAGCATCGGGGTTCCGCTTGTTGACCATGACCCAGCGCGCGAAGGAGAGGACCTCTTCTCCGCGCTGGTTCCGTCCCGTCGAGCGCACATAGACGGTGCCGCTCTTCTTGTTCGAGTTCTCCTTGACCCCGATCACTTTCGAGACCGAGGCGAGCGTGTCGCCGGGATAGACGGGGGCAAGAAAGCGAAACTCGGCGTAGCCGAGATTGGCGATGGCGTTCCGCGAGATGTCCGGCACGGTCTTGCCGATGACGATGTGGAAGACGAGGAGATCGTCGATCGGCGAGCGCGGATAGCCGATGCCTTGAGCGAAGGCGTCCGAAGACTGTACGGCGAAGCGCGGACCGTAGAGCGCGGTGAACAGGCTCACGTCGCCGACCGTCACCGTGCGCGGCGTGGCATGCACGATCTCCTGGCCGAGGGTGAAATCCTCGAAGAAATTGCCGGTAACGGTCTTGTCGATCGCCTGGCTCTTGTTGTCGTTCATGTCGGTCTTCGCCGGTTTCGGGACGGGGGCGACCATAGTTTGCGGCCCACTGGGAGACAAGGACCAGCTACGTCAATCGGCGGCGCTCGCCCGGTCGATGGCAGGAGCCCGGGGGAACAGCAGCCGCTGATAGAGCCAGCCGATGCCGATAAGAACCGCGCCGAGACCGAGGAAGGACAGCGCGCGATAGATGCCGGTCAGGTTCGCCATGTCGATCAGGAAGACCTTGAGCACGGTCAGCACCAGCACGGCGGCCGAGGCGATGCGGAGCGGAAGCGAACGAAGCCACAGGCCGCCGCCGAGAAGGGCCACGCCGAACAGGAGCCAGACCGCCGAATAGGTGTATTGCTCGGCGTCCGAGGTTGGGCCCTCCGTCAGCACCGGTCCGTGATAGAGCCGGCAAATCTCGAGCGAAATATAAACGAGCGCGAGCGCGAGCGCGGTGGCTCCGGCGGTGACGCTGTACCAATAAGGCCGCGCGCCATAGGTGAGGACGGCGAGCGCGCCGGCAAGCAGAGCCGGAATGCCGTAGCCGAGCAGCATGAGGTTGATGAACCTTCCGCCGACCGGCTCGCCGGTGAGGATTGGATTGGCGTCGATGGCCAGATTCGACGTGATCATCGTCAGGACCAAGCCGGCGAGGAGCAATGCGCCGAGATTGTGAACCGCGCTCCCACTCTTTACGCGAAGCCGTTCGAGTCCGATGACCATGGCAAGCAGCAGCGAGATATTGAGCGCGGTCTCGGCGAGCGCGCTTCCTCGTCCGAAGGGGTCGCCGCTCAACGCGTGTCGGACTTCGAACACAACGAGGAGCACGGCAAAGAGGATCGAGGCGGCATCGACCACACGGGCCGGCACATCGTCGGCCTCGCGCCGCAGCATGTGCCCGGCAACGAAGAACGACACCGCCGGGACGCCGTAACCGTAGAGCAGCCAGTTGAAGACGGGCCGGACGCCGATCGCGTCGCCGACGATGCGCGGATCCCAGACGATGCGGCCGATCACGGCGATGGCGACCGCGGCGGCGAGCCAGCGTAGCGCG
>DASTKZ010000157.1:0-3551 GCA_035715445.1 Methyloceanibacter sp.
GTGGCTTTCCGAAGCGAAGCTCGCCCGCGTCGGCTGCTTCAAATATGAGGACGTGGCCGGCGCTGCGGCCAACACGCTTTCGCGGCAGGTTCCCGCGGCGGTCAAGGCCGAGCGCCATCACCGCCTCATGCGGCATCAGCAGGCGATCAGCGCCGAGCTTCTCGCCTCGCGCGTCGGCAAGACCATCGAGGTGATGGTCGATCGCATTGATGATGAGGGCGTCGCCGCCCGCTCGCATTGGGACGCGCCCGAGATCGACGGAAACGTCTATCTCGACGGCAACGCGGGGTTGGCGCTCGGGGACCGGCTCGAGGTTCTCGTGGAAGACGCGGACGAATACGACCTTTATGCCCGGCCGGCCGGCGCCAAGCCCAAGCCGCCGAAACTGGGGCGCGACGCCAAGGCCCCGCTCGCGCCATCGCATTAACGTCGCCTTCAGCGCAACCTCGCGATCCTCACCCGCGTTTTGCCGAACGGGATTAAGACCGGCAGGCGATGAAGGACCTCCTTATTCTTTCGATCTTTCCCGCCGCCATGACGCTCGCGGCGGTCACCGATCTCTTCACGCTGACGGTGCCGAACCGCATCGTTGTCGCGCTTGCCCTGCTGTTCTTCCTGGCGGCCCCGCTCGCAGGCCTCGGTGTCGCCGATATCGGCGTCCATGCGGGCCTTGCGCTCGCGGCGCTCGCGCTCGGTTTCGCCCTCTTCTCCTTGGGCCTCGTCGGCGGCGGCGACGCCAAGCTGTTCGCGGCGAGTTGTCTCTGGCTCGGTCCGCAAGCGATTGTTCCTTACGCCCTCTACGCCGCCTTGATCGGCGGGGTGCTTGGGCTCCTTCTTCTTTTCTGGCGTGCCCAGCCGCTGCCGGCCATGCTTGCCTCGAAGGGCTGGCTCGTCCGCCTGCACAGCCCGAACCAGGGGATGCCCTACGGGATCGCGCTCGCGGCGGCGGGATTGCTGGCCTATCCGCACAGCCCCTTCATGGCGGCGTTCGGCGGCTGAGCGCCGGCCCATTCTGGCACGTCCGTTAACGCGGCGTTGAGGATTGGCGCTCACAGTCGAGGCGGACGGCGTGCCGTCAGATGCGAGGTCAGTCAGGTCGGAGCGCGCCAGTGATCGGCGATGCGGCATTTTCGCCGGGTTCGGCGCCCGGCGAACCCGGTCCGGGTCGCGACAGCGAGGCGTTCGGCTCCTCGCGGCTCCGTCCCATCCCGCGCGTGAACATCCAGGCCTTCTGCGAGGATCAGGACACGGCCGCCGCGATCGAGCGGGCGGCGCAGGACCGGCGGCTTTCCCGCGCGCGCGCGCGCGTGCAGATGGGGGGCATCGACGGGGCCTGCGCCTTCTATCGCAACGCCCCCACGCCCAATCTCATCGTCATCGAATCCCTGCTCGACCGCGCCACCATGCTCGCGGAACTCGACCGCCTGGCCGGGCTTTGCGACCCCGCCACCAAGGTCATAGTCGTCGGCCACCTCAACGACGTCGTGCTCTATCGCGAGCTGCTGCGCCGCGGCGTCAGCGAGTACCTGGTCGCTCCCGTAAGCGTGCTCCAGATCATCGAGACCCTGTCCGGCCTGTACAGCGATCCGCACGCGCGGCCGATCGGCCAGACCATCGCTTTTGTCGGCGCGAAGGGCGGCTCGGGCTCGAGCACGGTTTGCCACAACACCGCGTTTGCCATCGCTGCTTCGCTCGAGCGGGAGGTGGTGATCGCCGATTTCGATCTCCCGTTCGGCACGGCCGGGCTCGATTTCAACCAGGACCCGCCGCAAGGGATCGCCGATGCGCTCGCTGCGCCGCACCGTTTCGATGCGCTGAAGCTCGACCGGCTCTTGTCGCGCTGCTCGGATTTCTTGAGCCTGTTCGCCGCGCCCGGCACGCTCGACCGGCCTTACGATCTCGACGCCGGCTCTTGCGAGACCGTGCTCGACGTGGTGCGCGACAGCGCGCCATGGATCGCGCTCGACGTGCCGCGTCTCTGGACGGAATGGGCCAGGGAACTGTTGATGCGCGCCGACCATGTGGTCGTCACCGCCGTTCCCGATATCGCGAATTTGCGGAATGCCAAGAACCTGATCGACCAGATCAAGGCCTCGCGCCCCAACGACAGGCCGCCTTTGCTCGTGCTCAACCAGGTCGGCCTCTCCAAGCGTCCCGAAGTCGCGCTCGAAGATTTCGGCGCGGGCGTAGACCTCGCCCCCGGCATCGTCATCGACTTCGACGCCCAACTCTTCGGCACGGCGGCGAATAACGGGCAGATGATCGAGGAGGTGTCGAGCAGGTCGAAGGGGGCGGAGGCGTTTCGCAAGCTGGCTGCACTTCTCACCGACCGATCCGAGCGGATCGCCGAGCGGCAATCGTCGCTGTGGTCGATGCTCGCGCGGCTGAAGGGGTCAAAGCCGGGCGGATAGCGCCGGCGCCGGCCGCCGCGCTTTCCGGAGCCCGCCATTGTCATGCCGGTGCTCCCCTGCCATTAATGCGGCCCCTTAAATCGATTCCCGGAATTGCGCGCATCGCCAATGACCAGCCAAGCGTCGACGCTCGAAATCACGCGCCGCGGATTGGAAGACCTGCTTCTTCCGCCCGACGCCAAGGCCGTGCCGATCCATCTCATCGGCGCGGCCGAAGACCCTGCATTGGACGGCTTGAGCGAAGCCGAGCGGAGCTGGGTCAAGGCGCAAGGCTTTAGCGGGAAGCAGGGCGCGGTGCTGCTTCTCCCCGATGGCAAGGGCGGCATCGGCGGGGTCCTGCTCGGGACCGGCGGCGCCGATGCGGCGGCGCAAGCGCCGCTGCTCACCGGCGTGCTGGCCGCGGCCCTTCCCGAAGGCGACTATCGCCTGGCCTCGCCGCCTGCCGATGCCGAGCTTGCCGCCCTCGGTTTCCTCGCCGGAAGCTATGCCTTCACCCGCTACAAGGCGGGCGCCTCGCGTCCCGACAAGAAGAAGCGGCTTGCCGTGCCCGAAGGCGCGAACCTGGATGAGGTGCTCGCGCTTGCCGAGGCGCTCTATCTCGGTCGCGATCTCATCAACACGCCGGCCAACGACATGGGCCCGGCGGAACTTGAGGGCGCCGCGCGCGAGCTCGCGAATGCCTTCGACGGCAGCATCAAGGTCACGGAAGGCTCAGGGTTGCTTTCCGACAACTTCCCGATGATTCACGCCGTGGGCCGGGCAAGCACGCGCAGCCCCCGTCTCATCGATCTCCGCTGGGGATCGGAGCGGGCTCCGAAAGTGACGATTATCGGCAAGGGCATCTGTTTCGACACCGGCGGTCTCGACATCAAGCCGTCGAGCGCCATGGCGCTGATGAAGAAGGATATGGGGGGCGCGGCCGCGGCCCTTGCCTTCGCGCTCATCGTGATGCGCATGAACCTGCCGGTCAGGCTGCGGGTGTTGATCCCGGCGGCGGAGAACAGCATCTCCGGCAACGCCTTCAGGCCGGGCGACGTGTTGCCGAGCCGCGACGGCATGACGGTTGAGATCGGCAACACCGACGCGGAAGGGAGGCTCGTGCTTGCCGACGCCATCACCCTCGCCGACGAAGAGGCTCCC
>DASTKZ010000158.1:0-5051 GCA_035715445.1 Methyloceanibacter sp.
CAAAGACCCATCTCGCGGCGGCGCTTATTCTCGCCCTCTACACGATGGCGGATTCGACAATCACCTTGGTCCGGCGCATCCGCGCCAAGGAGCCGATTCTCTCGGCCCATCGCACGCATTTCTATCAGCGCGGCGTGGCGGCGGGGCTCGGCGTGCCGCAGGTGACGGCGCGCGTGCTGCTGTTGCAAGTCCTGCTCGCCGTGCTCGCCATCGCCACGGTGCTTGTCCCCACCCTTCCCGCCGCTCTCCTCTGCCTCGGGCTCGGGGTGCTTGCAACCGCGCTCCTGCTCCACGCTCTTGCCAATGGCCGCTGATACAAAGGGGCGCGTGCTCGTAACCGGCGCTTCCGGTTTCATCGGCGGGCGTCTCGCCGCTGCTCTTGCCAGAGAAGGATGGGAGGTCAGGGCGGCCGCGCGCGATCCCGCCGCGATCCCCGCCGCAAGCGGCATCGAGCCGGTCGCGATGAGCGATCTCGCGGCGCGGCTCGATTGGGCCGCGCTGCTCAAAGGCGTGACCCATGTCGCCCATCTCGCCGGCATCGCGCACGCGCCGGGCTCCCTGCCCGATCAGCTTTACGCCCGCGTCAACGCCGAGAGCGTGGGGGAGCTTGCATCAGCCGCGCGCGGCGGTGTCGAGCGGTTGGTCTTCCTGTCCTCGGTGCGGGCGCAAAGCGGGCTTTCGGCCGAGCGCCCGATCACCGAGACGGACGCGCCCGCCCCGACCGACGCCTATGGCCGCTCGAAGCTCGAAGGCGAGCGGCTGCTCGCACAGAGCGGCGTCCCCTTCACCGTGCTCCGTCCCGCCGTGGTCTACGGCAAAGGCGTGAAGGGCAATATCGCCGCGCTCGCGACGCTGGCGCGGACGCCCATGCCGCTTCCCTTCGCGGGGTTGGACAATCGCCGCTCGCTGCTCGCGCGCGACAATCTCGTCTCGGCGATCGCGCTTGCGCTCGGCGCGCGCGAGGCTCTGAACGAAACCTTCCTCGTCGCCGATGCCGAGCCGATCAGCGTGGCAGACCTCGTCGCGGCGATGCGGGAAGGTCTTGGCCGCGCCCCTCACCTCGTCAAGATGCCGCTCGGCGCGATCAAGCGCCTGATGGGATCGTTCGGCCGCGAGGCCGATTGGGAGCGCATCTCGGGCGCGTTCGTGATCGATGCCTCGAAGCTGATGCGGATCGGCTGGCGCCCTTCCATCGCAACGCGGGCGGGCATCATCGCCATGATGGGTTCGGGGAACGGCGCGGGCGCCTAGCCTGCAGCAAGCGAATCGTAGAGCGCGACTGTCGCGCGCCCGATCGCTTCCGCCGAGAACTTGGTTTCGACGAGGCGGCGCGCATTGGCGCCGAAGCGCTTGCGCAAGCCGGGATCGCCGGCGAGCTTGGCTATGGCGGCGGCGAGCGCGCTCGCATCGCCCACGGGCACGGTGAGCGCAGTCTCGCCTGCGAGGGCGATCTCGCGGCAGCCGGGCGCGTCGGTCGCAACCATCGCCCGCCCGCAAGCGGCCGCTTCGAGCAGGCTCTTCGGCAGACCTTCGCGCCGCGAGGCGAGCACGGCGAAATGGGCGCGGGCCCATACCTCCCTGATATCGCGGACATGACCGAGCCACTCGATGCCATAGAGGCTTGCGAATTCGCGGAGCTGCTCCGGCGCGAGCGATCCCGGATTCTCCCGGTCGCAATCGCCGGCAAGGAGGAGCTTGAGTGGCTCCTTACCTTTGCCGAGGAGCGAGAAGGCCTCGATCACCGTGACGACGCCCTTGTCGGCGAGCATGCGCCCGACATAGGCGGCGGTTATGGGCGGCGGCGGCTCCGGCAGAGGCGTGAAATGCTTGGTGTCCACGCCCGAGCCCGGAATGAGCACAACGCTCTCGGGGGAAACGCCGAGTGCCGTGACGAAAGCGCGGTCGTCGGGGTTCTGCACGATGGTGCGGCTCCGTTTCCGCCGCAGGAGCCGCGACAAAGCCAGCCGCACCGCCGCCCGCGCCGAACCGTTGACCTTCGCCTCGCCGATGAAGAGCGAGCCGAGGCCAGTCACGCTGTTGACCACGGCGGTCGCCGAAAGTCCGAGGCTCGCGGCGGTGCCGAGGAGGACGGGCTTCAGAGCCACGTTATGCAGAATGGAAGGCCGCAAGTCTTTCAGCAGGCGCCGCAACGCGAGGATCGCGGTAAGGCTCTCCCGCGGCGACAGGCTGCCCCGGCTCCAGTCAAGTGCGTGGGGCACGAAGCCTTCCTTCTCGATGGAAGCGCGTCCGTCCTTCAGCCTGGTCGCGACATGCACCTCGTAGCCCTCCGCCTTGGCCGTGCGGGCCATGGGCAGGCGATGCGACAGGAAATACCAGTCCTCGGTGACGACATAGAGGATGCGGCGGGCCATCGCCTAAAGCTTGTAGCAGCGCTGCGGGGCGCGCGGAAACAGGGCAAAGCGTTCCCCGTTCCTGCCCCGTTTGCGGCCTTCCCCTTGCCGCGATTACGGGGTATCTTATGCTTCGGCTGACGGAAGATCGGCTTTCGGGGGATGTCATGAAATATCTCGGATTTGTTGCGGTCTTGTGCGCGCTCGCGGCTCTGCCCGCGCAGGCCTTCGAAATTCAGGGCGAAAACGCGTCGCTCGAGGGCGCCGGCGCCCAGTTCGCCAATCCCAACCCGTTCTTGACGCCGGACCTTTCCAAAGGCAGCTCGCTTGCGCTCCCCTATATCGGCAAGACCGACAGCGAGTTCATCACCGATTACGGCAACGCCATTTCGATCCCGGCCCCCGGCGTCGATCGGCCGGCGCCGGCTTGGGCGCTCACGCCCACGCGCTAGACATCAATCCTGCGTAAATTGCCCGAGGCGGCAGGCATTCGCCACTGCCGCCTTTCGCTCTTCATGCGTGGAGAGATCGGGAGCTGGTACCGCCGGGTGAATTCGAATCACCGACCTCTTGATCCACAGTCAAGCGCTCTAACCAGCTGAGCTACGGCGGCATGCTCGAGGGAGGTTTTCGGGGAGAACCTAAGCGGAGCGCCGAGTTGTTGCAAGCGCGGGCATCCCGCCAATGAAAAAGGCCTGGGGGCTAGCCCCAGGCCTTTTTGCGCGCGACGCCGTCTCGGTCCTTGGATCTCCGTCCAAAGACCGAAAGCTTCGTGGTTACGATTTGCGCAACTGGTCGAACGAGCGGGACACCTGGCTCTTGATCGGCTCGGTGGTGTCGGCCGCGATCTTGGTCGAGAGCGCCCTGATCTCGTTCGCCTGGCTTGCGAACACGTCGAACTGCCGGCGGATGAAGGCCGACTGGAGCTCGACGATCTCGGCGAGGTTCTTGGCGCCGGCGAGGCTCTTGGCGAGGTCGAAGGCAGAGTTCAGATTGCGCTGGGAAAGGTCGATGAGCTTGCGGTTGAAGGCGGTGGCGCCCTGGCCCGCCGCATCGAAGGACCGCTCGAGCGCGTCGATCGCCTCTTCAAGCGCATCCTTGCCGCGCTCATAAGCCTCGCGGCTCTGGTTCACGGTCTTCTCGGCGAGCGCGCGAACGCTCTCGGGCACGGTGGTATCAAGCTTGAACGACTCAAATTCCTTGGCGGCTTTGCGGAAGGTTTCGCGAGCGGCCTCGGCAGCGGCGACTTGGGGAGATTGGGTTGGGGTCATGATCGGCACCTCGCTTTGGGCAAGTTCACTTGGGGGGTTCGCGGCTTGGGCCCATCAGGGAAAGGCTCAAGCCCCCAGATACGCAGAGACTTTATCTTGTGCACTGCAATATAATTGCTGCGCTGCGAAAAACAAGGCCTCTTGATGGCCGGGCCGCCATTTTTTCATCAGGAATGAGGCGTCCGGTTTCGGCCTAGGCAAACGAACAATTTCGCCTAAAATTTGGCTCGACCGAGTCGAGGGAACCCCCGGGACGGGGTGAGCATTGGCGCCGTAGCCGACCCAACCTTTCCCGCCGGGCTGACTGAATGAGCTCTCTCCCGTTCCATATGCCCGACCTCAAGCTGAACAAGCGCGCCGATGAGCCGGACCCGGACCGGGAGGCGCTCGAACACATCGCGCGCGCGCTCGAGAGACGGAGATTCCAGCGGCCCGACGACGGCGAGGGCGAAGCCCCGGGATTCTTTCTCCCGCCGCAGAGCCTCAAGGCCTTGCTTGAGGGCGTGCCGGTCGCGGTCGCCATCCTCACCCGCGGCGCGCTCGCCGAGGCCAATTCCGCTTTCGCCAATGCCTTCGGCTATCCGTCGGCGGCCGAGCTCATCCAAGCGGGAGGGCTCGGTGCAATCCTCGGTGAGGGCAAGCTCCCCGACGAGGCGGGCGCCGAGCGAAGCCTTGAAGCGCTCACCCGCTCGCGCCGGCGCGTGAAGGTCGCATTTTCGCTCAGTGTCCTCGACGCCGAGCGGCAATTGACACTGTTGCGCTTGATCGACAAGCCGAGCCCGGAAGCCGAAGCAGAGAAGCTGCGGGCCGTGGCTCCCGAGGCGCCAAAGCCCGAACCGTTGCCGAGACCTCAGGCCGACGCCGCCGCGAGCCGCCTCGAATTTCTCGCCAAGGTCAGCCACGAGGTGCGCACGCCGCTGAACTCGATCCTCGGCTTCGCCGAGCTCATGCTTCAGGAGCGCTTCGGCCCGATCGGCAACCGGCGCTACAAGGGTTATGTCGAGGACATTCATCACAGCGGGCTCTACGCGCTGTCGCTCCTCAACGACCTGCTCGACATCTCCAAGATCGAGGCCGGCAAGTTCGAGCTCAATTTCACCGCGGTCGATGTCGGCGAAATCGTCGAGGATTGCGCCGCGAGCCTGCAGCCGCTGGCGAAGCGCGCGCGCATCGTGCTCCGAACTTCGCTCGCGCCGGATCTGCCGACCGCCGTCGCCGATCCGCGGCGGCTCAAACAGGTTCTCCTCAACCTTCTCACCAACGCCATCAAGTTCACCAATGAAGGCGGCCAGGTGATCGTGTCGGGCTCGATGGTCGATGGCGAGCTTCGCTTGCGCGTGCGCGACAACGGCGTCGGCATGACCAAGGACGAGATCGCCTTCGCCATGCAGCCCTTCCACCAGCTCGACACCGCCCCGCGCAAGCAGAC
>DASTKZ010000159.1:0-4812 GCA_035715445.1 Methyloceanibacter sp.
GGTTCGACGATCGGGATGGTGCGGACCGTCTCGGTGAGCCCGAGGACCTCGGCGAGCTTCGCCGGCATGACGCTTGCCCAGCGGCCGGTGCGGACATGGGCGAACAGCACGAGAATGGAGTCGGACTCAAGCGTCGGCGCCACGGCCGCAGCGCCCGCCTCTTTAAGCAGCTGCTCGATGATGCGGCGGTTCTGCATGTCGGGCGTCAGCAGGCAAAGCGGCACTTTGCCGACTTCGGCCCACGTCACCTTGTCGCGATTGGCGAGCGGGCTGTCGGCGGCGGCGAGCAGCCGGTATTGCTCGCTGTAGAGCGGCACCGTCTGCACCCGGCCCAAGGGCTCGTTGTCGAGATAGGTCAGGCCCGCATCGACCTCCAGGTTTTCGAGAAGGCCCAATACTTCGATCGAGTTGCGGGAATGAATGGTGAAGCGGACATCGGGATGCCGCGCGCGGAACGGGGTCGTGATCATGGCTACCATGGCGAGTGCGGTGGGGATTGCCGCGATACGGATATGGCCGGCAAGACCTTTCCGCAGCGCGTCGATCTCCTGGCGCATGGCGCGCGTGTCGCCGACGATGCGCCGCGCCCAGTCGAGCACGCGCTCGCCTTCGGGCGTGAAGCCCTGGAAGCGCGAACCTCGCTGCACGAGCAGGACGCCGAACGAATCCTCGAGCTGCTTGATGCCGGCCGAGAGCGTCGGCTGACTGACGCCGCAGGCTTCGGCGGCGTTGCCGAAATGCCGCTCCCGCGCCAGCGCAATGATGAATTCGAGCTTGTTGATCATGTCGCCATGCCACACACGGCGCGCATTATACCATGCCCCGTCAACGCCGATCGCGCCGAGATGCTCAACGGGCTAGTGGTGCTTTTCCTTTTTCTCGGCTCGAAAATCCTCATGGCAGGATTTGCACGCTTCGCCGACTTTCTGGAACGCGGGCTTCCAATCCTCGCTCGCGCTGTCGCCGAGCGCCTTGATGAGCGCGTACGCCGCGGTTGCGAGGTTGTCGGCGTCACCGGTGAAACGGTCCCACTTCTCCCACACCGCGGGCAACGCGTCGCTCTTGTTCTTCTCCCCGCCGCTCCCTTCGGGGAAGAGATCGGGGATCTTCTTGGCTGTGGTGTGGATGTCATTCGCCGCCTTGGTCGCCTCGGCCGCATCGAACTTCGTCTTGCCCTTGGCCATGTCGCCGATGACCTTCATCGCGTCCTTCTGGCTTTCCATCAGATCCATGCGCTCCTTGACCACGCCGGTTGCGCCTTCATGAGCCAAGGCAAGCGTTGCGGACAATGCGCATGCAAGCAGTGTCAACGAGAGCGGCTTTGAGATCATAGGGCGTCCTCCTGATGCGAATTCCTCAAGCGTCTCTCCAAACCGGCCGCGAGGTGCCTCACTCCGCCTTCGGACCTTGCGCGCCGATGCCGAGAACATGAAACGTGACCTCGACGCTCCCGGCGCGCTCGAATGTCAGCTTTGCCGGAAAGGCGTCACCTTCCTTGAGGGGCTGCGTCAAACCCATGAACATGAAATGATAACCGTTGGGTTCCAGCATGACGGTGCTTTTGGCCGGCACGGGAACGCCATCGGGGACTGGGCGCATCCGCATCACCCCGTCGGCCATCGTCGTCTGGTGGATTTCCGTCTCGGCGGCCGGCGATGCGCTCGCCGAAACAAGACGGTCCGGCGCATCGCCCGTATTCCTGATGGCAAGGTAGCCAACCCCGACGCTCGCGCCCTCCGGCACGGCCCGCGACCAGGCATTCTCGATCGCGATCGGCCCTACCGTCTCGGCCGATGCGACGCCGGTCGAGAACACCACGGCCCCGGCGAGCGCAATTGCGCGGATGATCGCTGCCATCATCGGCGGCGACCCGTTGGGCATGGGCAGGCAACGGCGCATGCAAAGAGCACTGATGGGAACATCTATCGGGCTATTTGTATTCGACCTTGAGCACCTGGTAGGACTTGCCGCCGCCCGGCGTCGAGACTTCGACGATGTCCTTCTTGCGCTTGCCGAGGAGGGCGCGTGCGATGGGCGAGGTGATTGAAATCTTGCCGCTTCTCACCTCCGCTTCGAGTTCGCCCACGATCCGGTACTTGACCTTCTCGTCGGTATCTTCGTCCATCAGGGTGACAGTCGCCCCGAACATCACCTGATCGCCCTTGAGCTTTGAGACATCGATGATATCGGCCCGGGACAGCTTGTCCTCGAGGTCGGCGACCCGCGCCTCGGTGATGCCCTGCTGCTCCTTAGCGGCATGGTATTCGGCGTTTTCCGAGAGATCGCCATGGGTGCGGGCATCGGCGATTTGCTTGATGATGCGCGGGCGCTCGACGGTCTTGAGATGCTTGATCTCAGCCTCAAGCGCGGCATAGCCCTCCGCGGTCATCGGCACCTTCTCCATATCGGTCAAAGCTCCTTTGGCTTCCCTCGGGACCGTTCACTGTCGAGGAATTGCCCAGTCTAAGTCAAGAATCCGTTGGTTTGGGCTATTTTTTGGGCGACTCGTGTCTAGGGCCGCTTGCCGACGTAGCTCTGCAGCGGGGCCACACTCAGGTTCCCGGCCCTGAGTGCCCTGATCGCCTCGGTCACGGCCTGGGCGCCGGAGAGCGTCGTATAGTAGGGGATATGGTTGAGCAGGGCCGACCGGCGGATGGAGAAGGAGTCCGCGAGCGCCTTCACCCCCTCGGTGGTGTTGAACACGATATCGACCTCGCCATTGGTAATGGCGTCAACCACGTGCGGCCGCCCCTCCAGCACCTTGTTAACCCTCTCGCTCGGAATCCCGTGGGCGTCGAGGTGACGCTTGGTGCCGCGCGTGGCGATGATGCGGAAGCCCATCTCGGAAAGCGCTCTGACCGGCGCCATGACCTTGTCCTTGTCGGCGTCCTTGACCGAGACGAACACCGTGCCGGAGAGGGGTAGCCGCGACCCGCTGCCGAGCTGGCTCTTGGCGAAGGCAACGGCATAGTCGCGGTCGATCCCCATCACCTCGCCGGTCGAGCGCATCTCGGGCCCGAGCACGGGATCGACGCCGGGGAAGCGCGCGAAGGGGAACACCGCCTCCTTCACCGCGATATGGTCGAGCTTCGGCCGCTTGAGGCCGAAGGAGGCGAGCTTCTTCCCGGCCATGACTTGCGCCGCGATCCCGGCAATGGGGAGGCCGATCACTTTGGCGACGAAGGGCACGGTGCGCGAGGCGCGCGGGTTGACCTCGAGAATGTAGATGTCGTCGTTCTGGATGGCGAACTGAACGTTCATCAGGCCGACCACGGCAAGCGCGCGGGCAAGCTCATTGGTCTGGCGTTCGAGGTCGGCGACGATTGCCGGCTTCAGCGAGTGCGGCGGCAGCGAACAGGCCGAGTCGCCCGAATGGACGCCCGCCTCCTCGATGTGCTCCATCACGCCGCAGATGAACACTTCATCGCCGTCGCTGATGGCGTCGACATCGACCTCGATGGCGTCGCGCAGATAGGAGTCGACCAGGACCGGGCTCTTGCCTGACACGACCACGGCCTCGGCGATGTAGCGGTCGAGTTGCGCTTCATCGTGGACGATTTCCATGGCCCTGCCGCCAAGGACGTAAGAGGGCCGGATGACGAGCGGGAAGCCGATCTCCGCCGCGATCGCCTTGGCCTCCTTCGCCGAGCGGGCGATGCCGCTCCGCGGCTGCCTAAGCCCGAGCCGGTCGATCAGCGCCTTGAAGCGGTCGCGGTCCTCGGCGAGATCGATGGCGTCGGGTGAGGTGCCGAGGATCGGTACTTTCGCGTGCTCGAGCGCCTGGGCGAGCTTGAGCGGCGTCTGGCCGCCGAACTGGACGATGACGCCCAAAACACTCCCGTTCTGCCGCTCGGTGCGAACGATCTCGAGCACGTCCTCTTCGGTCAGCGGCTCGAAATAAAGCCGGTCGGAGGTGTCGTAATCGGTCGAGACCGTCTCCGGATTGCAATTGACCATGATGGTCTCGTAGCCAGCATCGGACAGTGAAAAGGCCGCATGGCAGCAGCAATAGTCGAACTCGATGCCCTGGCCGATGCGGTTCGGCCCGCCGCCGAGAATGATGATCTTCTGCGCATCCGTCGGCCGCGCCTCGCAAGCCGCGACGCCCGCGAACGGCGCCTCGTAAGCTGAATACATATAGGCTGTCGGCGAGGCGAACTCGGCCGCGCAGGTGTCGATGCGCTTATAGACCGGGTGCACGTTGAGCGCCCGGCGTATGCCCGCGACTTCGCTCGCCTCGACGCCGGCGAGCTTAGCCAGCCGCTCATCGGAAAAACCCATCGCCTTCAAGGCGCGGAACTGAGCCTGATTGCCGGGAAGGCCGTGCTCGCGCACGCGCGCCTCCATATCGACAATGTCCTTGATCTGGCGGACGAACCAGGGATCGATTTGGCACGCCTCGAAGATCTGCGCCTCGTCGAAGCCGAGCCGGAGCGCCTGGGCGACCTTGAGCAGGCGGTCGGGGGAGGGCGTGCCGAGCGCGGCGCGGATCACGTTCTTGTCGTCGCCCTGGCCGAGCGCCTGGAAGGTGACGTCGTCGAGGCCGGTCAGCCCCGTCTCCATCGAGCGCAGCGCCTTTTGCAGCGACTCGGCAAAGGTGCGGCCGATGGCCATGGCCTCGCCCACCGATTTCATCGACGTGGTCAGCACCGGCTGCGAACCGGGAAATTTCTCGAAGGCGAAGCGGGGGATCTTGGTCACCACGTAATCGATGGTGGGCTCGAACGACGCGGGCGTCGCCCCGCCGGTGATATCGTTTGCAAGCTCATCGAGCGTGTAGCCGACGGCGAGCTTGGCCGCGACCTTGGCGAT
>DASTKZ010000160.1:0-8609 GCA_035715445.1 Methyloceanibacter sp.
GCAAGGAGCGCAAGCGAGCCCGCGACGATGCCGCCCGCGACTTCGGCGAACATGAATGCGCCGGTGAGGCCCGCGGCCAATCCCATCCGCCGTTCGTTGTTGGCGTCGGCGCCATGGGCATGACCGGCGTGATCGTGGCGATGTGAGTGCGATCCGTGCATGGCGCTCATGCCAGGGTCTTGCGCGGGTCGAGCGCGTCGCGCACGGCCTCGCCGACGAAGATGAGAAGACTCAACGTGATGGCAATCACGAAGAAGGCCGTGAGCCCGAGCCACGGCGCCTGGAGATTGTCCTTGCCTTGCGCCAGCAACTCGCCGAGCGAGGCCGACCCCGGCGGCAGCCCGAAGCCGAGAAAGTCGAGCGAGGTCAGCGTCGTGATCGAGCCGTTGAGGATGAAGGGCATGAAGGTAAGCGTCGCCACCATGGCGTTGGGCAGCAAATGCTTGAAGATGATGCGGAGGTTGGACAGGCCGAGCGCCCGGGCCGCCGTCACATATTCGAAGTTGCGCGCGCGCAGGAATTCCGCGCGTACGACACCGACCAACGCGACCCAGGAAAAGGCGAGCAGAATTCCAAGCAGGATCCAGAAACTGGGCTCGATCACCGCCGCCACGATGATGAGCAAATAGAGCTGCGGCACACTCGTCCAGATTTCGATGAAACGCTGGAACAGGAGATCGGTCCAGCCGCCGAAAAAGCCTTGGACCGCGCCGGCGGCGACCCCGATCAGCGAAGAGAACAGGGTGAGTATCAATCCGAACAGGACCGAGATGCGGAAACCGTAGATCACGCGCGCGACCACGTCGCGGCCCTGGTCGTCGGTTCCGAGCCAGTTCCACTCGAGCTCGGCGTTGCAGGGATGGAAGCCGCGCTCGACCGCGAGCTTGCAATCCTCGGCGCTGAGCAGCCAGGTCGGCTTCACCGGGAACGCCATCGGCGGGTTCTTGTTCTGGGTGTTGTAGGAAAAGCGGATCGGAGGCCACAGCGTCCAGCCGCCCGCGTCCGCGATCATGCCCTTCACGGCGGGGTCGCGGTAATCGGCCTCGGTCTCGAAGATGCCGCCGAATGCCGTCTCCGGGTAGGCTTTGAAGATCGGCATATAGAGCTCGCCTTTGTAGGAAACGAGGATCGGCTTGTCGTTGGCGATGAACTCGGCGAACAGGCTGATGGTGAATAGCGTTAGAAAGGTCCACAACGACACGAACCCGCGGCGATTGGCCTTGAACACGTCCCAGCGCCGGCGCTGCAGCGCGGAGAACCAAGGCTTGACCTTCGGCAGTCCGCCTGCCGTCAACTGCTCGACGATGGCCGTGTCGGTCGGGGCGTCCATGGTCTCACACTTCGCGCGTCTCGAAATCGATGCGCGGATCGACCCACGTATAGGTGAGGTCCGAAAGCAGATTGATGAGGAGGCCCATCAGCGAGAAGATGTAGACCGTGGCGAACACGACCGGGTAATCGCGGTTCACGATCGATTCGAAGCCGAGCAGGCCGAGCCCGTCCAACGAGAAGATCGTCTCGATCAGGAGCGAGCCGGCGAAGAAGGCGCCGATGAACGCCCCGGGGAATCCCGCGATGACGATCAGCATGGCATTGCGGAAGACATGGCCGTAGAGCACGTGCCGCTCGGCAAGGCCCTTGGCCCGCGCCGTCATCACATATTGCTTGCGAATCTCTTCCAGGAACGAGTTCTTGGTGAGGAAGGCCGTGGTGGCGAAGGCCGAGAGGGCCATCGCGATCAACGGCAGCACGAGATGCCAGAAATAATCGGCGATCTTCGCATACCAGGGCAGATCCCACCAATTGTCGGATACGAGCCCGCGCAAGGGGAAGATCTGCAGGAAGGAGCCGCCGGCCAACAGCACGATAAGAAACACGGCAACGAGAAAGCCGGGCACGGCGTAGGCGATGACGATGGCCGTGCTGGTCCAGACGTCGAAGCGCGAACCGTCGCTCACCGCCTTGCGGATGCCGAGCGGGATTGAGATGACATAGGTCAGAAGCGTCATCCACAAGCCCAGCGAGATCGAGACCGGCATCTTCTCCAAGATCAGGCTGAGCACGCTCGTGTCGCGGAAATAGCTCTCGCCGAAATCGAACAAGAGGTAGTTCTTAATCATGAGGAAGAAGCGTTCATAAGCCGGCTTGTCGAAGCCGAACTGCTTTTCGAGGCTCTTGATGAATTCCGGGTCGAGTCCCTGCGCGCCGCGATATTTCGACGGCGCCCCCATCACGTCGCCCGGGACGTTGCCTTGGCCGCGCTTGCCGGCGAAGTCGCCGCCGCCGCCGCTGAACATCGCGGTTGCGCCGGGATCGGTGCCGGTGAGCTGAGCGATCAGCCGCTCCACCGGGCCGCCCGGCGCGAACTGCACGATGACGAAAGTCACGAGCATGATGCCGAGCATCGTCGGGATGATCAGCAGGATACGGCGAAGGATATAGGCGATCATTCGGTTCGGGCGGACCTTCTCAATCGCGCAACGAAATAAGCCGCGAGCATGAGCGCAATCAGGGCGGCGAGGATGAGCCACGAGCGCCCGCCGGTCGAACCTTCCGAATCGGCCGGTGGCGCGCCTGCTTGCGCCAGTTTGGCAGCTTTGGCCTCGTCATACCACCACGTGTCGAGGATGCCACGGTCAAAACGCGGCTTCTGCTCCGGCCGCGAGAACTTGTCCCAATAGGCCACGTTGCTCGACGCCTTGTACCAGTGCGGCACCCAGTAATGACCGGCCCTGAGCACGCGGTCGAGCGCGCGCGCCGCAATCTCAAGCTCGTCGCGACTCTTGGCGGCGAGAATGCGCTCGATCAGCGCATCGACGGCAGGATCGGCGATGCCGGCCAGATTGAGCGAGCCGTCCATCTTGGCGGCCGCCGAGCCGAAATAGCTCCGGAGCTCGACGCCGGGCGTGTTGCGCATGACGTAGCGCTGAGTGGTGATGTCGAAATCGAAATCCTTGAGGCGCTGCTGGTACTGCGCGGCATCGACCATGCGGATGCGGGCGTCGATGCCGAGCAGCTTGAGGTTTCGCACGTAAGGCGCCATCACCCGCTCGAACACCGGTTCGAAGGTCAGGATCTCGAGCGTGAAGGGTTGGCCCTTGTCGTCGAAACGAACGCCGTTCTTGACGGTGAAGCCGGCCTCGTCGAGAAGCTTCCCCGCCTGCATCAGGAGGTTCCGGTCCTGACCCGAGCCGTCGCTCTTCGGCGGGAGATAAGCGGGGCCGAGCGCTTCTTCCGATACGGGAACGCCAAGGCCGGTCAGGAGCGTCTTCTCCGCCTCGGCCGGCTCGCCCGACGCCCTCATCGGCGAGTTCTCGAAGAAGCTCGTCGTGCGTTCGTAGAGCCCATGGAACAGGTTGCGGTTGGCCCACTCGAAGTCGAAGGCGAGGTCCAGCGCCTGCCGCACGCGCGAGTCCTTCAGCTTTTCCAGCCTGGTATTGATGAAGAAGCCTTGCGTCCCCGAGGGCGTCTCGTCGGGCAGCGTTTCCTTCTTGATCTTGCCGGCGCGAATCGCGGGAAAATCGTACTCCGTCGCCCACACCTTCGAGGTGAACTCCTCGCGGAAGTCGTAGGCGCCAGCTTTGAACGCCTCCATCGCCGCGGTGCGATCACGGAAATATTCGAGGCGGATCTTGTCGAAGTTCCAGCGCCCGCGATTGACGGGAAGGTCCTTGGCCCAATAGTCGGGCCTGCGCCCGTAAACGATGCTGCGCCCTTGCGCCACCCGATCGACGACGTAAGGGCCGGAACCGAGCGGCGGCTCGAGCGTGGTCTCATCGAACGGCCGCTTGGTGTAATAGGCCTTCGACAAGATGGGAAGCGCGGCGACGGTGAGCGGCAGATCGCGCACGAGCTCTCCTTGGAAGCTGTAACGCACCGTGGCGGGATCGAGCGCCTCGGCCTTCACCACGTCTTGCAGCGTCTGGTGGAAGAGCGGATGGCCCTTGGTCTTGAGCGTCTCGAACGTGAACACGACGTCGTCCGCCGTGACGGGCGTTCCGTCGGCGAAGCGGGCCTCGGGCCGCAAATAGAACGTGACGGACTTGCCGTCGGGCGCGACATCGGCGCTTTCGGCAACGAGCCCATAGACGGCGTCGGGCTCATCGGCGGCGCGCGTCATCAATGAATCGAACAGGAGCTCGAGACCTTCGGCCGCGTCGCCCTTGAGGATGTAGTTGTTGAGATTGTTGAACGTGGTCACCCCGCTCCAGCCGACGAGCGAGAAGACGCCGCCGTTCGGGGCGTCGGGATTGGCATAGGAGAAATGTGCGAAATCGGCCGGGTAGGCCAGGTCGCCGAAGGCCGAGAGACCGTGCTTGCGCTCCGCGGTCGAAGCCGGGTCTGCGAAGAGAAGGAGAACGAGGGCGGCACCGCCGGCGGCTGACCGCAAGGACGGGGCCCGCGCCATCAAAGCTGCGACGAGCCCGGAAGTCGCGCTGCGAGCGTCTGGTCGAACCACCACACCTGGAGGAAGCCCGGCGTCAGTCCCGGCAGCACCTTGGGCTGGCCGTAGCGGTCCCAATAGGCGATCCTGACCGTCGGCGAATACCATTGCGGCACCACGAATTCGTTCCATAGCAGCACGCGGTCGAGCGCGCGCGTGGCGGCGACAAGCTCGGCGCGGTCCTTGGCGAAGATGACGCGGTCAATCAGCGTGTCGATCGCCGTGCTCTTGACGCCGATGAGATTGGTGCTGCCTTCGCGATCGGCGGCGTCCGAACCCCAAAAGTCGCGCTGCTCGTTTCCCGGCGATTCCGACTGGGCGAAATTGCCGACAACGATGTCATAGTCAAAGCCGTCGAGCCGCCTGGTGTATTGCGCCGAATCCACCAGGCGGATCGTGCCCCTGATGCCGAGCCGCTCGAGATTGCGTAAGTAGGGCTGCACGATGCGCTCGAACAGCGGCGATACGAGCAGAAACTCGACCGTCATTGTTTGGCCGGTCTTGACGTTGGTGAGAACGCCGTTCTTCACCTCCCATCCCGCTTCTTTCAGAAGCATCACCGCCTTGCGCAGATTGCCGCGCATCGCGTCGGGCGTGTCGTTCGCCGGGTTCCGGTGAATTTCGGTGAACACCTCCGGCGGCACGCCGTCCTTCACCTCATTCAGGATCTCGAGCTCGCGCCCCTCGGGCAGCGCCTTGGGCGCGGCAAGCTCGCTCCCCTCGAAATAACTGCCGACGCGCGCATACTGGTCATAGAACAGGTTCTTGTTGGCCCACTCGAAGTCGTAGGCAAGACTGAAAGCTTGCCGCACGCGCCGGTCCTGAAATTGCGCGCGCCGCAAATTGAGAACGAAGCACTGCATGGATTGAGTGCGCTCGACTGGAACCTCCTGGCGCCGGACGAAACCGTTTTTCACCGCGGCGAAGTCGTAGGCGATCGCCCAGTTCTTGGCGCTCGTCTCCTGCCAGTAATCGAGGTTGCCTGCCTTGAAGCTCTCGAAAGCAACGGTCTCGTCGCGGTAATACTCGAATCTGATTTCGTCATAGTTCCATTGCCCCGCATTGACCGGAAGGTCCTTGCCCCAGTAATCCGCGACCCGCTCGAAGCTGATCGACCGTCCGGGTTTCACCTCCTTGATGCGGTAGGGGCCGGAGCCGAGCGGCGGTTCGAGCGTCGTCTTCATCGGATCGCGCTCATTGCCGCTCGCGTCCTTACCCGTCCAGTAATGCTTGGGCAGAATGGTGAGCTGCCCCATGATCATCGGCAGCTCGCGATTGTTCTTGACGTCGAAATAGAAGGTGACCTCGTTCTCGCCCGTGGCTTCGGCGCGCGAGACGTTCTTGTAGTAGAGCCCCATGCGCGGGTTGGCGGCCTTGTTGACCTCGAGGCTGTAGATGACGTCCTCGGGCGTGATCTTCTTGCCATCGTGCCAGCGCGCTTCGTCGCGCAGCTTGAAGGTCACGGAGGAGTAATCTTCAGGATAGGACGCCCATTCGGCGATCAGCCCATAGGAGGTCGAAGGCTCGTCCAAGCTGTCGGCCATCAGGCTTTCGAAGGCGAAACCGAGGCCTGCTGCCGGCTCGCCCTTGTAGAGAACGGGGTTGAGACTGTCGAAACCGCCGACATCGGACAAGCGGACAAGGCCGCCTTTCGGTGCGTCGGGATTGACGTAATCGAAATGCTTGAAGTCGGCGGGATAGCGCGGCTCGCCGATGAGCGAGAGCGCGTGGTGGTGGCGAGGTGTGTCCTCGGCGTAAGCGGGAGCGGAAAGGAGGCCGGTCAGAAGGATCGCGAGCGCAAGACGAGAAACATTCATGAGCGGCATCGTCCCTCCTGATTGGGAATGGCTCAGCCGGAAGCGCCCCGCCCAGAAAGGGGCCGAAAGCCGAAGAAAGCCGCCAAAACCTAGCATGGCGGCCCCCTTGGCCAAATGAATTATCGGTCATTCTCGCGCGGCCGGGATCAGCCGAAAACGACCGCCCACAAGCGCCCGGACGCGACTTTTCCTGTTGCCTACTCGACGCCTGGCGGCGGCCCGTCGGGATAGACCGGCTGCGGCTGCGAGTGCGACGGCGGCTCGCCCATCGAGGCGGGCGCTCCGGCCGGAACCGCATCCGTCGTGACGGGCGCTTCGGCTGCTGGCTCCTCGTCGGGATAGACCGGCTGCGGCTGGGATGGTGAAGGCGGCTCGCCCATCGAAGGCTCTGATGGGGCGGGCTCCGCGCCGGCCGCTGGTGGCGTCTCGGCTGAGGGCGCCGCTTCCGGCGCAGCCGGCGTTTCCGCCGATGGCTCCTCGGCAGCGGGTGGCGCTTCAGTAGAAGGTGGCGCGGCAGGTGCTTCCGCCGCAGGCTCTTCAGTGGAAGGTGGCGCAGCAGGCGCTTCCGCAGCAGGCTCTTCGGCAGAAGGCGCTGCCGGTGCTGCGGGCTCTGGCGCTGCGGGGGCTTCCGTAGCAGGCGCTGCAGGTTCCTCGGTGGAAGGTGCCGCCGGTGCCTTTTCTTCAGGAGTCGCGGGCGCCTCTGCACCCTTGTCCGCCGCGGGCGCCGCTTCCGGCAACGGGACCGGGCTCTCGGCATTGCTGCGGAGGTAGGCGATGACTGCGGCGCGCTTCTTGATGTCGGGGATGCCCGGGAAGGCCATCGCCGTGCCGGGCGCGAAGGCTTGCGGGTTAGCCAGCCACGCATCGAGATTTTCGTAGGTCCAATTGCCTTCCTTGGCCTTCAGCGCGGGCGTGTAGGTGACGCCTTCATGCGAGGCGATCTTCATCCCGACCACGCCGTAAAGATTTGGACCGATGAGCGTGGCGCCGCCCTTATCGAAAGTGTGGCAGACCTTGCATAGCGCCAACTCGACCTCGCCCTGCTTGGGGTCGGCGGCGGCAATCAACGCAAGAATTTCGCCACCGGGCGCCTTGCCGGCGGCGGGCTCGCCCTCGGCGGGCGTGCCCTCGGCTGGCGCTTCCGCGGCCGGCGCGGCGGAAGGCTCGGTCAGGGGCGGCGGACTGTCGCTCTTCTCGCGCAGGAACAGGATCACGTCGGCCCGCTCCTTGGCATCCGGAAGGCCGGGGAACAGCGCCATCTTGGTGCCAGGCGCGAACGTGTTGGGATTCTCGATCATGTGATCGATCATGGCGTAATCCCACGTGCCGCCCTTGGCTTTGAGCGCGTCGGAATATTCGTAGCCCTCGTGGCTCGCGACTTTCCGGCCGATGACGCCGTAGAGATTGGGGCCGATCAGATTGGGGCCGCCTTTTTCGAAGTTGTGACAGATGGCGCATTTCTTGGAGACGTCGGCGCCATGCGCGGCGTTGCCGGCGGCGAGGAGCGCGGCAATGTCTGACCCGCCCTTAGCCTTTTCCTCGCCCTTCTTCTCTTCGGTGCCCGCGACTTCGTAGCCGGGCTTCTCCGGCTCGTGTTCCTCTTGGGCAATCTGGATAAGGGTCCTGGCGCCGAAGAACAGCAGCAGCGCGACGAGCACCGCCATGGCGATCTGATTCAGGCGATAATACTTCATAATCGGTGGTCCCCCCCGAGGCATAGAGAGAGGCTACTTCTTCTGTAGCTCTTCTAGCGGGGCGGCAGACTATAGGGCCTACCCGCTTGTTGCAACTGAGACATTTGATCTGGTGCCGGCTGTCGCCGGGACGGGGTCCCGTGCTACTGACGCAAGATCATGACGTCGTGTTTGATCGTTATACCGGCGCGGCTCAAAGCCACAAGGCTCCCCGATAAGCCCTTGGCGGATATCGCCGGCGAGCCGATGATCGTGCATGTCTGGCGCCGGGCCGTCGAGGCCGATTGCGGCCCGGTCGTGGTCGCAACCGACGCCGCCGAGGTCCGCGATGCCGTGACCAAGGCCGGCGGCGAAGCCCTCCTGACGCGCCCCGATCACGCGAGCGGATCTGACCGCATCTTCGAGGCCGTCCTCCGCTACGACCCTAAGGGCCGGCTCGAAACCATCGTCAATCTGCAAGGCGACCTGCCGACGCTCGATCCCGCGCTCGTCCACGCCTGTCTTGGCGCGCGGGCGCAAGGCGACGCCGATATCGGCACCATCGCCGCGGCAATCGTGCGCGAGGAAGAGCGCACCGATCCGAACGTGGTGAAGGTCATCGGCACCCCGCTCGCGCGCGGCTCGACGCTGCGCGCGCTCTACTTCACGCGGGCG
>DASTKZ010000161.1:0-18265 GCA_035715445.1 Methyloceanibacter sp.
ATTTTGGTGAACGCGCTGTCGGACTCACTCGCGTCTCTCGCCTAAAGCCGTCGCCCCTTACCCCCTGTGTGCCGTGAGCGCCGCGACGATCTCGTCGAGAATGGCCGGATCGTCGATGGTGGCGGGCATGGCGAAGCTCGCGCCGTCGGCGACCTTCTTCAAAGTACCACGCAGGATCTTGCCCGAGCGGGTCTTGGGCAGGCGCGGCACGATCACCGCCGTCTTGAATGCGGCGACGGGACCGATCTTTTCGCGGACAAGATCGACCACCTCCTTCTCGATGGCGGCGCCGTCGCGGTTGACGCCCGCTTTGAGCACAAGGAAGCCGACCGGCACTTCACCCTTGAGTGCGTCGGCGGCGCCGATCACGGCGCACTCCGCCACATCCTTGTGGGAGGCCAGCACTTCTTCCATCGCGCCGGTCGATAGCCGGTGCCCGGCGACGTTGATGATGTCGTCGGTGCGGCCCATGATGAAGAGATAGCCGTCGGCGTCGCGGTAGCCGGCATCCGCCGTCTTGTAGTAGCCAGGGAACTCGGCGAGATAGCTCGGGCCGAAGCGGGCATCGGCGTCCCACAGCGTCGGCAAGCAGCCCGGCGGCAGCGGCAGCTTGATGGCGATATTGCCAAGCTTGCCGTCGGCCACGGGATGGCCGCCATCGTCGAGCACGCGCACGTCATAGCCCGGCATCGCCAGTGTCGGCGAGCCGCGCTTGACGGGGAGAAGTTCGATTCCGATCGGATTGCCGGCAATGGCCCAGCCCGTCTCGGTCTGCCACCAATGGTCGATCACGGGCATCTTCAGGTGCTGCTCGGCCCAGAGCACGGTATCGGGATCGGCCCGTTCGCCGGCGAGGAACAGCGCGCGAAGGCCTGAGAGGTCGTATTTGGGAATCAGCGCGCCTCTCGGGTCCTCCTTCTTGATCGCGCGGAGCGCGGTCGGCGCGGTGAAGAGGACCGCGACCTTGTGCGCGCTCGCCACGCGCCAAAACGCCCCGGCGTCGGGCGTCCCGACCGGCTTGCCTTCGTAAAGAACGGTCGCATTGCCGGCGAGAAGCGGCCCGTAGACAATATATGAGTGTCCGACGACCCAGCCGATGTCCGAGGCGGACCAGAACACTTCGCCCGGCTTGACCCCGTAGAGGTTCTTCATCGTCCAGATGAGAGCCACCATGTGACCGCCATTGTCGCGCACGACACCCTTCGGCGTCCCGGTGCTGCCGGAGGTGTAGAGGATGTAGAGCGGGTCGGTCGCCGCGACCGGCACGCAGTCCGCCGCGAGCCCGCGCGACTTTGCGTCCTCCATGAGGTTCGCCCAGTCGTGATCGCGGCCTCGTTGCAACTCGGCCGCCGCCATCGGGCGCTGAAGAATGACGCAGCTCTCGGGCTTGTGGGCCGCGATCTCGATGGCCTTGTCGAGAAGCGGCTTGTAGGCGACGACACGGGACGGTTCCACGCCGCACGACGCCGACACGACCACCTTGGGCTTGGCATCGTCGAGGCGCTTGGCGAGCTCGTTGCTGGCAAAGCCGCCGAACACGACCGAGTGGATCGCGCCGAGCCGCGCCGTGGCGAGCACGGCGATCACGGCCTCCGGCACCATGGGCATATAGATGACGACGCGGTCGCCCTTGGCGACGCCAAGCCCGGCGAGTACGGCCGCGAATGAAGCGACCTCGTCGCGAAGCTCGGAAAAGCTGTATGTCCGCTTGGTGTCGGTGACGGGGCTGTCGTAGATCAGCGCGTGCGCCCCGCCCCTCCCCGCCTCGACGTGCCGGTCGAGGCAATTGTAGGCGGTATTGCACAGGGCGCCCGGAAACCAGCGCCCATATTGGCCGGCGCCTTCATCGAACACCTTGGCCCAAGGCTTGAACCAGTCGACAGCGGAAGCGGCTTTGGCCCAGAAAGCTTGTGGGTCGGCCTTCCACTCCGCGTAGATCTCATCGTACCGGTTCATCGGGTCGTCCTGTCTTCCGCACACCGCACCACTTCCGGCCACAGCCGATGCCGTTCTAGAATAGCCCGCGGTTTCTGAGAAGAAGGATGAAAACACATGCCCGGCAGATTGGAAGGAAAGATCGCATTGATCTCAGGCGGCGCAACCGGCATGGGCGGCGCCTCGTCGCGGCTATTCGCGGCCGAGGGCGCCAAGGTCGGCATTGTCGACCGGAACGAGGAAGCGGGTCGCGCCGTCGTCGCCGAGATCGAGCGCGCGGGAGGAACGGCCATGTTTGCCGCCGCCGACGTTGCCCACGAGGATCAGGTCAACGCGGCGGTCGCCGCCGTGACGGCGGCGCTCGGTGCGCCGAACGTCCTCTTCAATCATGCAGGCTCGATCATCATCAAGCCCTTCCTCGAGACCACGCTCGCCGAGTGGGACTGGCTGATGGCGGTCAATGTCACGAGCATGTTCCTGATGACCAAGGCGGTGCTGCCGGGGATGATCGCGGCCGGCGGCGGCTCGATCGTCTGCACGTCTTCGATTTCAGCCATCGCGGCCACGCCACGCGAGGTCGTCTACAACGCCTCGAAGGGCGCCTGCCACATGTTCGCGCGCTCGATCGCGGTCGAGTTCCGCGACCAGAATATCCGCTGCAACGCCGTCTGCCCGGGCTTCGTGCGCACGCCGCACGGCCTGCGCGAAGTCGAAGCGCTGAACAAGCTCGGTGTCGACATGTCCGATGCCGCGCTTGCCGTGCAGCAGGGACGCATCTGCGAGCCGGAGGAAGTGGCGCGCGCGGCGCTGTTTCTCGCGAGCGACGAAGCGAGCTTCGTCAACGGCGCGCATCTTTTCGTCGATAATTGCTTCACCGCCGTCTGAGTGCAGGGAACTCGGCTGCGAGCGGAACGTTTATCGTCATATGGCTTTTGCGAGCGGCGCTGAAGCCTGCCAACCAACAGGAGTTCGAGTGATGAACTGGGATCGCATCGAAGGTAATTGGAAGCAGTTCACCGGCAAGGTGAAGCAGCAATGGGGCAAGCTCACCGACGACGACCTTCAGCAGGTCGAAGGACGGCGAGTGCAGCTTGTCGGCAAAATTCAGGAGAGGTACGGCATCGCCAAAGACGAAGCCGAAAAGCAAGTCGATACCTGGCTGAATAACATCTAGCCAGATATAAGCCGCGTAAGCCGGCGGTTGCGGGAGTCAAGCCCCGCGACCGCCGCTATTGCGTCCGCGGTGCGAGCTTGCCGAAGCCCATGGTCAACGCAGCGTCTCGAGATCGATCAGGGTGTGGGTCGCGATCGGTTTGGAGAACAGCTAGGTCCCGCCGGCAAGTCATGCGTAACCCTCGCGCCACGCCGGAATGTCTCCCTCGGTTGACCTCGACGACCGTGTTGAGGTCATGACGGCTGGCTTCGCGTCCGCATTTCTGCGCGCAACGATGCCCGATTTAGGAGAAGCCGGATAGCGTCCGCCACGGTATTACTGTTGATAGGCTTCTTTGCTTTCCGGCGGCCGTGAACGAGGAATGAGCGCACCTGACCCCTCCCTAATTGCGAAGGCGATTGACTGGCAGCGCATGGGCCGGCGGCTCGCGCTTGCCACCGTCATTCAGACTTGGGGCTCCGCGCCGCAGCCTGTGGGCAGTCTGCTCCTGATCGATTCGGACGGAAATTTCATGGGTTCCGTCTCGGGCGGATGCGTCGAGGCCGAAGTGATCGCCGAGGCTATCGACGTGATCGCAAGCGGCGAGGCCAAGACGCTCGAATTCGGCGTCGAGGACAAGACGGCATGGAGTGTCGGACTCGCCTGCGGCGGCGCCATCCGCATCCACGTCGGCAGCCTCGTGGACAGAGATGGGGAAGCGGGCGGAATCCTGCAAACCCTCGCCGAGGACATCGAGGCGCGCCGTCCGGTTGCGCTCCTTACACATCTTGCGACAGGCGAGCGGCGTTTGGCTCGTTCGCCCTCCGGCGTGGCGCAGGGCTTGGCGCCGTTCCTGGAAGAGGCGTTCCGCCGCGACAAGAGCCTCGTTGCCACGGGCGAACACGGCGACGTCTTCATCGATGTGTTCAACCCCCGGATACGGCTCGTCATCGCCGGCGCCACGCACATCGCCCAACCCCTCGCATCAATGGCGCGCGCGCTCAACTACGACGTGATCATTGTCGATCCGCGCCATGCCTTCGCGACCGGGGAACGGTTCGGTAGCGTCAAGCTAGTACGCGAATGGCCCGACGAGGCCCTGCCCGAGATCGGCGTCGATGCCCGCACGGCGCTGATCGCGCTCACCCACGATCCCAAGATCGACGATCCGTGCCTGATTTATGCGCTTCAATCGGCAGCGTTCTATGTCGGGGCGCTCGGCAGCAAGGTGACGCATGCGGCCCGCGTGATGCGTCTGATCGAAGCGGGCGTCGCACGCGACGCAATCGGTCGCATTCATGCGCCGATTGGCCTCGATATCGGCGCCCAAGGAGCGGCCGAGATCGCTCTCGCGATCGTCGCCGAAATCACGGCCGTTACGCGCGATAAAAGCCGATGATGACGGTCGCAGGCGTAATTCTTGCGGCGGGACGTTCTGCGCGCATGGCGCCGCGCAACAAGTTGCTCGAAACGATCGGTAGACAGCCGATTATCGCCCGCGTCGCGGAAGTTGCGCTTGCAAGCGGGGTCAAGCCTGTCGTCGTCGTCACCGGGTTTGAGGCCCAGCGCATCGCCGAAGCCTTGCGTGGCCTCGATGTCGCTTGCGTCCACAACCCCGATTTTGACGCGGGCTTGGGCACGTCGGTCGGCGCTGGATTGGCGGCGATACCTGTCGATTGCGACGGCGCGCTCGTCCTGCTCGGCGATATGCCCTTCGTCGAAGCGGGCGATCTCGCGGTTCTGATCGCGGCTTTCGCGGCTAAAGACCGGAATTCCATCTGCGTTCCGGTGCGTCACGGCCGAATAGGCAACCCGGTTTTGTGGGGCAGAGCGCACTTTCCCGAACTGATGAATCTGAGCGGCGATGCCGGCGGCAAGCGGCTGCTCGAAGTCCATCGCGAACGCGTCACCGAAGTCGAAGTCGCCTCCGACGGCATCTTTGCCGATGTCGATACGGGCTTCGACCTGGCGCGTCTCAAGACGCAAGCGGAACGGGAATCCTAAGACGCCTCATCCCATCAGATTCCACAATGCCACAATCTGCCGGACGATGGAGACCGTCACGATGAATTGCCGCCCGCTGAAAACCCCGGCAGCAACTGAGCTTGAGCTAGAACGACCCCAGCGCCGAGCCAAGCAAGATAACGGCCGCCAGAGCGATCAGGGCGCCGGCAATCGCCACCATGAGAATGTCGAAATAGCCCTCGCGGTGGCTCACGCCACAGACCGCAAGCAGAGTCACCACGGCGCCGTTGTGCGGCAGGCTGTCGAGCGTGCCGGCGCTTAGGACCGCCACCCGATGCAGCAAGGCCGGGTCGATGTTGTGCTCGGAGGCGAGACGAAGATAGGTCTCGCCCAAGGCATCCAGCGCGATGGTCAAGCCGCCGGACGCCGAGCCCGTGAGCGCTGCAAGAATGTTGGTCGCGATCGCGAGCGAAACGAGCGGACCGCCCTCGATCGACAGCACCCACTCCTTCACCAGCGCGAAGGCGGGCAGCGCCGCGATCACCGCGCCGAAGCCGACCAGGCTCGCGACGCTGAGAGCCGGGAGCACCGAGGCATTCGCGCCCGCATCGACCGTCTCCTTGAGCGCGGGAAGGCGCTTATAGTTCAATGCGAGCAGGGTCACGATCGCCGCGAACAACGCGACGACAACGGCCCACACGCCGCCGACAGCGGCGAGAGATGTCCCGCCCCATTTTTCTTCGGCGAGAAAACTCGTGTCGAAACTCGGCAGCACGAAAACGCTCATGGCCAGATTGACGAGGATGACGACCACGAGCGGAAGAATTGCCGTGACGACCGAGGGCGTCGTGCTCGCGTGGCGGCCGTGCGGCAGCTCCGCCGGATCGAATTCGCTCGCGACGGTGGCGCGCTCGCGCAAGGTCGGATCGTCGAGGCGCTTAAACTCGGTCCCAACCAGCGCGAAACCCTCGCCTCGTCGCCCGGCGACTTTCTCGGCGCGGGCGAGCCACCACAGTCCGAAGGCGAGGATGATCGCGCCCGCCACGATGCCGGCGCCCGGCGCGGCGAATGGCGTGGTGCCGAAGAAAGGCATGGGAATCGCATTCTGTAGCGCGGGCGTGCCTGGCAGAGCCGACATGGTGAAGGTCATCGTCCCGAGGGCGATCGCGGCCGGCATTAGGCGGCGTGGTATGTCGGCGGCTTTGAACAATCCCTCGGCCATCGGCGCGACGACGAAGATCGCGACGAAGAGGCTCACGCCGCCATACGTGACGATGGCGCCGGCCAGCACCACGGCGAGAATGGTGCGCTTCGAGCCGAGCGTGTCGGTCATGAAGCGGGCAATGACCTCGACCGACCCGCTGTCCTCCATCAACTTGCCGAACAGCGCGCCGAGCAGAAAAAGCGGGAAGAACTGCGCCAGGAATCCTGCGCCCCCGCCCATGAAGGTCTGCGTCCAGTGTGCAAGGAGCGGCTCGCCGGACGCCGCGGCGGCGACGAGCGCGGCGCCAGGCGCGAGCAGCAGGATGCTCCAGCCGCGATACGACAGCCACATCAGCAGGCCGAGCGCGAGAATAATGCCCGCGAGCCCCACCGTGCTCACACCGTACCGATGAATGCGTCCAGATCGAGCGTCGACCGCCGGCCGAGATCGGCGCCGTGCGTCTCGATAAAGGAGTTGGCGCAGGCGCGGCCTTCGTCCCGCAGCATGGTCAGAAACGGCCATTCGGCGTTGAGCTTCGACGAATAGCCCAGATCGGTCATCATCGCGCTCGCGACACGGTGCATCCGCATGCCGGCCCATCGCGCCCCTTCGCTGTCTCCCGCATCGGACACCTGCCGCAGCAGGGCGATCATGCGAAGCTCCTTCAGCAGCGTGGCGTTGAACGACACCTCGTTGACGCGGTTGACGATATCCTGCGCCGTGCGCGGCGTGCCGGGCCGCTCGACGGGGTTGACCTGCACGAGGATTGTGTCCTCGGAGGCGCATTCGCGCACGAGCGGCGTGATGGTGGGATTTCCGGCAAAGCCTCCGTCCCAATAGGCCTCGCCATCGATCTCGATGGCTTGAAACAATGTCGGGAGGCAGCCCGATGCGAGCAAGACGTCGGGTGTCAGCTCGTCATTGCGGAAGACGTGCCCCCGCCCGGTGCGCACGTTCGTGGCGGTAACGAACAGCTTGATGGGCGCGCTCGCCAAGCGTTCGAAATCGATGCAGTCGGCGAGAATCTGAGCAAGCGGATTAACCCCGCGCGGATTGAGGTCGTAGGGAGAAAAGACCCGCGCCATCAAGTCGAAGGCGAGAAACATCGGCGATGTATCCAGCGTCCACCTCCCGAGCAGAATGTCGAGCGGGCTGCGGCGAAAGGGGCTCAGCATTGCCGCGTCGGACACGCGCCGCCAGAAATGCTCGAGTCGCGAACGCGCTCGCTCCGGTCCGCCTTTGGCGTAACCATCGACCAGCACTGCGGCGTTCATCGCCCCGGCCGACGTCCCGGAAATCCCCTCGATGCGGAGCCAGGGCTCCTCGAGCAACCGATCGAGCACGCCCCATGTGAAAGCGCCGTGCGCACCGCCCCCCTGAAGCGCCAGATCAACGAGAACGGGAGCTCGGTCCATCATTGCTAATCGTAGCACTCCGGACGCCGCCGCTCAGCCTTAATGTGAATAGCAGAAATAGCTCCGCTGGGAGGCTGCGGCGAACGACCCCCTACCCATTGGCTGTTCATGACCCGCGCGCGCCTCATCATCGAGTTCGGGGAAGAGCGACAGCATGGTGCGCGAGATACTCGAGCGGAAAACCGAGGCACACGAAGACTATAGTCTTGCCAATTTCGAGCGCGAACCGCGCCGCCGCTATGAGATTCTTTCCTCCGCGCCGCTCAAGCGAGGAGGACGGCGGATCTACTATTGCGCTCCGCTGGCGTAGCGGTGGCGGCCGCGCTCAGAACGCCAACCGTTACTCTCGGTCGATGGTTGCTCGCGTTTGCGACAGCAGGAGCACAACGTAGAACAGCCAGCTCCCCAGCGCCGATACTGCCGCGGCGACGTAGGTCCAGGCGGCAGCGCTGAGCACGCTTTGGACGCCGGCGATTTTTTGGTCTCCGCGGATAATGCCTTGGCTGACCAACAATTTCTCTGCGCGGGAACTGGCATTGAATTCAACCGGCAGCGTGAGGAAGGCGAACAGGGACGACGACCCGAACAAAATGACTCCTGCCCAAATGAGCCACTGAAGCTGGAGCATCAGGCCGGCAACGAACAGCCATGGCGCTATTTTCGAAGCAAGCTGCACGATCGGAACGATGTAGGTTCGGGCCTCCATGGGGAAGTAGTCGTCCGCATCCTGAATGGCGTGACCGGCTTCATGTGCGGCAATTCCGGCGGCCGCAACGCTCGGCGTGAAATAGACATCCTGGCTGAGCCTCAGGACCTTCGAGCGAGGATCGTAGTGATCGGTGAGCATCCCGGGCGTGGCCTCGATCTTCACATCCTGGAGCCCCCGCGAGTCGAGCAGCCGGCGAGCCACCTCCGCCCCTGTGATGCCGCCCTCGGTCCGGACCTGCGAGTATTCAGCCACGTTGGCCTTGATGCGCCATTGAGCGTAGATGCCCAGGAGAAGGCCTGGCAGGACAAGCACCCAAAATAGCGGATCTTCAATCATTTTCTGACCTCCGGTCGGGCTCACCGTTGGATGCCCGATAGGCTCAGGGATCCAAAGGCCTGCAGCCTCCGCATTATTGGCGTTTTGAGGCCAACTGGTGAAGCTTTTCCCGACGGGAACTCTTAGCGTTCTTCCTTCGTTTTGCATCCGGGGCACGGGCAATGCTTCAGTCGCTGCGCAAGAAGCGAGCCACTCATCGCGCATACAAAAGAGCAGTCGACGACTGCCTCGCGGTCCTGTTCTGCGGTTTTCCCAAGGGTATACCGCCCTCGCTAAGGCAGCGCCTCGACAATTCGATTCTGGTTCGGCGGGGACAGGCCGAAGGAACTGATGCTCGCGCCTGCTCCGTGCAAGCGGCGGTTCTCGTTATGAGGACGATCATCGGTTCCTTGAGCCAACAAGAACGCCAAGAGCTCATGCAAGCTTTCCTGCGGAATGACGCCAGCAACCCGACCTACAAGGGTTTCACCTACATGTTTCGGGTCGTCGAGTTGCTCAATGTCTCGCCTGGCCTCGTTTCGTACCTAAACATTGAGCTGGCAGGGCACCTTCGTGGCATGTCTCAAGAAGCGATTTTCAACTCGTGGATAGACGCTCAGGTAGGACGCGTGATTGGCCGGCTGCGGGAACGGAGCCGGGAGGAAGCAGAAATCAAGAAAGACCTTTGGCAGTGACGACATAGAGAACAAGCGCATGCAGAACGCCTGCACGGCGAAAGCCTACTCCGCCGCCAGTGAGACATCGCCGCTCGCCGCCGACACGATTCCGCGGCGCAATCCGACTGATCGTGACGTACAGATCGAGATTCTCTTCTGCGGCATCTGCCACTCCGATCTGCATCAAGTCCGTGATGAGTGGCGCGATGCGATGCCCACGGTCTACCCTTGCGTCCCGGGCCACGAGATCGTCGGCCGTGTCACCAAGGTTGGCTCCGCCGTCACGAAGTATAAACCCGGCGACCTCGTCGCCGTCGGCTGCCTGGTCGATTCAGACCAAACCTGTCCAAATTGCCGGGAGGGTCTCGAGCAGTTCTGCCCGAACTTCACGCTCACCTACAACTCCCCCGACAAGCACCTCGGCGGCGTCACTTATGGCGGCTACTCCGACAGCATTGTTGTCGATGAGCGGTTCGTTTTGCGCGTCCCCGCCAACCTCGATCTCGCCGGAGCCGCGCCGCTGTTATGCGCCGGGATCACCACCTATTCTCCCATGCGCCACTGGGGCGTCACCAAAGGTCAGAAGGTTGGCGTGGTCGGGCTCGGCGGGTTGGGCCACATGGGCGTGAAGTTCGCCCATGCGCTCGGCGCCCATGTGGTCGTCTTCACCACCTCGCCCGGCAAGACGGAAGATGCACTTCGACTCGGGGCGGACGAAGTCGTCGTCTCGCGCGATGCCGACGAGATGATGACGCACGCCGCCAGCTTCGACTTCATCCTCGACACGGTCTCCGCCAATCACGACATCAACGCCTACCTCAGCTTGCTTCGGCGTGACGGCAATCTCACACTCGTCGGCGCACCCGAGAAACCTCTCGCCGTCTCGGCCTTCAGCCTGATTATGGGCCGTCGCACTCTGTCCGGCTCCCCTATTGGCGGTATCGCCGAAACCCAGGAGATGCTCGACTTCTGCGGGAAGCACGACATCACCGCGGACGTCGAAGTCATCCCTATCCAGAAGGTCAACGAGGCCTACGAGAGATTGCTCAAGTCCGATGTGAAGTACCGCTTCTCCATCGACATGGCTTCTCTCAAATCTGCGTGACAGACTCCCTGGACACGCCTCGGCGAGGTCTGTCATAAGGTGCCTCCCCGATCGCTGCGCGCGCCGTCCATTCAGCCTTGCCTTCGATCCAAATTGAACTCGGGACCGATCGTGCGACTGCTTCTCGTAGCCGACCTGCATTATTCGTTGCCGCAGCTCGACTGGGTGCTCAACACGGCGGGAAATTTCGATGTCGTGGTCATGGCCGGGGATCATCTCGACCTGAGTTCGATGGTCGATGGGCGAGCCCAGAGCGTCGTCGTCAGGAAATATTTCTCGAAACTCAGCAGCAAAACTCTGCTTCTGATCTGCTCCGGCAATCACGACCTCGATGCCAAGAACGAGTCGGGCGAGAGGACAGCAAAGTGGCTCGGCGGCCCCCAGGGAGCCCGCGTCGTCTCCGATGGCCAGTCGTTCATGTTCGAGGACACGCTATTCACCGTGTGCCCGTGGTGGGACGGACCGATCGTACGCGCCGGGATCGGAGAACAACTGGCCGAGGCGGCGACCAAACGGGCCGGTCGCTGGATCTGGATTCATCACGCGCCGCCGGCGAAGTCGCCGACCAGCTGGGGCGGCGATCGCCATTTCGGCGACGTCGAGCTCAGGGACTGGATCGAGCAATACCGCCCCGACATGGTCTTTTCGGGCCATGTGCATCAGTCGCCCTTCGTCAAGGAGGGCTCCTGGGTCGATCGTATCGGGCCGACCTGGGTGTTCAACGCTGGCCAGCAGTTCGGCGCGCCGCCGACCCATATCATCATCGACACCGAGGAGGAGGCGGCGTTCTGGTTCTCAGCCGCGGGAAATCAGTTCGTGCGCCTCGATGAGCCGCTCGAGCGGCCCGTGCCGCGACTGGAAGCGCTGCCCCACTGGCTCAAAGCCGCGGATCGGCCTCCGCTTCCGGGCCAGACGTGAACCCTTCGCTCTGCTGGTGGATGAGCGTCTCGAGCACCTCGCCGACCATGCCGAAATGGTTGCCCTGCCCCTCGAATTGCCGCTTGAGGTCGACGAGATAAGTCGTGGCGGCGTTGAGGCGCTCGGCCAGAAGTTTGCCGACGAAGAACGCGATTTCGGGATTCGACTTGAGGAAGCTCTCGGCATTCTCGAACACGAAAACGCCGACCGGCGAAGCCGCCCTGACCGTTGCCGTATGCGGCCGGCTGAGCAGCACTGACATTTCGCCAAATACCGAGCCGGCTTCGCCGATTACCGCAACCTGGGTATCGCCGCGGAGCACCTCGACACGGCCTTCGGCCAGGACATAGAGCCGGCCCGAGGTTTCACCTTCGGACAGAAGTACGGTCCCCGGGGCGAATCGCTTGCACGGGACGCCGGCGCACTTATCGAGAATGGAAGTCATATCCTAGGCTCTCAGCTGCGCCCCCAACCTAGCAGCTTGCTGCCTCCGCCGAAAAGCGCCTTTAACGCCGGCGCTTTGTCGCGGGTTTGGATTTCTTCGTCTTCGCGCCGGTTCGTTTTCGTGCTGACGACGCCTTGCGCTTGGTCGCTTGCTTCGTCGAGCGGCGCTTGGTCGCTTGTTTCGTCGAGCGGCGCTTGGTCGCTTGCTTTGTCGAGCGGCGCTTGGTCGCTTGCTTTTTCGGGCGGCGCTTGGTCGCTTGCTTTTTCGGGCCAGGCTTGCGAGCGCCGATCACGGCACCGGACACGGCACCGATCAGAGTCCCGACAACCGGCGTTCCCACGGCGGTGCCCACCAACGCTCCCGCGACAGCGCCTCCCAGAGCGCCCTTCGCCGTGCCCGCCTTGTTCGGCGTATCCTCTTTCTTATCGTCGTCGGTCATCTGGTTCTTTCCTTTTTGCGACAGTTGGCAGTCTGCTGCGCTTCAAGCGCCAAAAGCTACCAGGCCCTCCTCAATAAGCGCCTGAATGCGAATCCGCGTTTGCGCTGGCGCTTCCACCCGTAATTTTTCGACTTACGCGGCTTCGCGAACGACTCCGAAGGCTCGGATGCCAAAACGTCAGCTCCAGCCGACGCAGCGAGGGCCGCTGCGATCTCTTCTTTCGATAGCGCCGGGACGCCCGGCTGATCGTGCGTTTCCAAAGAGCTCGACTGGATCCATCCGGTCTTCCTGGAAGCGGGATCGATGATCTGAACCCACTCCTCTTGACGTGAAACGACCTGGGCGGTTGCCCCTGCTTGGGCGGTGCCCAGGAGGGTGGTCGAGGCCGACGGTCCGTCACGAATGTTCGCGGGTTCCGTTACCCTGACATGTTCGACTTCGTTTGGGACTTGCTCGTGGACTGAGGCGACAGGCGCTGTAGGTGCCGGGATAGACCTTGCGGGCACAATTGCGTGCGGGGATTTTTGGGCGGCAGGGTCGATCCTCGTCCAGGGCGTATCTTTCATAGCGGTTTGAGGAACGGCCTTCGAAGACTCGGAGACCCGTGGCTCGCTGTTGAATAGCAATACCGCGTAGATCAATCCGGCAGTCAAAAGTGCGAGTAAGACAATGCGTGCCATCCCAATAGCCGTCCGACGCAACGCTACATGAACAAGCGGCCGGCGCTGGAACCAGGGGTGCAGCTCCGAACCTCACCGTCGTGGCCAGGGTTCAGTCCGGCGGACGGCTAATTAACAACGGGGCCGCACGAGCGTTCCTGCGGGCACCCGCGCTGCCCGGGCTCATCCGCATCCAGTCCCTCATCAGCGGCAGCGACCCTCGTCTGGTCTTTTGGCAATGGAAAATGCTCGCCGGTAAGCTTGGGATCCGGAAGCTCAATCCCGAACAGAAGCGCAAAAACGGCAGCCGATGCCAGCCATTTTCTCGAGTGGGTCATTGAGAAGGTTCCTCTCTGACCGCCGACCTCCATCCTAGAAACAAAGGTCCTGACGTCTAAGTTCCACCCCCGAGAGCGCTAATCGCAAGGGAGTTGGCCGGCGCCCGCCGCTAGCCGTTGCCGCGATCCCTATGGTTCTCGGCAATCTCTTGCCTGATATGCGCGCCAGGGAGGGCGGTCGGTAGGTTGTGCCAAGTTCTAGGGTCCGCATGCGACATATCGATGATGTCCGGCATGTCGGTGACAGCCGCACGCAACGCTTGGCCGGGCTCAGTGGAGAGGGGTGGCGTGGTATCGGCACCGGCGACGTGCCATGCGAGCGTGCAAAGCATGCAAAGCAATATGCCCGTCAGCGACGGTAACAGTTCCTTCATGGCAGCCTCTAATCGGCGTGCCCCGTCGTTCTTAGAAACGACCGCCGCCGAGCTACGTTCCATCAGCGGCGCGGCCCTTCAGCCGATTTTGCTGTGGAAAACGGCCGCGTAGCGGCAAGCCTCGTCCAGCAAACAGGAACTTTCACACGAGCGATGGGTTTTTTCGGCAAGCATTCCTTCTTTCAAAGATGAAAGGAATTTGAGATGCGCCTATCAATTCTCGCGGCATTCTTGATTGCCCTCATGACCTTGCCCGCCGAGGCTGCTCGGCCGGTCAAGGGGGCGGTTCAAGGCACGGCGACGGCTGCTACAGGCATCGCCAAGGGCGCGGGCCAAGCCGGCGTTGGTGCCGTGCGAGGCACTGCAACAGCAGTGCGGGGGACCGCCAGAGGACTTCGCTGCGTCGTCACGCTCGGCAATCGCTGCTAAGACTTACAAGTCTCGATCCGCGCTCCGCCCGATGAGATATCCGACAGCGAGGCCCACGCCCGCGGCAAGAACGAGCGAGACGACCACGTTGTCTCTAAGGTTCTCGTGAGTGTCGTGCGCCGCCTCTGACAAAACGGCACGGGCGCGGTCCAGCTGGCTATTCGCCTGCTTGCCGAAACCCTGAGTCAGTTGACCGAGAAAGGCCGACGCCGCTGAAAGCTGCTGTGCGATATCGTTGATGTCGGCGGGACGGAGCGATTTAGCCCGCTCAAAGTCAATCCAGCTGCTCATCGTCGTGAAACTCCTTACGCGAGATGGCAATTTTCTACTGAACCCGAGACCTCATCTAAGGTTCCGCACGACGTTCCCAGCAGCGCGAACGATACGCGTTCTCGGTCAATCGCTCACGTCTCGACTCCCTCGCTTACGGCTCGCGAAAGGCGATGAAGCGGCCCATGGGATAGCTTCCGATCCCGACTTTGCGGTTCCCGCTCTTGCCCGCGTGATTGCCGGAGACCAGGATCACGCGACCGCCCTTGATCTCCTTCACGATGCCCACATGTCCGTTCATCACGCCAATGGCGCCGGGCCTCGCGGTCGTGGCCTTGCCGTAATGCGCCCATTCCCGCGCGAGGTTGGGACCTTGGCCGACCCACATCGCCATCTGCCGGCCACACCACCGATGCGACCAGCCGGTTGGGTTCCTGCCGATGTCGCGCATCGCGCGATCGAGCAGCGTGGTTGAGTGGTTCTTGCGCAATACGTCTTGGTCGACGTAGTAGCGCAGATCCGCGTGGGCAGCAGTCGTCGTTAGTCCAAACGCAGCAATGGCGGCGGCGATCAAAACGCGCATCGTCGTCTCCCTCTGATGTTGATTTAACGGTGATTAGTCGCCCGCGCCGTCAGGGGCCGTAGTACGGCCCCGTGGCGAACTGTTGGCTTCGAGAGCGTGCCGATCCGGCTGAATTTCATCGCATCGACTGCAAACGCCGGGGGTCCGACCGGACCCACCCCAGCACTAGCACTTTGCGACCGTCACATTTTGCGTCACACGCATGCCGATCGCGCGCGCCGCGCCGTGTGAAAGATCAAGCGACACGCCTTTCGTGAAAGGCCCACGATCATTTACCCGGACGGAAACGCTCCTGCCTGTCTTCGGATTGGAGACCCGCAGGCACGTCCCGAACGGTAGCGACCGATGAGCGGCAGTGAGGCCGTTTGGATTGAACCTCTCACCTGAGGCAGTGCGATTGCCCGCAAGTTCATTACCGTACCAAGTCGCGCGTACGGTCTGCTCGGCATAAGCAGGCGTCGAAAGGAAAATGATTGCTAGGGCTGTCTTGAACCGCATCGATAACCTCTGTCGTATCTGACTCTACGACCATGCGAGATAGCGGCCGAATTCGGTGATTAAGGGACTGCAATGCGATCCCTATTGGCAGGAATGTGACGACTTCGAGAGTGGCGTCGAGAGTCGGGATGACAGCGGCCTACGCACCATCTCGCGCGCCGAGGTTGAGGTTCGATCGACATTGCACGCAGTCTCAGGTCTCCGTGCCGGGCCTCGGGAACATTCTGTCGCTCAACGGAGTTCCGAGTAGCGCCTCCGATAGGCGAAAAACAGGAGAATGATGCCATGAAAATGCTCGTTTCTGCATTCGCGCTGGCTTTGACAATTGCGTTCACCGGCCCGGCGTTTGCCGGAGCAACCGAGGCCAAAACCCAGGCCGATTGCGAGAAAGCTGGCGGCGTGTGGGATGCCGCAACAAACACCTGCGCCGAAAAGAAGTAACGAATGGAGGGCGCCCGCTTCGGCGGGCGCCCTTTTTGCTGGAGATAGACGGGCACCCTCAAGCCGAAAGCGAACCCGACCGACGCGATCCGTTGTATACTTAAGGCCGATGGGGTCCGGCGCTACCTTCCAGAGTTGCATCCAAGGGAGGTCCGCTCATGAAAGTCAAAGAAGCAATGCACAAGGGCGTCGACTGGGTCGCCCCGGACACGCCTCTCGCCGATCTCGCCAAATTAATGCGCCAGCATGACATCGGCGCCATTCCGATTGGGGAAAACGATCGACTTGTCGGCATGGTGACCGACCGTGACATCGTCTGCAAAGGCTTGGCAGAGGATGGCTTCGACGCCCGTCGCGCGACAGCACGCGAGGTGATGACCCCGGGCATTCATTGTTGCAGCGAGGACGACGATCTCGCCAAGGCGGTACGCCACATGGAGACGCTGAAAATCCGCCGGTTACCGGTGATCAACAAGAGCAAGCGCATGGTCGGCATTCTCAGTCTCGGCGACATCGGTCATTCGGCGCCCAGCGACCTGCTGACCGAGTGCGTCAAGAAGGTTTCGGCACACCACCACTGAGAAACGACGTCACTCGAAGCGGTGAATGTGCCGCTGCTGCTTGTCCGGGACGGGTGACGCGGCGAACTATTTGTGAGAGTGCCTTTCGTGCTCTTTCCGCGTCTTGGCCGCTTTTTGCGCTGACTTCTTGCGGTCTTGGGCGGTGCGGCCTGTACTCGGTCGCCGTCCGAGCTCGTGCCAATCCGACTCCGACATGTCGATGCCGTAGTGGTTGGCAGCCTTCTTGATATTGGCGAAAGCCAATTTTCGCTCTTCATCGGAGACGCCCACGGTTTGATCAAACCGTGCAATCGCGTTTCTGACGTGACTGGCGTCAGTCATGGGTTCTTTGCGCTGCTTCGGAAAGGCAAATACGCTGTCGGGCAGATCGCTTCGCTCGGTCAGCTCGCCGTGCTTTTCGTGGGGTTTCCAAGTCGTTTCCATGGCTTGATCTCCTGAGCAAATCCAGTTTGGAAATGCCCCCCGGCAGGAGACGAACGGCCTCGACATGCATCGGTTCCGCGCTGCGACACCATCGCATGAGATGCTCCCACGGTTTCGCGGCTGCCACCGGAGGCAGTGAGAAGCAATGGGAACTTGGGAGCGCCCTACTAAGCGCCTGCGACAATCTCGCGGAGAAAGCTCACCTTAGGCGGGCTTGGCGACGAAAAGTTGGCACCATCCGCTTGCGGCGACCGGGTCCTCCACGACCTTGCACGATGCGGGCGCCACGAACTGGACGCAGCCCGAACATTGCTGGCCGTCTTTTGGCGTGTCCTGATATTTCGCGGCTTCGTGAGTAAGTTTCGTCTGCGCGACCAGGCTCTCTGCCAGGGCGCTTGTCGAAATGATGGCCCCGGCGATCACCGGCACGCTTTTCAGCAACGACCGGCGACACAGCACTTTCTTGATCGAACTGGATGGATTTGTCATGCGAGCACTCCTTTGAGAAGCGTCTCGCGGGGAAGAACCTGTGCCCGCTCGGAAGGTTCCGGGAAGGGTCCAGCCCATTGAAAAGATAGGCGGAACAACTCCGTCTGCGAGGCGTTGTTTCAGTGGCTCGGAGGTTCCTATGCATTTCGCCAGCCGGCTTGGCACCGCTCTCGCGTTTGTCATCTCGGCCTTCCCTTTCGGAGTTGCCCGCAGCGAACAGGTTGTCGCTCTTCCCTGGACCGACGCGCCAGTCGTCGCTCTTCCCTGGACCGACGCCAAAGTCGAAAGCCTCGCATCGCTGAATAATCCGTGGTCGATGGCGTTTCTGCCGGATGGGCGATTGCTGATCACCGAGAAGCCCGGCAATTTGCTCATTTATGCGGACGGAAAACTCTCCGATCCGCTCGGCGGCGTGCCCAAGGTCGAGCACCACGAGCAAGGGGGCCTGCTTGCCGTCGCGGTCGATCCGAACTTCGGCCGAAATCAGTTCGTTTATCTCTCCTATACCGAGGCCGCGAGCGAGCAACCCGCCGCCGCCAAGGATGACGGCGATCCCCGTCTCGGTGAATACCAGGATCTCGACGATGTGGTCCTGAAAGGACTTGCCGTCGCGCGCGGGCGGCTCGAGGGCGATCAGCTCAAGGACGTGACGGTCATTTGGCGGCAAACGCCGAAGACGATCGGCCGCGGTCATTTCGGCGGGCAAATGGCCTTTGCGCCCGACGGCAGGCTCTTCATCACGTCGGGTGACCGCCAGAGATTCGATCCGGCGCAAGATCTCGGCTCGACGCTTGGCAAGATCGTGCGCATCAATTCCGACGGAACCATCCCTCAGGACAATCCATTCGTGAAGGAAACCGGCGCCCTGCCCGAGATTTGGAGCCTCGGTCACCGCAACGA
>DASTKZ010000162.1:0-5059 GCA_035715445.1 Methyloceanibacter sp.
TCATTTTCGCTCTTTCCAGAGTTTCAGCCATTGCTCCTCAAGTACCCGCAGGCAGGCAGAGAGCATTGCGAGCGTGCGTTCGGCCTCAGTAGCATCAACGCCTCGTTCCTTTAACTCGGCAATGATTTGTTTCTGCCGAGCCATTAGCCGAGCGCCGCTGGCAACGTGGTTTCCTATTAGCTCCCGAGTGGTCTCCTCCATTGCGCGCTTATAGCCTGGTCGCGGCGAAATGACAGCGGAATGGATCGCCGGGCCAAGCCCGGCGATGACGACAAGCAAGTTTCGCAGCGTCTCGGCCTAGAAGAAGCCCATCGCCTTCGGGCTGTAGCTCACCAGCATGTTCTTGGTCTGCTGGTAGTGGTCGAGCATCATCTTGTGGGTTTCGCGCCCGATGCCCGACTTCTTATAGCCACCGAAGGCGGCATGCGCCGGATAGAGGTGGAAGCAATTGGTCCACACCCGGCCCGCCTGGAGCCCGCGGCCGAAACGGTAGGCGCGGTTGATGTTGCGGGTCCAGATGCCGGCGCCGAGGCCATAGAGCGTGTCGTTGGCGATCGCCATGGCCTCGTCGTCGTCCTTGAAGGTGGTCACGGACAGAACCGGCCCGAAGATCTCCTCCTGGAAGATGCGCATCTTGTTGTGGCCGGCGAACACCGTGGGCTTCATGTAATAGCCGTCGGCGAATTCGCCGTTCATGGCGAGCCGCTCGCCGCCGGTCAGCAGCTTGGCGCCTTCCTTCTTGCCGATATCGACATAGGAGAGGATCTTCTCGAGCTGATCGTTGGAGGCTTGCGCGCCGATCATGGTCGAGGGCTCGAGCGGATTGCCCTGCTTGATCTTGTTCACGCGCGCGACCGCTTTCTCGATGAATTTGTCGTAGATCGATTCCTGAACCAGCGCGCGCGACGGGCAGGTGCAGACCTCGCCCTGGTTCAGCGCGAACATGGCGAAGCCTTCGAGCGTCTTGTCGAAGAAATCGTCGTCGTCTTGCATCACGTCGGCGAAGAAGATGTTCGGCGACTTGCCGCCGAGCTCGAGCGTGACCGGGATCAGATTCTCCGAGGCGTACTGCATGATGAGCCGCCCGGTCGTGGTCTCGCCGGTGAAAGCCACCTTGGCGATGCGCTTGTTCTGCGCCAGCGGCTTGCCCGCCTCGACGCCGAAGCCGTTGACGACGTTGAGGACGCCCGGCGGCAGGATGTCGCCGATCACGTCCATCAGCACCATGATGCCCATCGGCGTCTGCTCGGCCGGTTTCAGCACCACGCAATTGCCGGCGCCGAGAGCGGGCGCAAGCTTCCACGCCGCCATCAGGATCGGGAAGTTCCACGGGATGATCTGGCCGACCACGCCGAGAGGCTCGTGGAAGTGATAGGCGACCGTGTCGTGGTCGATCTCCGAAAGCGAGCCTTCCTGAGCGCGGACGCATGCGGCGAAATAACGGAAATGATCGATGGCAAGCGGGATGTCGGCGAAGGTCGTCTCGCGGATCGGCTTGCCGTTGTCGATGGTCTCGACCGCGGCGAGGACCTTGAGGTTCTCTTCCATACGGTCGGCGATCTTGTTGAGGATCTCGGCGCGCTTGGCCGGAGCGGCGTTGCCCCAGGCATCCTTCGCTTTGTGGGCGGCGTCGAGCGCAAGCTCGATATCTGCTGCCTGGGAACGCGCGACCTGGCAGATGGTCTTGCCGGTGATGGGGCTGATATTGTCGAAATACTGGCCGTCGACCGGCGGAACCCACTTGCCCCCGATGAAGTTGTCGTAGCGATTGCGCAAGGCGACCCGCGCGCTGAGTGTCTCGATGACCTGGTGGAGCATGGCATTCTCCCTTGAACTGAGCCGCTTTTTCGTTGTCCTGCCGCGATCCTGAGCCTCGGCCTTGACCCCCGTCAAGCGGAACCTCAATTAAATAATGGAATCGCCCCTAAACGGGTTTCCCCTCAGGACACCGATCGACCGTCGCACAAAAAGGGAGGAATGACATGAAAAACAATCCGATGCTCGCCTTCCTGCTCGGAGCGGCCGTGGTCGGGCTCGGCGTGCTCGGCTACATCCTCTACGAGCGGCAGAACCGGCAGGTGTTGAAGATCGACGTGCCGGGATTCTCGGGCGAGATCAGCAAGGACAAGGGCGTCGACATCGAGGTCGACAAGAACTAGCGCCCACGGCATGCGTCATTCCGCTTTTCGTCATTCCGGCGAAAGCCGGAATCCAGGGCGGCTAGCCTAGAGCTTGTTGGACCCCGGCTTTCGCCGGGGTAACGGAACAGAGGCGCGACTCTCGCCCCAATCCATCTTCCTCTCAATGCCGCATCCGAGGCGACTTTATGGCGCTCGGGGTCGCAGTTTCGCTCGATTAATCAACGACACTCCTAATCAATCGTGACCGCGGCTTTAAGCGAAGCGGCGAGGCCAGGGCCGGTCCGCGCCGCGCGATCCGCTTTTTGAGGGAGACAACGATGCGACATGCGGCGGGAATGCTCACGACTCTTGGCTTTGCGAGCGCGTTGCTGCTCGCGCCCGGTCTCGGCAACGCCACCGACTTGCCGCCGATGAGTCCTCTGGCGCCGCAGGTCATCGACGAGCCGCTCACGTGGCAGGGCTTTTACATCGGAGGCAATCTCGGCGCCGCCTTCGATCCGTACAATCTCAGCATCAAGGATCTGAGCGCGGCCCAAGACCTCACGCTGAAGTTCTCCAACGATACCGAACTCATCGGCGGCGTGCATGGCGGTTACAACTGGCAAGCGGGCAGCCTTTTGCTCGGCATCGAAGGCGATATCGCCTTCGCCAGCGACATTGATTACCTCGCAAGCGCCCGCGGCAGGATCGGCTGGGCCTCCCCCAATTGGCTCGTTTACGGTACGGCCGGCGTGGCGTTTATCGACACGAGCACGAATTTCACCGTGGTTTCCGCCAATAACGGGCCGTTTGGCTTCAATCTCGGGAACACCGATACCGGTTTCGTCGGCGGTGGCGGCATCGAATATCGCCTCGGCGAAAATCTCAGCCTCGGCCTCGAGGGACTCTATTACGATTTCGGCAGCGACACGCAGAACCTGGCCGCGGGCGCGGGCGAGCCGTTCGTCTTGAAAGACGAGCTCGATTTTGCGGTCGCGCGCGGCAGGCTGACCTACCACTTCAACGGTTGGTGACTCGCTCGCTGCGGCCTACTCGATGCTCTTGCGGATTTGAGCAAGGAGCGCCGAGCGGCTCGCCTGCGGGCTCAATTCAAAGCGGTAGTAGCCCACCAAGTCCCTGATCCGCGCGTATTGTTCCGGCGTGAATGAAATCACGCAGGCGCCTTGCGTCTCGCAGCTATCCTCGATGGCGTGAGAGAGTCCGCCGGCCCAATGGCCAAGCTGATGGACAGCCGCCATGCCGGGCACGAAGGGCGAGGGGTCGTTTGACGCGGGCCGCTCGGGAAGGCTCGCGTGATGGATGACGATGCCGTCGCGCACGGGGGTTGACGCCCGCGACCACGGGACGGTCGCGTAGCCCGACAGCGCGCCCGGTTGCGCCGTATAGATATTGAGCGTGCGCGCGGTGTCCTTGCCAAGCTCCGTCTTCATCTCGATCTCGGCGCGGCTGCCCGGCTCATGGGTGAACCAGGCCTTGTTCTCGTGCAGCCTCGCATCGGCGATGGTGAAGGCGAGGCCCGCGGGCGCATAGATGCGATTGAGCAGCGCCATTTGAGCTTTCAGCCGGCGATGCGACACATAACCTTGCGCGCCGGCATGGATGATATGAAAGCGGACAGGGATCACCGTCTTGTAGCGAAACGCCACGCCGTGCGCCCTTAGCGCCTCGGTGACGCGGGTCGCCTGGATGTCCTCGCTCGGCGTGGAGGGGGCGGTGCCGCAGCGATAGTGCGGCGCAGGCGCCGAGCGCGCGAGCCTCGCCGTTGTGGCAGCTGCCGCCAAACAGGCGGACGCGGAAGAGATGATAAATTCGCGCCGATTCACGTGCCTGCTCCCTCGACGGATGGGCAAGATTAGAATGCGCGCGGGGATTGCGCCATGCCGACGAAGGGGCGGGCGCCCGCTAGTCGATACTGCTCAGTATCGCATCCTGAACGTTCTTGTCAGGCGCGCCGAACCACTTTTTCTCGTTGCCCGTCTGCAGCAATCCCCAGGCCTTGGCCCCGCTCGGCGAGAACAGAACGAAGAGCTGGTTGTCGCCGCATTCATTGGGCTTGCAAGTAAAGCCGAGCGTGTAGGTCTCGCCGTTTGCCTCAACCGCAATCGAGGGCGTCGGCGGTCCGTCCAAAGTCTTGCCGTAGTCGTCAACCCATTGCGGCGGCGTCTCGCCCGCGAACATGGCGTACCAGGCGGCGCGATTGGCCGGTTGCTTCATCAGGTCGGCGAGGCTGGGCCCTTTGGGCGGATCGGCAGCGAAGGCCGGAACGCAGCTTCCGGCAACGACAAGGGCAATGAGTACGGCAGTTCGCATGGTCACTCCGTCGGCCAACGGAGGCGGGCGAAACCCGCCTCGCCGCTATGGGCGACCGAAGTTATAGCGAAAAAGTGACGCTAGTGCCGGATGAGAGGCCAGCCTTGCGGGCCGGGCGCGGTCGGCGAGAGCGAGACCGGCGCCTCGACGCGCTGCTCGCAAGCCCCGAAGGGACGGACCGAGAGCGAGCCGGTGAGATGCCGCTCGGGCACCGGCGAGGACGCGGCCCACAAGGCCGCGAAGGCAAGCCGGCCGAACCGGGCTTTGTCCGCCGAATCTTCCTCGAACAGGGTCAAGACGTTGCGCCGGTCGGCGCCGCGGCGCATGGCATCGCCCGACCAGCACATGGTCCCGCCATAGATGACCTGTTCGTGCGCTTCGAGCAGGCGCGGATTGCGGGCCCAGCGGATCAGGTCGGCGGCGTAGGCTTGCGGGGCAAGCTCGGTGAGGGTCGCGAAAAGCTGCCGCAATTCGTCCGCGGGATCGAGATGCGCCAGAATCACCCTGGCGCCGAGGCCCGCACGCTGGAGCGCGCCTTTGAGCCCGATCAGCGCCTTGGCGGGATCGGATGAGGGCGACCGCAGGACCATGGTAAGGGAAGAGCCCGC
>DASTKZ010000163.1:0-5321 GCA_035715445.1 Methyloceanibacter sp.
CCATTGCGCGTCGTTGCGCGGAACGTCGGTCCTGCCGTCGCAGGTGAACGAGAACTGGCAGCCCGGCGACATCTGGCCTTGATAGACCACGCCGCAAATCGTCTCGGGGAAGAGCGGGCTCCGCACCCGATTGAGGATCACCTGGCCGACCGCGACTTGGCCGCGCTGCGGCTCGCCGCGCGCCTCGAAGTAGATGGCAATGGCGAGGCAGCGCTTCTCGCGCGCCTCGAACTCGGCCTGGCTCTCGCCGTGATAGCGGAAGTTGAGCGCATCGGGCGTCGGGTGATAGGCGATGTCCTCGGGCGAGGGCCGCAAGGAATCGGTATCGAAGTTCGAAGCGGCGGCCAGCATCATGAGCGAGTTGTCGGTGCCGCCCGCCGAACTGCTCAGAGCAACCGCGGAAGTCGTCGGCTTGAGCCGGTCCGACTTGCCCGCGCCATTCACCTCGCCGCGCGGCGAGACGGCGCCGGTCATGCCCGGATCGCCGATGAGGCTCGCGGTGATCAGTTGTTTGCCGGCCGTGGTGACCGTGTTGCGTACGTCGGCCCGCGGTTCCTTGCCCTTGGCGCGGAACAGAGGAGCGGCCGCCAGCGGCAGGCGCTCGGGCGCAAGTTTGGCGGGGCGCGTCAGCGGCTGATCGGAGCCTTTGCCGGAAAGGTAAAGCTCGACTTCGAAGGCGACCGGGTTGCCGGGCACCGCGGCGACATAGCCGAGAGCAATGAGGGGGAGCGGCACGAGCGCAGCCACGGTGTGCCACATCCGACGAGGTAGGCGTCGGCCCATATTCCCTCCAGTTCCCCGTACTCCAGCGGGATTGCGGGCGACGTGTCCGCCCTCGTCCCGCCCCGACTCAAAGGCAGCTAGGCTTGCGCCCGCGCCTCAAGGCGTCCCCAATCGTCACCAGGCAAAAATGGTGGGAATTCAATGATTTAGTTGTAGTCCCCCACCGGATTTTGCCCGGCAATCCCGTTCGTTATCGTTACCCTGACTGGTAAATTAGAGCAAAATAAGGTGGCGGGCAACGGCCCCCTAGTTGTCAAGGGGAAGACCTAAGGATCGGTTACCGTGGCCCAAGAGCCGCCTGGGCCGCGGCAAGGCGGGCGATCGGCACCCGGTAGGGCGAGCAGGAGACGTAGTCCAGAACAAGCTTCTCGCAAAAGCGGATCGTTTCAGGATCGCCGCCATGCTCGCCGCAAATCCCGACCTTCAGGCCGGGCCGCGCTTCGCGCCCGCGATCCGCCGCGATCTGCATCAATTCGCCGACCGCCTTGTCGAGGGTGATGAAGGGATCGTGCTGGAGGATGCCCTTGTCGACATACTCGCCGAGGAACCGACCGGCATCGTCGCGGCTGAGCCCGAACGTGGTCTGGGTCAGGTCGTTGGTGCCGAAGGAGAAGAAATCGGCGCTCGCGCCGATTTCCCCCGCCATCAGGCAGGAACGGGGAAGCTCCACCATGGTACCGACCGAATATGCAAGACTGGTCCCGCGTTCCTTTTCGACCGCGCGGGCGACATCGGCGATGCGCGCCTTGACAATATCGAGCTCGCCCTTGGAAACGACCAGAGGCACCATGATCTCGGGGATCACCCGGTCATGCAGGGCTTGGCCGGCTTCGATCGCGGCCTCGAAGACGGCGCGGGCCTGCATCTCCACGATCTCGGGATGACTGACGAGGAGCCGCGAGCCGCGCTGCCCGAGCATGGGATTGAATTCGCCGAGTGCTGCGACCCGGCGGCGCAGGCGCGCGACGCTCACGCCCATCTCGGCGGCGACCTCGGCGATGATGTCGTCCCCGTGAGGCAGGAACTCATGCAAAGGTGGATCGAGCAGGCGGATGGTCACCGGCAGTCCCGCCATGATCTCGAACAGCTCGATGAAGTCGCGGCGCTGCGCCGGCAGAAGCTTGGCGAGCGCGCGGCGGCGACCGTCCGGATCTTCGGCGAGGATCATCTCGCGCATGGCGAGGATGCGCGCCTCTTCGAAGAACATATGCTCGGTGCGGCAGAGCCCGATGCCTTCGGCGCCGAAGGCCCGCGCCTGCCGCGCATCGGCCGGGGTATCGGCATTGGCGCGGACCTTGAGCCGGCGAAATTCGTCGGCCCATCCCATCAGAATGTTGAAATCGTCCGACAGGACCGGCTCGCGCATCGGCACGCGGCCCTTGATGATATCTCCGGTCGAGCCGTCGATCGTCACGACGTCGCCCTTGTGCAACAGGACGCCTCCGGCGGAAAGCGTCTCGCGTTCGAGGTCGATAACGACTGCGGACGCGCCGACGATGCAAGGGCGCCCCATGCCGCGCGCCACCACGGCGGCATGGCTCGTCATGCCGCCGCGCGTGGTGAGAATGCCGAGCGCCGAATGCATGCCCTGCACGTCCTCGGGCGAAGTCTCGATGCGGGCGAGGATGACGTTGTGACCTTGCGCCTTGAGGTGGACCGCCTCGTCGGCATCGAAGACGAGCTCGCCCGAAGCACCACCGGGCGAAGCCGGCAGGCCCTTGGCGAGGACCGTCTTCTCGGCATCGGGATCGAGCATGGGATGCAGGAGCTGGTCGAGCTGGGCCGCGTTGATGCTTCGGACTGCCTCTTCGCGGCCGATCAGGCCCTCCCTGGCCATGTCCACGGCAATCTTGAGCGCCGCTTGCGCCGAGCGCTTGCCCGAGCGGGTCTGCAAGACGAAGAGCTTGCCCTCCTGCACGGTGAACTCGATGTCCTGGATGTCGCGGAAATGAGCCTCGAGCTTCTCGCAAACCGATTTCAACTCGGCGAACACGTCGGGCAGAAGCGCTTCGAGCGAAGGCCGCTTCACGTTGATGGCGCGGCGCGCGGACTCGGTCAAAAGCTGCGGGGTGCGGATGCCCGCCACCACGTCTTCGCCTTGCGCGTTGAGCAGGAACTCGCCGTAAAGCTCGCGCGCGCCGGTCGAGGGATTGCGCGTGAATACGACGCCGGTCGCGCTCCGCTCGCCCATATTGCCGAACACCATGGCCTGGATGGTGACGGCGGTGCCCCAATCGTCGGGGATGTCGTGCAGGCGCCGGTAGGCAATGGCGCGGGCGTTCTGCCACGAGCCGAACACGGCGGCGATCGCGCCCCAGAGCTGGGCGTGGATGTCTTGCGGGAAGGGCGTGCCGAGCTCGGTTTCGACGAGCTTCTTGAAGCGGGCGATGAGTTCGGCCCAATCCTCGGCGGAGAGCTCGGTATCGAGCTCGAGGCCCTTCAAGTTCTTTTCGTTCTCGAGAATCTCCTCGAACAGCTCGTGGTCGAGGCCGAGAACCACGTCGGCATACATCTGAATGAAGCGGCGATAAGTGTCGTAGGCGAAGCGCCGGTCGCCGGAGCGCCGGGCCAAACCCTCCACGGTCCGGTCGTTGAGGCCGAGATTGAGCACGGTGTCCATCATGCCCGGCATCGAGGCGCGCGAGCCCGAGCGCACCGAAACGAGAAGCGGATTATCCTCATCGCCAAAGCGCGCGCCGACGGTCGCGCCGACCGCATCGAGGGCTGCCTTCACCATCGGCTTCAGCTCCTCGGGAAGCTTGCGCCCGAGCTCGTAATAGACGGCGCAGAGCTCGGCGGAGATGGTGAAGCCCGGCGGGACCGGGAGGCCGAGCCGCGACATCTCGGCGAGGTAGGCGCCCTTGCCGCCGAGCCTCTCGCGATAGTCGGCCGAGCCGTCGGCGCGTCCGCCGCCGAAGCTGTAGACCCATTTCGCCGGGGCCGCCGGGGCTTTCTCCGCCTTGGTCATCGCATGGTCCATGATCGGTCCGCTGTTGTAGCGGTCCCCCGAACTTCACACAAACGTCGCAGCGCGGAAATGGTTTAACGGCGTACCGCCGAGGGCGCGCGCAAGGCGCGATCGGCGATGAAGTCGCCGGTGCCGATCAGCCGGGCGCGGGGCATTTCTTTCAGCGCATAGGCGAAGGCCTCGACGCTGCCGCCCTTGTCGAGCGCGATCCTGACGGTGATGCGGTGAAACAGGCCCATGGCCTCGGGCCATTCGCGCTCTTCGTCTTCAGCCGGGGCGACGCCCTCGTATCTGTCGAGGTCGAGGAGAAGCCGCGGGCCTGCACGAAGCGTGAAGACATTGCCGATAACGCGGTATTTCGCATCCGGCGCGAAGAAGGCGCCGGGCCAAGACCCGAAATCGAAGAGACGCCCCGGGGTCGAGCCTCTGCCGATATGCCTGGCGCCCACCCTTAAGCGGTGCGCCATCGGATGGGCGCTCCCTTCTCTCAGCGTCCCGTAGACGAAAAGATGATCCGTCATGTCCTTCCGATCATTCCGGCAGCACGAGCCGGCCGTCTCCATCCAGTTGCCAATGCGGGTTGTGAGCGATCTCCCAGAGATGGCCGTCGGGATCGGCGAAATAGCCGTTATAACCGCCCCAGAAGGTCTTGGTTCCCGGCTTCAAGATGCGCGCGCCGGCTGACTTCGCCTTGTCTAGTACCGCATCGACCTCCGCCGCGCTCGCGACATTTTGCGCAACGACGATGCCGCCATTACCGTCCCACAACGTGCCAGCATTCGCATCTTGGATCTGCTCTTTCCGGTCCCAAAGCGAGAGCACGATCCCTCCGGCGCGGAAGAAGCTCACTTGTTCCTGACTCTCCGACTTCGATTTGACGAAGCCCAAGCTTTCGTAGAAGCGCGTCGCTTTCGCGATGTCGGCAACGGTGAGCGTAATCAGAGTGACATTGGCTGACACCATTTCCTCCTTTCGTCATTGCCGGCGCCCGGCAACTATTCCAACCTGCGCTTCAGCCCGCTGAAATGTAACGGCATGGATGCCCGGATCAAGTCCGGGCATGACGGGAAAAGGTTGCCTATCATTCGATCCTGGAGAAATCGGCGATGGCAAGCGTCGTGGCGCGGATGCGGTTCAAGAGCCGCAAGCGGTTGGCGCGTAAGTCGAGTTCCTGCGTATTCACCGTGACCGAGTCGAAAAACGCATCGACCGGAGCGCGGAGCTTCGCCATCTCAGACATTGCCGCGGCGAAGTCCTCGCGCGCGATCGCAGCGGCCGCGGCGCGCTCCACCTCATCGACGGCTTTGGCTAGTGCTTGTTCCTCGGGGCGCTTGAGGAGACCGGCGTCGGGCGCTTGATCGTACGCGACGCCGTCCTTCTTCTCCTCGATGCGCAGGATGTTGATCGCGCGCTTGGTGCCGGTGAGGAGATGCTCGCCGTCTTCGCTGTCGAGGAAGCGGCCGAGCGCATCGACGCGGCGGACGATCATCAGGAGATCGTCGCCGCCGAGCGCAAAGACGGCATCGACCAGGTCGTGCCGCGCGCCGCCTTGTTCCCGAAGATGCACCTT
>DASTKZ010000164.1:0-4187 GCA_035715445.1 Methyloceanibacter sp.
CGGCAATGAGACGCCGCACCCGTTCGGCAAGATAAGTCGAGAGCGGGAATTTGCCGCCTTCATAGGCGGGGATTTTCGGCTCTGTCGCATGGGTGCGGGTGACGATGGCGTCGTTCTCGCGCAAGCCCTCGAAGCGCAGCATCTCGCCCGCGAAGATGAAGGTGTCCCCGGGGAGAAGCTGCTCGATGAAAAATTCTTCGACCTCGCCGAGCACGCGGCCGGGAGCGAGCATATGCGACGGCTTGAGCGCCCCGCCTTTCCCCTTCGCGAGCCGCACGCGCAGCATTGGCGACTCGACGATGGTTCCGACATTGAGACGGTATTGCTGCGCGATGCGGGGATGGGCGATGCGGTAGAGCCCTTCGGGCGTTCGCTTCAGCTTGGCGTAGCGATCGTAAGTCGCGAGCGCGTAGCCGCCGGTCGCCACGAACTGAAGCACTTGGTCGAAGCCCTCGCGCAAGAGCCCTTGATAGGGCGAGGCGCTCGTGACTTCGCGAAAGAGGAGATCGGCGTCGAAGGGACCCGCGCAAGCCGTGCCAAGCACGTGCTGGGCGAGCACGTCGAGCGCGCCCGGCCGCGACGCCGGCGTGTCTTGCGCCCCTTCCGCCGCCGCTTCGAGCGCCGCCTGGCACTCGACCACCTCGAAGCGGTTGGCGGGTACGAGCAAGGCCTTGCTCGGCTCATCGAGCCGGTGATTGGCCCTGCCGATGCGCTGGGCAAGCCGGCTCGCACCCTTGGGCGCGCCGACATTGATGACGAGATCGACATCGCCCCAGTCGATGCCGAGATCGAGCGTCGAGGTGCACACCACGGCGCGGAGCCTGCCCTCCACCATGGCCGCCTCGACCTTCCGCCGCTGGCCCACGTCGAGCGAGCCGTGATGGAGCGCGATCGGCAGGTTCTCGTCGTTCTGCCGCCACAGCTCGTGGAATAGCATCTCGGCCTGCGAGCGGGTATTGACGAAGACGAGCGCGAGACGGTGCGCCTTGATCGCCGCGTAGATTTCGGGGATCGCATAGCGGGCCGAGTGCCCGGCCCAGGGCAGCTCGGCCTCCGATTCGAGAATTGAGATATTGGCGCGGGCCCCCTCGCCCGCGACCACGATCTCGGCAAGCCGGGTCGCCTCCGTTCCCCGGTGCGGCACGAGAAAGGCGGCAAGTTCTGACGGTCGCGCCACGGTCGCCGACAATCCGATGGCCGTGAGCGAGGGCGACAGCGTGCGGAGCCGGGCCAGATCGAGCGAAAGAAGATCGCCGCGCTTATTCGAAGCGAGCGCGTGAAGCTCGTCGAGCACGACGAATTTGAGCCGCCCGAACAATTCGGCGGCGCTTCGATGCGACAGCATCAGCGCGATCTGCTCGGGCGTCGTCAGCAGAATATCGGGCGGGAGCACGCGCTGGCGGGCACGGCGCGAAGGCGGCGTGTCGCCGGTTCGCGTTTCGAGCCAGATCTGCAGCGCCATCTCCGCCACGGGGCTCGCGACGTTCCGCGCGATATCGACGGCGAGCGCCTTGAGCGGCGAGACGTAGAGGGTGTGGATCGCCGTCTCGGACTTTGGCGGCTTCTTGCGGCGGGCGAGGTCGGTGAGCGACGGCAGGAAGCCGGCCAGCGTCTTGCCGCCGCCGGTCGGCGCGATCAGAAGCGTGTCGCACCCCGCCGCGGCAAGATCGAGTAGCGCCAGCTGGTGGGCATGGGGGCGCCAGCCCCGCGCCCTGAACCAGGAGGCGAACGGCTCGGGGAGCGCCTCGACCGGCGTCCCGGCGATCAGGCTCTGGCTTGCGCGCATTCGCGTCCCTTGACCTTCTCCCCCCTTCGCACCAATTCTGGACGTAATTCGAGTCGAAGCTCGGGCAAATCTCCTAGGGCGGCACGCCCTCAAAAGCGGAAGGGAGAGCGGCAAATGGAACGGTTTTTTGGCGGCAATCCGGCCCTCGTTCTGCTCAGATTGATCATTCTCTCCCTCATCGTCGGGGTGGTTCTGGCCGCTCTCGGCTTCAGCCCCTACGAGATCATCGACAGCATCGCGCGGCTTGTCGAGCGCATCTACAATTTGGGCTTCGAGGCGATCGAAAAGGCCGTCCGCTACTTCCTGCTCGGCGCGGTGATCGTCTTCCCCATCTGGCTCGTGGTGCGGCTGTTCAAATTCGCCGGGCGCGACGAGACCGACCTTGCGGAGACTCGGCCGAAGCGCGAAGCCTAAGCCGGATCTAGAGGATCGCGAGCACGTTTTCGGGAGGCCGTCCGACAGCGGCCTTGTTCCCTGCCACTACGATCGGCCGCTCGATCAGGATCGGGTTCTTGACCATCAGCGCGATAAGCGCGTCGTCGTCGAGGTCCCGCGTCTTGAGCCCGAGCTCGGCATAGATCGTCTCGCCGGTGCGCAAGATGTCGCGGGGCTTCAAGCCGAGCTTGCGGAGGATTGCTTTGAGCGCGGCGGCGGACGGCGGCGTCTTGAGATAGTCCACGATCTTCGGCTTGATCCCGCGCGCTTCGATAAGCGCGAGCGTCGCGCGTGACTTCGAGCAGCGCGGATTGTGATAGATCGTCACCGTCACGGCGCGACCTTGCGCTCCGCCCATTCTTCCGCCCGGGCACCAATGAGCGGCGCAAGGCTAGTCGCGCCGCGCTTATCGAGCGCCGCCATCAGCGCCTGCTTGATGCGGGCGATGAGCGAAGGTCCTTCGAACACGAGCCCGGTATAGAGCTGGACGAGCGAGGCTCCCGCTTCGATCTTCAATAGCGCGCTCTCGCCGGAGTCGATGCCGCCGGCGCCGATGAGCGAAACTTTCCCCTCTGTCAGCCGATAGACCCGCGCCAACATCCGGGTGGCCCGGGCGAAGAGCGGCCGCCCCGACAATCCCCCCGCCTCCTTGGCGAAGCCGGCGTCGCGCAAGCCCGCTCGCGACAGGGTCGTGTTCGACACGATGATCCCGTCGGCGCCGTGCGACTGGATCACCTGCACGATCGCAGGGACATCGTCGTCGGCGAGATCGGGCGCGAGCTTGACCAAAAGTGGCGGCTTGCGGGGAAGCGCGTTGCGCGCAGCCTGCACGCGCGAAAGGAGCGCGCCCAGCGCATCGGGCGCCTGGAGGTCGCGCAAGCCCGGCGTGTTCGGCGAGGAGATATTGACGGTGACGTAGCTCGCGACCGGCGCCATGCGCGCGATCCCCTCGACATAGTCGCCAATGCGGTCGGCGCTATCGCGGCCTGCCCCGAGATTGACCCCGACGATGCCGCCCATATGGCCTTTCAGCCGAACGAGCGCCGCTTCCTGCCCCTCATTGTTGAAGCCGAGCCGGTTGATGATGGCGAATTCCTCGCTTGAGCGGAAGATGCGCGGGCTCGGATTGCCGGCTTGCGCCCGTGGCGTGAGCGTGCCGACTTCGACGAAGCCGAAACCCATGGCGAGAAGTTCGCGCGCCACTCGCGCATCCTTGTCGAAGCCGGCGGCCATGCCGACCGGATTGGGAAAATCGAGCCCGAAGTGATGCTGGCTGAGCCGCTTGTCGTCGGGCGCATCGGCGCGCGGGTAGAGGCCGAATTCGAGGCTCTTGATCGCGAGATCGTGCGCGCGTTCGGGATCGAGCGCGAGCAGGAGCGCCTGACCCAGACCGAACAGCCCGTTCACGCCGCCACTCCTTCCGGCAGGCGGTGGACGCCGTCAGCCCCAAGCTCGAGCGGTTCGACCCAAAGCAGAGCGGAAAGATCGAGCGGAGCGTAGAGATGGGGGAAGAGAGCGCCGCCGCGCGACGCCTCCCATTTGAGCTGCTGCCCGAGCCGCACCGGATCGAGCGCAAGAAGCATGAGCCCGTCCTGCCGCGCGAAATGCTTGACCAAGGTCCCTTCGAGCTGATCGGCGGCCGAAAGATGGATGAAGCCGTCGCGGCGATCGTCGGCGGAGCCGGAAAAATGCCCGTTGCCCATCGCCTCGCTGAAGGCGGCCTCGGTCAGGACCTTGTAGACGGGGTTTGCCATCGACTTGCGGAGGAACAGTAGCCGTCTCTTGCGGTCTCAACAAGGAAGCGGGGTTGCTTGCGGCGCGCCGCCTAACCGAATAAAGCCAAGACGCTTCGTGCGTCATCCAAGCCGGGGTCCAAACCAGCATGATCCGAATTGCCCTTGCTTTCGGGGTCCTTGCCGCCGCGTGTTCGGCCGCCTCGGCTCAAGCCGAGTTCGAGCCGACGCCG
>DASTKZ010000165.1:0-7205 GCA_035715445.1 Methyloceanibacter sp.
GCGGCCATCTCGTTACGCACACAAAAAAGAGCGCCCGCCCAAGCGAGCGCCCTCTTCTTTGCTGCTAGTTCTGGCCGGTTGCCGGTGCCTCAGTGCTCGACTGCGGCATCGCGTTCTCCGCGCTCTGTTCACCGGACGTGAAGATGGTCGCGCCTAGCAAAGTCAGGATCGCGAAGACCGCCGCAAGCCCGATACCTATGAGGACCGTATTGTCGGTGCGAGTTTCGCTAGTGGGCATGTGTCCTCCTTGCCCCCAGCCTAACTATAACAACCGATTTTTAGCGGCTTGGTTCCTGCCTTTAGTCGTTGTCCTTCTCCTTCTTGGCGATCTTAAAATCCTTATCGAGGGTTATGTCATACGTGCCGTCCTTGCACGTCGCGTCGTCTGCAAAGTAGACGTCGCCCTCCGCGTCGATGTCTTCGCTTGTGCAGCCGATCTCCGTCAGCGCCTTCGTGACGCTCGCCTTGGCTTCTGCCGACACCGGCGCACTCGCTTGCGCTGACATGGACGCGGCAAAGGCGAGAGCAAATGTGACTATGAAAGTTCTCGTCATCATGGATTTTCACCTCCAAAGGACGCCTAACGTTAGGAGCGGGAACCCGCGTGGAGCAACTTAACCCCCAACCGCCGAGCTTATCACAGCGCTAGAAGCGAGCGTGACTTCACGCAGCAAAGTTAAGAGAGCGCCGACGCGATCTAACAAAAAGCCCCGCTAGCGGCGGGGCTGATTTCTAGGCTGCACTCTGGATGTCGTCGCCCAAGGGCCGCGAAGCGTTAGTATCTCGGCACCGTTGGAGAGCCACGTTCGCACAGAGTGCATGGGGTGAGGGCTGGGGCAATGCGGACAGGGGAGACCGGCGTTCTGCCAGGAGAGGCTCTCGAAACTCGCTGTATCGACCTCGATCCCTGTAGAGACTTCCATGCCCGTGGTGGGGCATTCAAACATCAGCGTTCCCATTTTCGCCTCCTGAACGAGTGAGCTGACCTCGCTTTCAAACAAAATGCTCAGGATGAGCGACCGATTATAAAATTTGCGAGTTGCGCAGAGTCAAGAGGGTCGTTCCGCGCTGCAACAGGCTGTGAAAAACAAACAGAAAAAAGCCCCGCCTTGGTCGGCGTCACGCGACGGGGGCAAACGGGGTGAGGTACTAGAGTATGGCTTGCGGCTGGTGCCGAAGAAGCGTAGTTAGCCTGCCGATAGCCCATAAGATGGCGGCCTAGTGTAACATCTTGATATTAGGGAAGACTTTCGATAGTAATATCGTCATTGGTATAGACGCAAATCTTGGCGGCAATGGCCATCGCCTTGCGGGCGATCGCCTCGGCATCGAGCGGGCCGTCGAGAAGGGCGCGCGCGGCGGCCAAAGCATAGGCCCCGCCCGAGCCGATCCCCATCACGGCGTCGTCGGGCTCGAGCACGTCGCCGGTCCCGGTCAAGACCAGGCTCTCGTCGGCATCGGCCACGATCATCATGGCCTCGAGCCGGCGCAAATAGCGGTCGGTGCGCCAGTCCTTGGCAAGCTCGACGCAAGCCCGCTTGAGCTGGTCGGGAAAGCGCTCGAGCTTGGTCTCGAGCCGCTCGAACAGGGTGAAGGCGTCGGCGGTCGAGCCGGCGAAGCCCGCGATCACGCCGCCGGAACCCACCCGGCGCACCTTCTTCGCCGTGCCCTTGATGATGGTCTGGCCGAGGCTCACCTGGCCGTCGCCCGCGATGACGACCTTGCCGTTCTTGCGGACGGTCAGAATCGTGGTGCCATGCCAGGTCTCGGGGGAGGACGCGTAAGAACTCATCGAAAAAGCCATATCGGGAGGGCAAAGCGCCGGTTCAAGCTTCCGGTTAACGCTCTGATAGCACTCTTCGGTCCTCTCGCGTATAAGCGGGCCTCGGCTCGGAAGCGAATTGCTAAGAGCCTTGAGGTTAAGCTCATCGCCATGCAGAAGCGAAGCAAAGACACCGGCCGCGCGCGGGCAAGCACGGCGCGCCGGGCAAGCGTCACCCGCCGGACCAAGGAGACCGCGATTTCGGCAGCGGTCGATCTCGACGGCACCGGCGCCTACGACGTTGCGACCGGTGTCGGCTTCCTCGACCACATGATCGAGCAGCTCGCCCGCCATGCCCTGATCGACATCACCCTCAAGGCTGAGGGCGATCTCCATATCGACCAGCACCACACCACCGAGGATGCAGGCATCGTGCTCGGCCAAGCCGTGGCCAAGGCGCTCGGCGATAAGAGCGGCATCGCCCGCTACGGCTTTGCCTATCTCCCCATGGACGAGACGCTGACCCGCGTCGCGCTCGACGTTTCCGGACGCCCGTTCCTGGTGTGGAACGTCAAGTTCACGCGCTCGAAGATCGGGGAGATGGACACTGAGCTGTTCCGCGAGTGGTTCCAGGCCTTCGCGCAGCACGCCGGGCTCACGCTGCATGTCGAGACGCTCCACGGCGAGAATAGCCACCACATCGCCGAGACCTGCTATAAAGCGCTCGCCCGGGCGCTCCGTCAGGCGATCGCCATCGACGAGCGGCAAAAGGGCCGTGTGCCCTCGACCAAGGGCCAGCTTTAGAGGTTGCCGGGTTTCCGCCGGCGCAAACTGCGTGAGTGGCCGTGACTGTCTATTCCGTATATGAGCCGCCCGTTGCCGCGACGGACGTGATCGCGCGCGCGGACCGGCTCGCCTTCGTCAGAGAGGGCTTCTCCTGGGTGGCGCTTCTCGTGCCGCTCGTGTGGCTGCTCTATCACCGCATGTGGATCGAGTTCGTCGTGCTCATTCTCATCTATGTCGGATTGCAGCTTGCCTTTGGCGGCGACGCGCAAGGGCAGGCGCTGACGGCGTGGGCGGCCCTCGCCATCTCCGTTTTGTTCGCCTTCGAGGCCAACGATCTGCGCACGGCGTCGCTCGAGCGCCGCAGCTACCGCCTTGCCGGGGTCGCAAGCGGCCGCGATCGCGTTGACGCCGAACGCGCGTTCTTCACCAAGTGGCTGCCCGAGCAGGAGCGGACCCAGTCCGTCACGCCGCCGCTGCCGCGACGCGACACCGGAGCGCGGACGCCGCGTCCGCGTGGAGAGGGCGAGGAGGTCATCGGACTCTTCCCGCAGCCGTGAGCCGCCATGCACGTCGCCATCATCGATTACGGTTCGGGGAACCTTCACTCCGCCGCCAAGGCCTTCGAGCGAGCGGCGCGGGAGGAAGCCTCGCCGCTTGCCGTCAAGGTGACGTCGAAGCCCGAGGAGGTACGTGACGCCGAGCGCATCGTTCTGCCGGGCGTCGGCGCCTTCGCCGATTGCCGGAACGGGCTTGCCCGCATCCCCGGCATGATCGAAGCCCTCGAAGAGTCGGTGCGGATGCGCGGCAAACCCTTCCTCGGCATCTGCGTCGGGCTCCAGCTCATGGCCGAGCGCGGGCTCGAACACGGGGTCACGCCCGGGCTCGGGTGGATCAAGGGCGAGGTCCGGGCGATCGCACCAAGCGACGCTTCGCTCAAGATTCCGCATATGGGCTGGAACACGCTCGCGCTCCGGCGCAAACACGCGCTGCTTGAAGGCATTCCCACCGGCGAGAGCGGGCTCAACGCCTATTTCGTGCACTCCTACCACCTCGTGCCGGAGCGGCCGGACGCGCTCGTCGCCAGCACTGACTATGGCGGCCCCATCACCGCCTTCGTCGCCAAGGACAATCTCGCAGGCAGCCAGTTCCACCCCGAGAAGAGCCAAAAGCTCGGGCTCGCCGTGATCGCCAATTTCCTCAAGTGGAAGCCGTGAGCTTCCCGGTGATGTTCACACTCCCTCCCCCTGGAAGGGGGAGGGCTGGGGTGGGGGTTTCTCGCTCCCCAACCTCGACCCCCACCCGACGTTCCCGGCTTGACGCCGGGACCGTCTCCCTCCCCCTTTCTGGGGGAGGGAGGACGTAGAGATGATCCTGTTCCCGGCCATAGACTTGAAGGACGGACATTGCGTGCGTCTCCGCCAGGGCGAGATGGCGGAAGCGACCGTATTCAACACCGACCCCGCCGCGCAGGCGCGCAGTTTCGAGGAACAGGGCTTCGACTGGCTGCACGTGGTCGATCTCAACGGCGCGTTCGAAGGCCGCCCCGTCAACGACAAGGCGGTCGAGGCGATCTTCGATGCCGTGCATATCTCGATCCAGCTCGGCGGCGGCATCCGCGATCTCGATACGATCGTGGCTTGGCTCGCGCGGGGCGTCGATCGCGTCGTCCTCGGCACGGCCGCGGTGCGGAACCCCGCTCTCGTGAAGGAGGCCGCGCGCGATTTTCCCGGCTGCATTGCCGTCGGCATCGATGCGCGCGACGGCAAGGTCGCGATCGAAGGCTGGGCCGAAACGAGCGAGATGACCGCGCTCGATCTTGCCCGGCGGTTCGAGGATGCAGGGGTCGCGGCCATCGTCCACACCGACATTGCTCGCGACGGCGTGCTCGAGGGGCTCAATCTCGACGCCTCGGCCGCGATCGCGCGCGCCGTCACGATTCCCGTGATCGCGAGCGGCGGGCTTGCCGGCATCGACGACGTGAAGCGGCTGCTTGAGCCGCGCTACGCCATGCTTGAAGGCGCGATCGCCGGGCGCGCGCTCTACGACGGCCGGCTCGATCCGCGCGAAGCGCTCGCGGCTCTCGGCCGGCAGCACCCGTTCTGACCATGCTGAACAACACGGAGCGTCCAAACTAGTGGTGGACGGACAAGGAGCCTAACCTTGGCAAAGAAGAGTAACCTTCCGGACGAGTATGAGCGGGAGCTGATCGAAACCTTCAGGCTGAGAAGCCAGCAGGCGGCGCGCTGTCGGCCGGGGCAATCGCGTTCATCGCAAGTAAGCCAGAACTCGAAGTCCTCCCAGCCACCGCCATTTTCCTGTTCGCGTGTGCGATTGCTACTCTGGTCTACAGCTGGGACGTGCAGAAGTCTAAGTCCATAGAGCGCGCAAAGAAACTTCGGAAGGAAGGGTATGATGCATACCTTCAGTATGAAGAGAAAATTGAGCAGGATTCGTGGAAGTCGAATTATCTAATCGACAGATTCGCCTATGGCTTCATATTTTCGGGCGCGGTGTTGGAGTTTGTTTCCCTTCTGAAATGTTGAAGATCCGTCTCATCCCCTGCCTCGACGTGAAAGAGGGCCGGGTCGTCAAAGGCGTCAAATTCGTCGACTTACGCGACGCCGGCGACCCCGTCGAAGCCGCCGCGGCCTACGACAAGGCCGGCGCGGACGAACTTTGCTTCCTCGACATCACGGCAAGCCACGAGAAGCGCGGCACCATTCTCGACGTCGTGCGCCGCACCGCCGAACGCTGCTTCATGCCGCTCACGGTCGGCGGCGGCGTGCGCTCGATCGAGGATGTGCGCGCGCTGCTCGAAGCCGGCGCCGACAAGGTCTCCATCAACACGGCGGCGGTGAAGGACCGGAGCCTGGTGCGCGCCGCGTCCGAGAAGTTCGGCGCGCAATGCATCGTGGTCGCCATCGACGCAAAGCGCGTGGCCGGCGACAGCGAGACGCCGGGCTTCGAGATTTTCACCCATGGCGGGCGCGAGGCGACCGGCGTCGATGCGGTCTCCTATGCGCAGGAGGTCGCGGCGCTCGGCGCGGGCGAGATCCTGCTCACCTCCATGGATCGCGACGGCACGCGCCAGGGTTTCGATCTCGAGCTTACCCGCGCCATCGCCGACGCCGTGACCGTGCCGGTGATCGCGAGCGGCGGCGTGGGCACCCTCGATCACCTGGTCGAGGGCGTCCGCCAGGGCCACGCCTCGGCCGTGCTCGCGGCCTCGATCTTCCACTATGGCGAACACTCGATCGGCGAGGCCAAGCGCCATATGGCCGCCGCGGGCCTGCCGGTGCGGCTCGATCCTTGAGCGCCAGCGGCGCTAGGCCCCGGTCATGCCACCTTTTGGTGAGTATCTCCGGAGCTTCCTATTTCAATGGCCGCGCCGACGGTGTATGAGCCAAGTCATGAGCAGAGACGTCCTCTCCCGCCTCGCCGCCATTATCAAATCGCGGCGCCACGCGCGGCCCGAAAACTCCCATACGCGGCGGCTGCTCGACGACGGGCCGATCAAGCCGGCCAAGAAGCTCGGCGAGGAAGCGGTCGAGGTCGCCATTGCCGCGCTTTCCCAGGGCAAGAAGGCGCTTGTCGGCGAGAGCGCCGACCTGCTCTACCATCTGCTCGTCGTGCTGGAGTCCCGCGAGGTTGATCTTGACGACGTGTTCGAGGAGCTCGAGCGGCGCATGGCGCTTACGGCGGTCGGCGAGAAGAGGCAGAAGACCGCCTCGCGCTGACGGGTGAGCGTCGTGACGATCAACCCACGCACTCGTGCCGACTTCTCGCCTTATGCGGCCTATCCGCGCGAGGAATGGGCGACGCTCAGGGCCGATATGCCCATGCCGCTCTCCGACGCGGAGCTGGAGAACCTGAGCGGCCTGATCGAGCGCATTTCCGTCGGGGAAGTTATCGAGGTCTATCTGCCGCTCAGCCGGCTGCTCAATCTCTACGTCGAGGCCGTGCTCGACCTGCACAGCGATACCGAGAAGTTCCTGCGCAAGGGCAACAGCAAGATGCCGTTCATCATCGGCCTTGCCGGAAGCGTCGCCGCCGGCAAGAGCACGACGGCGCGCGTGCTCCAGGCGCTGCTCGCCCGCTGGCCGAGCCATCGGCGCGTCGATCTCGTGCCGACCGACGGGTTCCTCTTTCCCAATGCCGTGCTCGAAGAGCGCGGCATGATGGAGCGCAAGGGCTTTCCCGAGAGCTACGACCTCGCCAAGCTGCTCAACTTCCTCGCCGCGGTCAAATCGGGCCAGGCGCGCGTCGAGGCGCCTGCCTACTCGCACCTCGTCTATGACGTGCTCCCCGACCAGAGGCTCGTCGTCGAGCGGCCGGACATCGTCATCGTCGAGGGCCTCAACGTGCTGCAGCCGGGCAGGCTGCCGAAGGACGGCGAGGCCATTCCCTACGTCTCCGACTTCTTCGACTTTTCGATCTATATCGACGCTGCCGAGGATCTGGTGGAAGGCTGGTACGTGGAGCGCTTCCTCAGGTTGCGGCAGACCTCGTTCCGCGACCCGGCGTCCTACTTCCACCGTTACGCGTCGCTGTCGGAGGAGGAGGCGCGCGTGACCGCGCTGTCGATCTGGCGCTCGATCAACCTGGTCAATCTGAGGGAAAACATCCTGCCCACGCGCCAGCGCGCCGATCTCATCCT
>DASTKZ010000166.1:0-14244 GCA_035715445.1 Methyloceanibacter sp.
GATTGACCATGCGGTGGCGTTCGAGCCGCGACTTGCCGGCGAAGGCCGCCGACACCACTTTGATGGTGAAATGGCTCTCCCCGGTTCCGGGCGAGCCGGCATGCCCGGCATGGCGATGGGAATCGTTGACGACCTCGAGCGCCGCGGGCGCGAAGGCCTCCGTCAACTTGTTTCTGATATCCCGTTCGACCGACATGAGCCGCTCGCTAAACCTTCCAGATTAACCCGTTTGCCGGACCCGGGCCATGCTTGTTGTGTCAGGCGCTGCTTCTCATAATGCGAGTTCCATGGAATTCGATTCAAAATTCTTCGACCGCTTGAGGGTCAAGCCCGACCAGAACCGGCTCTTGCGCGACTCCCATCCGCCTTGCGACCGGCCCGGCTGCAAGGAGCGGGGCCTCTACCCCGCGCCCAAGGGAAGGGGGCTCGAGGGGCAGTATCACCGCTTCTGCCTCGATCATGTGCGCGAATACAACAAGACCTACAATTACTTTGCCGGCCTCCCCGACGAAGCGGTCGCCAAGCACCAAAAAGAGGACGTCATCGGCCACCGGCCGACCTGGTCGCTCGGGGTCAATTCCTGGGGGCGCGATCGAAAGCCCCGCGAGGGCGAGCGGCCAGGCGGTTTTGCTCACCGCTTCACCGCCTACGACCCGTTGGGACTGTTCCCCGAGCGCGCCGCCACGAAGGAGGCCGGGACGCCGGAACGGACCCTCAAGCGCGCCGAGCGGAAGTGCTTGCGCCAGCTCAATCTCGAGGACAGCGCCACCAAGGCCGACATAAAGGCCCGCTTCAAGGAGTTGGTGAAGCGGCTCCATCCCGACCACAACAAGGGCGACCGCACCTCAGAGGACAAGTTGCGCGAAGTGATCCAAGCCTATAATTATCTGAGGCAGGCAGGGCTTGCGTAACGTCGCTCGGCGCCCCCCTTCCCTTTATCTCGGCTTGACCAGGCCAAGCCCACAACAGACGCGACCAACAGGCTTTCACCGATCATGACCCTCGAAACTGCTTACAGCGCCGGCTTGCCGGATATGTCGGTTTCCGTGCGCCAGGTCTTCGGCATCGACACCGATCTCGAAGTCCCGGCCTATTCCCGCCCCGACGAGCATGTGCCGGATGTCGATCCGGACTATCTCTTCAACCGGGACGTGACGCTCGCGATCCTCGCCGGCTTCAAGCACAACCGGCGGGTGATGATCCAGGGCTACCACGGCACGGGCAAATCGACGCATATCGAGCAGGTGGCGGCGCGGCTCAACTGGCCCTGCATGCGTATCAATCTCGACAGCCATGTCAGCCGCATCGATCTCGTCGGCAAGGACGCCATCGTCATCAGGGACGGCATGCAGGTGACCGAGTTCCGCGAGGGCATTCTGCCTTACGCGCTCCAGAGCAACACGGCGCTCTGTTTCGACGAATACGACGCCGGCCGCCCCGACGTGATGTTCGTGATCCAGCGCGTGCTCGAGGTCTCGGGCAAGCTCACCCTGCTCGACCAATCCAAGGTGATCCGGCCTCACCCCGCTTTCCGCCTGTTCTCGACCACCAACACGATCGGGCTCGGCGACACGAGCGGTCTCTATCACGGCACCCAGCAGATCAACCAAGGCCAGATGGATCGCTGGTCAATCGTCGTCACGCTCAACTACTTGCCGCATGACGACGAGGTGAACATCGTTCTGGCCAAGGCCAAGAGCTGGAACACCGAGGCCGGGCGCAAAGTCATCGGCAACATGGTCCGCGTGGCCGAGCTCACCCGCAACGCCTTCATGAACGGCGACCTGTCGACCGTCATGAGCCCGCGCACCGTCATCACCTGGGCGGAGAACGCCGAAATCTTCGGCGATATCGGCATCGCGTTCGCGCTTTCCTTCCTCAACAAATGCGACGAGCTGGAGCGTGGGCTGATCGCCGAGTTCTATCAGCGCTGCTTCGGCGAGGATCTGCCGCAATCGACCGCCAACGTGGCCTTGAGCTAGTCATGACACGGCGTAAGGAAGCGCCGCTCGATCCGTTCAAACGCGCCGTCACGCTGACGACCCGCTCGATCGCGGCCGACAGCGCCATGGAGGTCGTGTTCACGAGCGAGCCGCCGGGACTGACCGGCAAGATGGCGCGACTGCCCGAGCCCTCGCGCGTTCCGACCAAATCCGAGATTGCGGTCATCCGCGGCCACGCCGATGCGGCGGCGCTCGCGGTCGCCTGTCACAATCCGGTTCTGCATGCGGCACTGGCGCCGCAAGGCGGCGAGGCGCGCGAAGTGTTCGAGGCGATCGAGCAGGCGCGCGTCGAGGCGATCGGCGCCAATCGCATGCTCGGCGTCGCCGCCAATCTCGCCGCCCGCATGGAGCAGCGCTATGAGCGGAGCCGCCTCGCCCAGGCGACCGAGCGCTCCGAAGCGCCGCTCTCCGATGCGCTTGCCCTTCTTATCCGCGAGAAGCTCACCGGCCAGACGCCGCCGCCAAAGGCGCGCGCCGCGGTCAATCTTTGGCGGCAATGGGTCGAGGGACGGGCACGGAGCGTGATCGAGCGCATGCCCGAGCTGCTGGTCGATCAGGAGGCGTTCGGACGGCTTACGCGGGAATTACTTGCCGCGCTCAACCTCGCCGATCAGCTCGAACAAGGGTCGGAACAGAAATCTGAGCAAGAGACCGAAGCCGACGGCGTCGCTTCCGATGCCGAAGAGGACGAGGCGGAAGGCCAGCAGCGCGCCGAACTTTCGGCGGACGCCCGCGAAGAAGAAGTTTCGAGCGACCAGGCGCTCGACGACAGCGACGACGGAATGGCGGACCTTCTCGACCGCGCCGACCAGTCCAAGCAGCCGCGCCGGTCGCAGCCCTGGCGCCCCAATCTCTCGGTGCTCGATAACCCCGAGGCCTTCGGCTACAAGGTATTCACCCGCGCCTATGACGAGACCGTCGACGCCGAGGAGCTGTGCGAGGCGGACGAGCTTGAGCGCTTGCGCACCTTTCTCGACAAGCAGCTCTTCGCGCTTCACGGCGCCGTCGCGAGACTCGCCAACCGGCTTCAGCGCCGGCTTCTCGCCCAGCAGAATCGCGGCTGGGACTTCGATCTCGACGAGGGCATGATCGATGCGGCGCGGCTTACCCGCGTCATCGTCGATCCGATGCATCCCCTGACCTACAAGCAGGAGCGCGAAACCCAGTTTCGCGATACCGTGGTCACGCTTCTTCTCGACAATTCGGGCTCGATGCGCGGGCGCCCGATCATGGTGGCGGCGTGCTGCGCCGATATCCTCGCGCGCACGCTCGAGCGTTGCGGGGTCAAGGTCGAGATTCTCGGCTTCACCACCCGGGCGTGGAAGGGCGGCCATGCGCGCGAGGCTTGGCTCAACGCGCTGAAGCCCCCGCTTCCCGGGCGGCTCAACGACTTGCGCCATATCGTCTACAAGGCCGCCGACGCGCCCTGGCGCCGGGCGCGCCGCAACCTCGGGCTGATGATGCGCGAGGGCCTGCTCAAAGAAAATATCGACGGCGAGGCGCTCGCTTGGGCGCATAGCCGGCTCTTGGCGCGGCCCGAGCAGCGCCGCATCCTGATGATGATCTCCGACGGCGCCCCGGTGGACGATTCCACCCTTTCGGTCAACTCGGGGTCATATTTGGAGCGTCATCTCCGCCAGGTGATCCAAGAAATCGAGACCCACTCACCTGTCGAACTCCTCGCCATCGGCATCGGCCATGACGTCACGCGCTATTATCGCCGCGCCGTCACCGTCACCGACGCCGAGGAGCTTGCCGGCGTCATGACCGAGAAACTTGCCGAGCTGTTCGACGAGGACCTTGCCTGGCGCCAGCTGCATCGCAGCGTGCCCGCAGCGGCGCGCGCCATGCGCCGGAAGCTTCATTGACGTGAAGCCTCGCGTGCCGAAACGGCGGCATCAACGCGCCGCCATCGCGCTTGCGCTCGCGGCAAGTCTTGCCGCTTTCCCGGCGCAGGCCGAGAAACCGGCATCTCCCCTTCCGCGCCCGATGACGGTCGCCATCGCGGCCGCGCCGATCGATTTCGACCGCGACAATCCCTCGCGCAAGCAATTCGGCAAGCTCATCTTCCGGGCCGGGCTCAATCTCTACGCCAAGTCGGCGTATTTCGGCGGCTTCTCCGCGCTCGCGATCGACGCGTCCGGGCACACGCTGCTTGCGCTCTCCGATGCCGGGAGCTGGCTCAGGGCGAGCCTCGACTATGACGGGCGCAAGCTGAAGGGTCTTAACGGCGGCGTGCTGGGCCCAATCCTCGACGCCGACGGAAAGCCGCTGCGGGACGAGCGCTTGCGCGATTCCGAAGGCATGGCGCTCGCAAGCGGCGATGCCCGGGAGGGCATTGCCTTCGTCTCCTTCGAGCAGCGCCACAGGATCGCGCGCTACCCCTTCAACGCCGAGCGGTTCGGACCGCCTTCAGGCACCGTCCCCCTCCCCGGCGGCACCAAGGGCCTTGGCGGCAACCGCGGCATCGAGGCGATGACGGTCATCAGGGCGGGACGATTGAAGGGAACGCTCGTTGCGTTCGCCGAGGGGACCGCCAGCGGATCCGGCAATCTGCAAGGCTGGCTCATCGGCGGCCCTACGCCAGGAGGCATCACGCTGAAACGGATCGGCGGCTTCGACGTGACCGACGCTACATCCCTGCCGGACGGCGGCATCATCGTGCTCGAGCGGCGTTTCCGCTTCAGCGAAGGGGTGAAGATGCGGATTCGCCGGATCGCGGCCGCGGAGATCAAAAAGGGCGCTGCGATCGCCGGCGAAGTGCTGCTTGAAGCCAATGACAGCTTCAACATCGACAATATGGAAGCGATCGCCGCTTACCGCGCTCCCTCGGGGGAGACCGTGCTGACGCTGATGTCGGACGACAATTTCAACCCGCTGCAGCGAACGCTGATCATGCAGTTCGCGCTGCCCGATGCGACGCCGGTCAGCGCCGGGCCGAGCGGTTAGCCTTGGTTAGATCTAGGCTTGCGCTTGGGCGCCGTGGGCCTTGGCGATGTCGCGCTTGAGCCGGCGCGCCTTCAACGACAGCTCGTCGTCGCCCGCCTTCAGGAGATAGGCGTCGAGGCCGCCGCGATGCTCGACCGAGCGCAAGGCATGGGCGCTGATGGTGAGCCGCACGCGCTTCTTGAGCGCTTCGCTCTCCAGGGTCACGCTGCAGAGATTCGGCAGGAAACGGCGCTTGGTTCGGCGCTTGGCATGGCTCACATTGTTGCCGGTGAGCACGGCTTTGCCGGTGAGCTCGCAACGACGGGCCATGATCCTCTTTCCTTCTCTGCCAATGGCACGGAACCCGGCGCCGCGCTTCAGGATCGTCAGGAGCGCCAATGCGGCCGGCGGCGGACATATACGGGGCGGGTCGTTTAAGGTCAAGGCGCCGCCACAAACTTGGGCCAAGCTCGCAATTGACGAAACCCGCAAATGGCCCGAAATTCGCCGCGGGTTTCTAGCAGGCGCCCCGCCTGCTAGGGGGTGGGAGCGATGCAAGCGCGCCGTTGTTTGAGCCTGTTTGCTGTCGCCGCCCTCAGTTGCGGGCTCGGCGGCCATCCGCCTATTGACGCCGCCCATGCCGAAACCGGCCTCCTGGCCCCAAGCCGGATATCCGCCGTTTACCGCGTCATGCTTGGCAGCTTCAATCTCGGCGATTTCCGCCTGACGGCGACGTTCCGCGGCGAAGACTATGAGATGCGGGGCGAAGGCCGCTTCAGCGTGCTCCAGGGCCTGATCTACGAATGGCGCGGGGTTACCGCGGGGAGAGGACGCGTGACCAGCACGGGGCCTGAGCCCGCGATGTATGCGTTCAGCTATTCCGACAGCGCCAAGATGGGCGAGCGCTTACGCCTGACATTCAGCGACGGCAACGTCACCGGCGTCTCGATCATTCCAAACAGGCGGATCCCGAACACCATCCCGGTGACCCAGGAACAGCTCGAAGACGTGCTCGATCCGATGAGCGGGGCGTTCCTGACCGCCAAATCCGACAATCCCAACGGCGACCTCAATGTCTGCAATCACACCCTTCCGGTGTTCGACGGCAGGCAGCGCTTCGACCTCGTGGTCACCCCCAAGCGCTCGGTCCACGTCAAGCGCACAACAGCCACGGGCTACGGCGGCCCTGCGGTGATCTGCAAAGTGAAATTCATCCCCATCGCCGGATACCATCCGGACAATCCCGCCGTGCGGCTGATGGCTCAGACGAACGAAATCGAAGTGTGGCTGGTCCCGCTCAGGGGAACCAATATGTATGTGCCCTACCGCATTGTGCTGCCGACGCTGGCGGGCTATGGCACGGCGGAAGTAACGTCGCTCCGGGTCTCGGGGCCGCGCCGCGCCAGCGCCGAGCCATAAACGGCGCGCCAAGAGTTAACACTGAAGCCCCAAATCCCAATATGTTGTAGGGAACAGATGCCGAAGATTAACCTTCCCCTGATTCGTGCGCGCTCCGTTCCCGTTGCCTTCTCCGGGGCTTAGCCCGAGAAAAACCCGACCGCGATACGGCGATCGCGATGCTGAGGCAGGAGCCCGACGAGGCGACGGGCGGTTGCGTTTTCGGCCGGAACGAAATCCGAATGTGCAGAGTCAGCGATTCGGACGAGGTTTGTTCCTGGCCCGTTCCGTGCTTTGCGCGCGAGAGAGGCTGAAAGAGTCAATATGAGCCGGCCGTTCTCCACTCATTCCACAGGCTTCGAGCGCGGGCGCGGCGTCACCGCCGTTCTCGGTCCGACCAATACCGGCAAGACCCATCTCGCCATCGAGCGCATGCTCGCGCACGATATCGGCATCATTGGCCTGCCGTTGCGGCTCCTTGCGCGCGAGGTGTACGACAAGATCGTCGCCCGCGCCGGCGCCGCCCAAGTCGCGCTCATCACGGGCGAGGAGAAGATCAAACCGCCCTCCCCGCGCTTCTATGTCTGCACCGTGGAGGCGATGCCGCTCGAGCTCGAGGCCGATTTCGTCGCGGTTGACGAGATCCAGCTCGCCGCCGACGGCGAGCGCGGCCATGTGTTCACCGACCGGCTGTTCCATGCTCGGGGCTTGAACGAGACGCTTCTGCTTGGCGCCGCGACCATGCGCGATGCCATCCGCGAGCTTCTGCCCGGCGCCAATCTCGTGTCGCGACCGCGCTTGTCGCAGCTCACTTACGCCGGCGACAAGAAGATCACCCGCCTGCCGCGGCGTTCCGCCATCGTCGGATTCTCCGCCAACGACGTCTACGCCATCGCCGAGCTGGTGCGGCGCCAGCGCGGTGGTGCTGCGGTCGTGCTCGGCGCGCTCAGCCCGCGCACCCGCAACGCACAAGTCGAGCTCTACCAGAACGGCGACGTTGACTTCCTGGTGGCGACCGATGCGATCGGCATGGGTCTCAATCTCGACCTCGATCATGTCGCCTTCGCCGGCACTCGCAAATTCGACGGGCAAAACCACCGTAGCCTGACCCCGGCCGAGCTTGGCCAGATCGCCGGCCGCGCCGGACGCCACATGAATGACGGCACGTTCGGCGTCACCGGCCAGGTCGCCCCGTTCGAGGCCGAACTTGTCGACCGGCTCGAGAACCACGCCTTCGACCAGGTCGGCGTGCTGCATTGGCGCAATCGAAAGCTCGATTTCGCCTCGGTCGGGCGCCTCAAGGACAGTTTGCGCGAGACGCCCGACCATCGCCGCCTGACCCGCGCGCGCATGGTCGATGACGTGATCGCGCTCGAAAATGCGAGCCATGACGCGGGCGTGCGCGACATGGCGCAAGGAACGGCCGCGGTCGCCCTGTTGTGGGACATGTGCCAGATCCCGGACTACCGGAAGATCTCCGCTGCAAGCCATGCCGAGCTGGTGGCGACGCTCTACCGCTTCGTCATGAGCGATACCGGCAAGATTCCGGCGGACTGGTTCGCCAATCAGGTGGCGCAGGCCGATCGCAGCGACGGCGATCTCGACACTCTCGCCAACCGGCTCGCCCAGATCAGAACCTGGACCTTCGTTTCGCATCAGTCGCAATGGCTCGACGATCCGGAACATTGGCAGGGACGCACAAAGGCGATCGAGGATGCGCTGTCGGACGCGTTGCACGAGCGCCTGACTCAGCGCTTCGTGGATAGGCGGACGAGCGTGTTGATGCGCCGCTTGCGCGACAAAGAAGAGATCGCGGCCGAGATCGCCCCCGACGGAAATATTTTGGTCGAGAACCATTTCGTCGGACGGCTCGACGGCTTCCGCTTCACCCCCGACAGCACCGGCGAAGACATTCACGGGCGCGCGGCGCGCCACGCCGCGGCAAAGGTTTTGGCGGGCGAACTCTCGACTCGCGCCGACGCCGTTTGCGGCGCGCCTGACGAGGCAATTGCGCTCAATCCTAACGGCCGGATCGTCTGGCAGGGGGCGGAGATCGCTCGCCTCGAGCGGGGCGAGACGGCGCTCAAGCCGCGCATCCAGCTGCTCGTCGACGAGCACCTTTCAAGCGCCGATCGCGAGCGCGTCGCGCTCCGGCTCGAGGCCCGGCTCAAGACGGAGCTTGGCAGCAAGCTCAAGCCGCTCATCGAGCTCGGCGAGGCGACCGACGTGTCGGGGCTCGCGCGCGGGCTTGCCTATCAATTGACGGAAAATCTCGGCGTCATCCGCCGCGAAGCGGCCGCCGCCGACATCAAGGCGCTCGATCAGGACGCGCGCGGCCAGCTTCGCAAATACGGCGTCCGCTTCGGCGCCTTCAATGTTTATTTTCCTGCTCTGCTCAAGCCGGCTGCGGCCGATCTCGTGTTGAGCCTGTGGGCGCTTCACTCGGGTCGCGATCACGGCATCGATATCGAAGACCTGCCCTTGCGCCCGCAACAGGGCTTGACCTCGGTGGAAGCGGGAAGCGCGATCCCGGAGCCCTATTGGCGCGCCGCGGGATTTTATGTCGCGGGCTCCCGCGCGGTCCGCATTGACATGCTGGAGCGGCTCTCCGACCTGATCCGCACGCGCGTCGCCTTCCGCGCGGCCGAAGGCGTCGAGGCGCCGGCGGGAGCGACCGGCGACGGCGGCTTCCGGGTCGTGCCCGAGCTGATGTCGGTGGTCGGCTGCTCGGGCGAGGAATTCGCTTCGATCTTGAAGTCGCTCGGTTTCAGGCGCGAGGGCCGCCGGCCCGAACCGGGAGAAGCGGCGAGCGGTGAGGCCAATGCGGCCGAAGCGATCGCCATCGACGTGATCTGGCGCCCGGGCAAGAAGCGAGGCCAAGACAAGGTCGAGGACCGCAAGAGCAGACAGAAAATGCGCGCCAAGGCGCCAAGACGCGAGCCGCCTCGGCGGGCCGAGGCGGCCGAGCGGAAGAAGCTCGAAGATTCGCCGTTCGCCGCCCTTGCCGCCCTTAAAGGTCGTCCTTCCCCCCGCCAGCAGCAGGGAAGCTAGACCTTGGCCATGGAGGGCCAGCGCCTCGACAAGTGGCTCTATCGCGCAAGACTCGCCAAGACACGGATGGGCGCGGCGCGGCTGATCGAGGAGGGCAAGGTGCGCGTCAATGGCGTTCGCGCGCTGAAACCGAGCCGCCTCGTTGCGCCTGGCAATGTCGTGACGGCCATGCCGTCGGGGCGGCTCCGTGTAGTGCGGGTAGTTGCCGCGGGGACACGCCGGGGTCCCGCGAGCGCGGCGCGGGCACTCTACGAGGACTTGACCCCTCAAGTGCCCGTCGAGCCGGGATCCCCGCGGGATGGCGACCGAAGGAAAGGCCGCCGCCTAACCAAGCGCGACCGAAGGCGCACCGATGCCTTGCGCGGCGGCGCCTGAATACAGACATCCTCGGTGAAGGCGTCATCGGTCGCCTTGTGCCGGTCGCGCGATTGTTATAGGCAGGCGGTTCCCCGCCCCAGACGCCCCAAAAGGGGCTAAAATTTGGGCCGGCAGCGGCCACCAACCGTGTGGGAAGAATGACTTACGTCGTCAACGAGTTTTGCATCAAGTGCAAGTACACCGACTGCGTCGAGGTGTGCCCCGTCGATTGCTTCTATGAGGGCGAGAATATGCTCGTCATTCACCCCGACGAGTGCATCGATTGCGGCGTGTGCGAGCCGGAATGCCCCGTTGACGCGATCAAGCCCGACACCGAGCCCGGGCTTGAGCGCTGGCTCGAGCTCAACCGGAAGTTCTCCGAGACCTGGCCCAACATCACCAGCAAGAAGCCCGCGCCCCCAGATGCCGACGCCTTTGTGTCGGAACCCGACAAATTCGCGAAATATTTCTTACCCGAGCCGGGCGAAGGAGACTAAGTCCTTCAAGGGGTTAAGTGTTAACCCTAGGGGCAAAATGTCGCATGTTGCGGCGCAAAAACGGCGTTGCTGCAGCACGGGATGGCTTCCGGATTCACTAAGATTGTGTTATTGTCGTGTCGACATGGCGCGGATTGCCGGCGCAATTTGGACCGAGAGAGGCGTCCCTGGTTGGGCGCACTTTTTTTTCTGATTTGGGGGAATTGGCGCGATCAGGCTCCTGATCGGCGGGTCATCTTGTGCCTAGGGCCCTCCGCTATGGGTAATGCACGCATTTTTGGACAGTGAGATGAGAGTAATGCCCGATAGAAAGAAACCCCAGCAAAGACACGGCTTCCGGACCAACGAGTATATCGTCTATCCGGCCCACGGCGTCGGCCGGATCGTCAGCATCGAGGAGCAAGAAATTGCCGGTGCCAAGCTCGAGTTGTTCGTCATCAACTTCGAGAAGGACAAGATGACGCTCCGAGTTCCGACGGCGAAACTCGCGACCGTCGGCATGCGCAAGCTCTCGGAAGAGAAGACGGTCAAGAAGGCGCTCGGCACGCTCAAGGGCAAGGCGCGCATCAAGCGCACCATGTGGTCAAGGCGGGCCCAGGAATACGAAGCCAAGATCAATTCCGGGGACCTCGTCTCCATCGCCGAGGTCGTGCGCGACCTCTACCGTTCGGACGCCCAGCCCGAGCAGTCCTATTCCGAGCGCCAGCTCTACGAAGCCGCGCTCGACCGCATGGCCCGCGAGATCGCGGCCGTCGAGAAGCTGGACGAGGCGAGCGCCGTCGCCAAGATCGACGACGTGCTGGCCAAGACCGCGCGGCACCTCAAGATCGCAGCCGAGTCCGAGGCGCGGACCCGGGCGGCCTAGCCGCTTCGCTTACAGCGAATTCAGGAGCCGAGCCGCGGGAACCCCCGGATCGGCTTTTTGCTGGGCGGTCTTCAGGAAGGGCCGCAGCCGATCTGACCCATGAGCACCTTGAGCTCGACCGCCTCGGTGTGGGCGTCGATTTCCATGCAGAGCGCGAGCGAGCGGCGTAAGCCCTCGCAAGCCGCGACCGTCTCGCCGCCTGCATGGGCGAGCACGGCGAGATTGCGCATCTGCATGGCGATGGCGCGCTTGTCGCCCGCCTCGCGCGCCGCATCCAAGGCAGTGTTGAACTCGTCCCCGGCCTCGGCCAAGCGTCCGGCTTCGAGATAGAGCGTGCCGAGATTGCCGGAAGCCCCGGCGACACCGCCCGCGTCGTTCACGCTCAAGAAGAGATCCACGGCCTTGCGATAGCTCGTCTCGGCTTCATCGGTCCGTTTCCGGGCGCGATGCACGTTGCCAAGATTGAACAAGGCTTGAGCCGCGCGGTCCGGAGGGCCGAGTTCCTCATAAAGGCGAAGGCTCTCCGCGAATCTCGCGCCGGCCTCGTCGAGGCGGGCGCGCTCGAACAGGATCGTGCCGAGATTGAGGCTGGCGCGGGCCACGCCGTCCTTGCGCTCAAGTTGACCCTCGAAGCGGAGCGCCTGGCGGGCCATCGCCTCGGCGCGGTCGAGGTCTTGCGTCTCGCGATAGAGCAAAGAAAGATTGCCGGCGGCAAGCGCGGCGATCGCCGTCTCGCCCAGCCGGTCGGCGATCGCCAGGCTCTTGATCATCATCTGCTCGGCCTCTTGTGTCTTGCCTAGGCTTAGCAGCAAAAGGCCGAGATCGGCGTAGAGCTGGGCGAAGCCGAGCTCGTATTTGTTCTCGGTGCAGAGCGCGGCGGCGCGATTGAAATTGAGAAGCGCCGCGTCGCGATTGCCCGCCTGCAATTCGGCATTCGCAAGCGCGATCAGCGCATCGACCTCGCCCTTGGCGTCGCCTTCCGCCTCGAATCGGTCTTTGGCGGCCGAGAATTTCACGATCGCCTCGGCGAGGTCGCCGCGCCGGAAATGCAGGATTGCGGCGAACAGGTTGAGGGCGCCCACGCCGTCGAGGGGCTCCCCCGCTTCCGCCGCGGCACCCAAGCCCTTGAGGCTCTCGAGGTCGCCGGCTCTGAAATACGCGAGCCCGAGCGCAAGCAAGTTGTCGGTGGAGGCGGGACTGAGCGTGACGGCCTCGCGAAAGAGGTCGAGAGCTTCGCCTGGGTCTCGCGCAAGCGTCAAGGCGCCCTGATGGCGGAGTGCGGCTGCGGAATCACGCGAGGCCTGCTCCGCCTCGGCGCGTTTGGCGCGCGCGACGGCGGCGAGGATTGCGGCGGCCGGTTCAGGCTTGGCAACGTCGAGCCGCGCTATGGCGCGGCCCGCGATCCTCGGGTCCTCGGCGGAAAGGGCGAGCACCGCTTCCCTCACCAGCCTTTTGATGCTGCTGCTCTCTTTCAGAGCGAAGCGGTCGCCGTCCGTCCTCCCGCTTGTCATCATCTCGCCCGTAATCTGCACGGCGATCTTCTCGGCCACCGCCCTTTGCCGCCATTCGCGGCGGTTTCGGAGCTGCCACAGGACGGCGGCAAGCGCCGCAAACGCGGCCGCGACGAGCGCCAAGACGATGAGAACGTTCCGGATCGCGACAAGGTCGAGCGGAAAGACGCGGGAAAAGATCTCCATGGCGGCAGGCTGGGCTCCCCGTTGCCTCGCCTGAACTATGGCATCGCGGCGGTCAGAGCGCGATAGCCCTTCGCTGTTGCGGGGGCTTGTCGTTCGCCGCGCCGCCTGCTTCCGCCAAAAGCTCGATCTGGTCGGGATGGGTGGCCTCGATCATGGGGCCGTTCCGCCAGGCGACGCGCACACGCTTGCCGGCGAGCGCCGGCGGATCGAGCCCGGCGGCGGCAAAGGCGGCGGTGTCTTTCCGCGCAATGCTGATGGTGAAGTCGCTGCGCCAATCCCCGGCGAAGTTGAGATAGAGGCGGCCACTGCCTTCGCCGACGTTGAGCACGGTTCCCTCGATGAGCTGATAGGAATGAATGAGGCGCCCGAGGCGTTTCGCGTCGCCCGCGTCCTCGATGCGATAGGCGGAAGAGGACCAAAGGCCGAGCCGCTTCCCCCTCGCCTATTTCTCGCGCGCAAGCAACTCGGCCGTGCAGGCGTGGTTGTCGGGGAGCGAATAGACCCGGGCAAGGCCCTTCCTCACGAGTTCCTCCTGGAGCCACAGCCGGCGATCTCCCGTAACGGAGTAGACTTGCGCGAGAAGATAGCCGTGCCTGTCGGTGTGGCTTCCGCCGAAGCGGAGCTCGATAGGCTTGTCAGCCGCAAGAGCTTCGAGCGCCTCCTTGGCCTCCTCGACGAAGGGCCACGGGTCCTCGCCGCGCCAGCCGAGGCGGCGCCGATCAGCTTACGATCCTGCCGTCGGCGAGCTTGAGGGTCTCGCCGTCGAGCACGGCGGCGACGGATGCGCTTTCGGGCGGCGGCAGGTCGCAAGCCCGCGCGTCAGTCGCAACGAGCGCGGCAGCCAAGGCCGCGGCCGCGCAGAAAATGCCCCTCTCGATCCGCCTCGCCATGACTTATCTTAGGGACGGGCGCTCAAACCTGTGGCGCGGCCGGATCCATGTTGTTCGAGAGTTGACGAAGGAGAACGAGGCTAGAACCTAGCCATGGCAACGCCCTGACAACGTGGCAACGCGCGCGTATCTAAGCTATTGATTTCAGCAGAGACCCCGTAGCTCAGCAGGATAGAGCACCAGATTCCTAATCTGGGGGTCGCGCGTTCGAATCGCGCCGGGGTCACCATTAAATCAATGACTTAACTGATTTAGGGGGAAGCTGGGCTAATGGGCAGGCTAATTAACGCCGCTTCTTCGGCACCAGCCGCAAGCGTGCGGTGGCAAGCCATCGAGGGGGCATTCGTCCTCAACGCCTGAGGAATTTTCCGCGTCACGCAACAAAAGCAGTGGCCAAACGTTGTCTCCCGCGACGAAAACGAAACAACAAGGAGACGACATGCACAAGTATCTCGTAAGCGCCGCTGTTGGGATTGTCGGCGTCTTCGCTTTGGCCACAACTGCGTCTGCCGCTATCGTTTGCAATGCGGACGGCGACTGTTGGCGTGTGAAGGAAAA
>DASTKZ010000167.1:0-10230 GCA_035715445.1 Methyloceanibacter sp.
CGTTTGCCGTTTTCGGTTGGCTGAAGTTGATGCTTGCGACGTGACACTCAAGGCGAGGCGCCGCTTGTAACGACCTGCCTCAGGAGGTCCGGTTTGACGGAAATTTCACCGGTAAACGGCCGGCTGTAAGCGGCGATCAACAATAGCGAAAGTGCAATACCCGTTGCAAAGAGGGTCATTGCGATTGCACAGGCGAGCCGGTTGTCGCTATGGACCATGGCGATAGCGACCAAGGTGCAGAGCGCCTGAAGCACAATTCCCGCCCATTTGACCGTACCGACACTGGATTGACTGACAACGATGCGCTGGCGCCTCGCATCCATGGCCGTTTCGAGCGCTTTCATTATCTCAGGCTGTGCGGTTCGCTGGCTGTCATCGACAGGCTTCAGGGAGAGCACGTCCTGCAATGCTTCGATCAGGGCATTCGCGCGCAAGGTCGAGAGGGTCGCTCGCCGATGCGCCATTGCCGGCCATTCCTTGTTTATGGACTCCTCGATGTGGCGGTCGATCAGCGCGTAGATGCGCATCTTCTGTTCGTCGGGAAAGTTTCCGGCGAGGAGAACGACAGCACGAAGCGCGCTGGCTTCGGTCGCGACTGCTAGCTTCGCTTTATCGAAATTGTTCCAGACCTCGACGGCGATGAAGCCAACGAGCAGGGCGAAAAGGATGCCCAATGGCGGCAGCATTCCGGGCGAGACTGCCTTGAAGGACCGCGCCCGATCGCCCACCGCGAGCTTGATCACCACCCAATAGATGCCTGCGGTAACGAGATACGTGGCCGCAAGCACAACGACCGCCATCCAGAACAAAGGCAGATTGAGCAACCAGTTACCCATTTCGTTACTCCCACTTGGCTGGATACGTCGCGTGTTTCAGACCTGCCCATCCTGGCGATTGCGCCCAGCAGACAGCGCGGGGCGTGTCATCTCACCGGCGGTGCGTCACGATGGAGCGCATTCAACGGACTGGGCCAGCGACGATTCGGTCTTCGGTGGGGCGATGCTCTCACGAGGAATCTCGATCCTTATCGACAGGCCGCTCGGCTTCCATTCATTGAAGTACCGGCCGCGGAACTGGTTTTCGACGATTTTACGCGCGAGGTTCCCGCCGAATCCTTCCCTGTCCGGAGGGCCGCCGACAGCCGGCCCCCCACGCTCCTCCCAATTGATTGCGAGCCAGTCTTCTCTCGAAGAGCAGTCTATCTGAACCACGCCCGCCGACGCCGACAGGGCGCCGTATTTGGTGGCATTGGTCGCGAGTTCATGCAGAAGAAGGGCCGCGCTCGTGACCGCTCGATCGTCGATTTCTTCGTCGCATCCGGTGACGATGATGCGTTGAGGGCCCCTCGAACCGGTGGCTGAATAGGGCGCGAAGATCGCCGTGATGAGGCCTTTCAGCGTTGCCTGCTCTCTGATGTCGAATTCGTTCGCGATAAGACCGGGTCGTGTGAGCTGCTGAGCGCGCGACAAAGCCGCCAGTCTCTCCTTGATAGCCGTTTCCATTTCCTTCGGCGTTTTCGACGAGCGCGCGCTCAGCGTCACCAGCGAATTCGTCACCGCGAAAAGGTTGTTGATGCGGTGACGCATCTCCCCGAGAAGGAGCGTCTGCATCTCCTGCGCGTGCCGCCTCGCGGTAATGTCCCGCGCGATTTTCGAGGCGCCGACGATCTTGCCCTTTTCGTCCGCTATCGGAGATACGCTGAGGGAGATGTCGATCAGCTCACCGTTTTTGCGCCGCCTCACGGTTTCGTAGTGTTCGATCCGTTCTCCCCGTCTCAGCCGCTGCAAAATTGATGGCTCCTCATCGGGGCGGTCTTCCGGTATCAGCAGGCTCACCGGCTTTCCGATCATCTCGTCGGCGGCGTAGCCGAATATTCGTTCCGCGCCTTTGTTCCAACTGGTGATGACGCCGTCGAGATCCTTGGTGATGATGGCGTCGTCCGAATTCTCGACCAACAAACCGAGTTGCCCAACAGCGAGATGCGCTTCCCGTCGCTGCTCGATTTCAACAAGCAGAAGATCGACGGCGGCCTTCAGCGCGGTGACGACCGCTACCAGCAGCAAGCAGACGAGAATGAAGATGACAATTGCAGTGATCTGCGATTCGTCGAATGCGAGGCCAAAGGCGGGCGGCATAAACATCCACCACGCCACGATGGCCGAGACGATGGCCGTAAGCGTTCCCAACCAAAAACCCCCGAGCAACGTCGCGACCACGACCGCTGGGTAATAGGTGGTGAACGGGTTACGGTCATCGACGAGCCCACTGATGGCCCATCGGGCAAGCGTGGCGAGAAGCACGGCGCCAAGAATGGCGCTCCAGACCACTAAAGGGTTTTCTTGCAGACGGTGAAGCTGCGTCGCCCAGCGATGGACTCGATCAGAGTCAAACATGCCTAAGAGGCCCAACTAGAAGCCGACCAACGATTTTGGAACCAGGAATCGGCACGCGGGTTTGTCCTAAGTGGCTCAAATCAATCAATGAGATGTCGCCCGATCTTGCCATCCATGTCTTGGTTGTTGAAGACGATTTTTTAAGCCGATTGCACGCCGTGACCCTTGTCGAAGACGCCGGCTTCACGGCGATCGAAGCATCGAATGCCGATGAAGCAATCGCGATCCTGGAACGGCGCAAAGACATACGCATTGTGTTTACCGACATCGACATGCCGGGCTCAATGGATGGCCTCAGACTGGCTCATGCTATCCGCAGACGCTGGCCGCCGATCGAACTTATTGTCACTTCCGGCTATTTCAATCCTCGTGACGCCGACATGCCTGAGCGGGCGAGATTTTTCCCAAAGCCCTATTCCGATCAAGAGGTCGTTTCGACACTACAGCATTTCGCCGCTTAGGGCCGCCCTTGCGCCCTGGTGACAAAACGGCCTCAGGTCGAGGCGCTTTTTTGGTGGAAATTCCACCATAACAAGGGTCTAGTGACCCCCAAGCCGCGCCTGCGATCGCAGGCCCGGAAGCGGGAATTCGTCTCTTCCGGCCCGACCCCGCTCCCGCGGAATCCGCGGCCCTCCCGCTTGACGTTGGAACACGGCGAAACGGACAGGCCATGCAGGATGAGGCGGGCGAGGTCGATTTGCGCGACGAGGAGGGCGAAATCCGCCCCGAGTTCCTCCACGCGGTCGTTGCCGCGCTCGATACGGGCGAGGCGGCCAAACTGCGCGACCTCGCCCTTCCTCTGCACGAGGCCGATCTTGCCGATCTCATCGAGTTGCTCCGGCCCGAGCAGCGTACCATGCTCATCGCAACGCTCGGCGAGGATTTCGACGCCGCGACGCTCTCCGAACTCGACGAGGCCGTGCGCGATCAGGTGCTCGAGACCATGCCGAGCGAGCAGGTGGCCGAGGCGCTGCAACAGCTCGATTCCGACGACGCCGTCTACGTCATCGAGGACCTCGACAAGGAAGAGCAGACCGACATCCTCGCCAAGCTTCCGCATTTCGAGCGGCTCGCGCTCGAGCGCAGCCTGGAATACAGGGAGGATTCGGCCGGCCGCATCATGCAGACCGATCTCATCGCCGTGCCGCCGTTCTGGTCGGTGGGGCAGACGATCGACTACATGCGCGAGGCGGAAGACCTGCCCGACCGCTTCTATGAACTCTTCGTGGTCGATCCCGCCTATCACCTTCTCGGCTCGGTCGCGCTCAACCGTCTGCTCCGCGCCAAGCGGCCGACCTCGATCGATGCGGTCACCGAACGGGACATTCACCCGATCCCGGTCGAGGCCGATCAGGAGGCGGTGGCGCGCCAGTTCGAGCGCTACAACCTCACCTCCGCCCCGGTGGTCGACGGCGGCGGCAGGCTGGTCGGGGTGATCACCGCCGACGACATCGTCGAGGTGGTGCAGGAAGAGGCCTCGGAAGATATCTTGCGCATGGGCGGCGTCGCGGGCGAGCGGGTCTCCGACTCGGTGTGGCGGACCGCGAGCCACCGCTTCACCTGGCTCTTCGCCAATCTCCTCACCGCCATTCTCGCCTCCTTCGTCATCAGCCTGTTCGAGGCGACGATCGAGCAGATGGTGGCGCTCGCCGTGCTGATGCCGATCGTGGCTTCGATGGGGGGGAACGCCGGCACGCAGACCATGACCGTGGCGGTACGCGCGCTCGCCACCCAGGATATCGGCCCGGCCAACGCGCTTCGGGTCATCTGGCGCGAATCGGCCGTCGGCCTCCTCAACGGACTGCTCTTCGCCGTCATCATGGCGGCCATCGCCTTCTTCTGGTTCGGCAGCAGCCAGCTTGGCGCCGTGATCGGGGTGGCGATGATCGTCAACCTGCTCGCCGCGGCGCTCGCCGGGATCCTCATCCCGCTCGGGCTTGACGCGCTGGGGCTCGATCCGGCAATCGCTTCGGGCGTGTTCGTCACCACGGTGACCGACGTGGTCGGCTTCTTCGCCTTTCTCGGGCTTGCCGCTTTGTGGCTGGTGTAGGGACCCACATGTTTTTCTATTTTGCCAAAGTGATCGGGTGCCTGATTCAACCCTCGACGCTGATCGCGCTCCTGATCGGCTACGGCTCGATCCTGATCTGGACCGGATGGGCGCGCTGGGGACGGCGCTTCGCCAGCTTCGGCGCGATCCTGCTTCTCATCGCCGGTCTCTCGCCGCTCGGCAATGCCTTGATCCTGCCGCTCGAGGACAGGTTTCCGCGCGCCGATCTCGACGCGCCGCCGCCGCTCACGGGTTTCATCATTCTCGGCGGCGCGGAAGACAGGCTTGTGGGCGGCGCGCGGGGGGCGCCCGCGCTGAACGAGGCTTCGGAGCGGATCGTCGAGGCCGCGATCCTGTCCCGCCGCTACCCGGAAGCGAAAATCGCCTTCTCGGGCGGCGATGCCGGCATTCTCTATCCCGCTGGAAGCGAGGCCGAGGGGGCCGAGACGCTGCTCACCGTGCTTGGCGTGCCACCGGAGCGGCTCATCCTCGAGGCGAAGTCGCGCGACACGTACGAGAACGCCGCCTTCCTCAAGGAGGAACTCACCCGGAGCGGCGAGCTTGGCCCGGGCAAGCGCTGGCTGCTCATCACCTCGGCCTACCACATGCCGCGCGCGATCGGCGCCTTCCGCAAGGCCGGTTTCGAGGTCGAGGCCTGGCCGGTCGATTATCGCACCCGCGGGCGCGCCGACTTGACCAGGCCCTTCGACAAGGTCTCCGAGGGCTTGCGCCGGGTCGATGTCGCCACGCGCGAGTGGTTCGGGCTTCTCGCCTACTGGCTCAGGGGACGGAGCGATGCGCTGTTTCCGGGTCCGCGTCCGGCCGTTGTCGCGGGCTGTGACTTGGCGCGTCCGGGCGCTACGCCGTCCGGCAGCCCGCCAGCATCCCCATGTCGACCCACCCCTTGAGGTAGGTGGCGGCGCGAAGCTCGGCATCGTCTTCGCCGGCAAAGGTCGCAACCATCTCGCACAAGACGCCGAAACGGACGCCCTTCGCCGCCTCGTCCCACATCATCGCCTCCTCGGTCGAAAGCGGCCGGAAGCGCGACATGAAATCCTGCCGCCAGACGAGGATCGCTTGAGCCTCCGGCAGATGAAGCGGCTTCGGCGGCGCGGCTTCGCTTTTCAGCGCCGACCAGATATCGGCGGCGTTGGTCGCGAAGGTGAGGCGGATCGCGGTCGGCTGCGGCACGAAGACGAGACGCGGCCAGTCCTCGGCCGCGATCGCGGCGAGGGCCTCGATGCCAAGCGGTTCGGCGTCGGGGCCGTCGAAGGCGTCGGTGAGGGCCTTCTCCAGCTCGGCGATTTCGACGATTTCGCGGTGCTTGGCGAAGGTCGCGTCGTTTCGGACGAAAGCGGGAAGGTGGCGCCCGAACCAGCGTGCGCTCCGCTGGTCAGACGGATTGGCGGCGATATAGGCTTTCACCAGTTTGGCGAAGGCCTGATCGCCGAGATAGGCGTGAAGCTGCGCGTAGTCCTCGCCGACGATCTCGGCGAGCCGGGCGGTATAGGCGTTGCGATAGACCCCGAACAGCACCTTGCGCTGCTCCTTGTCGCTGTCCTTGACCTCGCCAAGAATGGCGTCGTCGCCGGCGAGGATGCCGCGCTGGAAGCTGTCCTGGATCTCGCGAAGGGTCTTCATTCCGCGGCTTCGAGCCGCTTGCCTTCCCGCACCGCGCCTGCGATTGCGCGCGCATGGTCGAGTTCGTCGACAAGCTCGGCGAGCGGCGGGATGTTGTCGTCGCGCTCGATCATGGTCGAAACCGGGCCGAAATGAGCAACGGTCTCGCGATAGAAATCCCACACCTCGTCGCACACGGGATGATCGTGGGTGTCGATAATGTGGCTCTCTTCGTGGCTGTGGCCGGCGACATGGAACTGGACGACCCGGTCGCGCGGGACGCCGTGCAGGAAGTCGTTGGTGGAGAAGCCGTGGTTGAAAGCGCTGACATAGACGTTGTTGACGTCGAACAGGAGCCAGCAATCGGCGCGCCGCGCCACTTCGCTCACGAACTGCCATTCGGTCATCTCGGATTGGCCGAAGGTGACATAGCTCGAGACGTTCTCGAGCGTAAGCCGGTGTCCGAGAATGTCCTGGACTTGGCCGACACGGTCGACGACGTGGTCGAGTGCTTCCTCGGTGTAGGGAATGGGCAGGAGGTCGTGCAGGTTGACCCCGTGCACGCCGGTCCAGCAGAGATGATCGGAGATCCATTTCGGATCGACGCGCGCGGCCAGTTTTTTCAGCGCGGCGAGATAGTCCAGGTCGAGCGGCGCCGTTGAGGCAATCGAGAGCGAGACGCCGTGCATCACCAGCGGATAACGCTCGCGGATGCGGTCGAGCATGTAAAGCGGCTGGCCGCCCTCGATCATGTAATTCTCGGAGATGATTTCGAACCAATCGATGGCGGGGGAGCCGTCGAGGATGTCTTGATAGTGCTGAGGCCTGAGCCCCAAGCCGAAGCCGAGATAGGGAGGCTTTTCGCTGATCATGGCCCGCAGCTCCCGAAAATCAGGAAATGCGGCCGGCCGCGAACGCCGCGGCCGGCCGCATTCGCTCAATCTTTAGCTATTCTCGAAATGACCGCCGGCCGTCTTGCACTCGTCCTGGAGCATCTGGACCCAGCCTTGCCCCTTGCATGCATTCTTGCCCTTGCAGTCATTCTTCGTGGTCTTACAAGCTCCCTTGCCGGCGCAGCCGTTGACGCCGAAGCAGCGTCCCGGGACCGCCTCGGCATAGGCAGTCGCGATGAGCGCTGCGCCCGAGACAACGATGGCCGCGGCCGTCATGGCGATCGTGGCGCCGGACTTTTTATTGAGCTTCATTTTCCACTCCTGTGCATGAGTTCTAGGCATTCGTGGCGGAGAGCCGCCAACCGAGCTATAGCCTTGAATTCGGCCAAGCTGCCGTCACTCCTGTTCAAAGGTCCGTGACTCTCAATTCCAAATACGCAAGCCCGGTAAACTGTTCGTGATCGGAAGGTCGCCCAGATGATAGCGAGGATCGAGCCTGACCCTCAAGGGCAAACCCCAAACCTCCGGCTTGGCAAAATCTTCGCGGCTCCCGGGCCAAATCGCGCCCATTTTGTGGTCTCTAGTGACGGCCCATGACGCTGCATCTCATCAAGCTTTGCGTCGGCGTGGAAACGCCGCGCGAACTCGCCGAGTGGCAGGACGAGCACCTCAAGCGGCTCGCCCGGGCCAGGAAAAAGCCCGAGCATTGCCATCGCACGCTTCAGACCCCGCGGCGGCGCGACGACATCCTCGATGGCGGCTCGCTCTATTGGGTGATCAAGGGCTTCGTGCTGGTGCGGCAGCGCGTGCTCGATCTCCGCGAGGAGGCGAGGGACGACGGCACGCGCTGCTGCGGCATCGTGCTCGACACCGAGCTCGTGCCCACGCGGTCGCAGCCTCGCCGCGCCTTCCAGGGCTGGCGCTATCTCGAAGCGGCCGACGCGCCGCCGGACGGCAAGAGTTTCGACGACAGGGCCGACGCGATGCCGCGGGCGATGCGCGAAGAATTGCGCGCGCTGAGACTTATCGATTGGTAGGGGCCGGCACGGCGACATTGTCGATCAGCCGCGTGCGCCCGAGTTGGACGGCGGCGAGAACGCGAGCCCGCTCAACCGGACCCGACAGCGGCTTCAATGTCTCGGGGTCGCGCACGGCGACATAATCGACCTGGAAGCCCGCCGCTTCGAGCTTGAAGCGTCCGGCCGCCGCCGCGTCGTCGGCGCCGCGCCCTTGGCGGAGGTCGTTCGCCACCGCGACGATGGTTTGATAGAGGAGCGGCGCGGTCTTTCGTTCCGAGGGCGACAGGTAGGCGTTCCGTGACGAGAGCGCGAGGCCGTCCTTCTCGCGCACGATCGGGCCGCCGAGGATCTCGACCGGAATGTCGAGGTCGCGCACGAGGCGCTTGATCATGAGCAGCTGTTGATAGTCCTTCTCGCCGAAGAGCGCGAGGTCGGGGGCGCATTGCAGCAGAAGCTTGGTGACGACCGTGGCGACGCCATCGAAATGATTGGGCCGGGAAGCACCGCACAAATCTTCGGTAAGGTCTGAAACGCCCACATTTGTGCTGAAGCCGTGCGGATACATTTCCGCGGTTTCGGGGACGAAGACGAGGTTTGCGCCGGCGGCATCGAGCTTTAAGAGATCGCCCGCTTCGTCGCGAGGGTAGCGGTTGAAATCCTCGCGCGGGCCGAACTGAGTGGGATTGACGAAGATCGAGGCGACGACGCGGGCGGCGTTGCTCTTGGCGAGCGCGACGAGCGAGAGATGGCCGTCATGCAGCGCGCCCATGGTTGGCACGAGCGCGATCCGTTCGCCCGCCTTCCGCCACGGGGCGAGACTTTGTCTCAAGTCGGTTACGGTGCGTACGGCGAAGGTGCTCATCAGGGCGTCTCCGGCGGCGACCATAAAGGCGGTTCCTCCCGCGTCAACTGCCCGGCAAGCCAAGCGAGGCTCCCCATCCGCGATACGGCATTGTGCGCAACCGATGGAGGGTCCATCTATATTGGGTTTATCGCCTGACGGAGTTTTGAGAAGAAATGGCCGAGCCCAAAACCCCCGCGAAGCCCGCTCGCAGCGAGGTCGCGCCGGAGCGCTCCACCCGGGCCGAGATCGACGCCTTCCTCAAGGATGTGCGAAGTCTGAAGCCGGTGGGAGAGGGGAGCGGGCGGCTGATCTTCGCCATGGACGCGACCATGAGCCGGCAGCCCTCCTGGGACCTCGCGCTCGAGCTCCAGGCCGACATGTTCAGGGCCGTCAAGGCGGTTGGCGGGCTCGACGTGCAGCTCGTCTATTTCCGTGGCTTCAACGAATGCCAGGCGTCGAAATGGGTGGGCGACCCGGATGCCCTGGCAGCCCTGATGCGCAAAGTGGCTTGCGCCGGCGGCTTCACCCAGATCGGCAGGGTTCTGGCCCACGCCAAGCGCGAGAGCGCGGCGAAGAAGGTCAGCGCGCTCGTCTATGTCGGCGACTGCATGGAGGAGGATGTCGACCAGCTCGCCAATCTCGCGGGCGAGCTCGGCTTGAGCGGCGTGCCGGTGTTTCTGTTCCAGGAGGGATCGGACCCCAAGGCCGAGCGCGCCTTCAGGGAGATCGCAAGGCTCTCGCGCGGCGCCTATTGCCGCTTCGACGCGGGCTCGGCCCGGCAGCTCCGCGAGCTTCTCGCCGCGGTCGCGGTCTACGCCACCGGCGGCCGCAAAGCGTTGCAGAATTTCAGCGACGAGACCAAGAGCACGGCTGCGCTCCGCCTGCTTGAACAGCTCGGCTAACGGGCGAAATCGATGGTCTATTTCCTCGTCGGATGCGCGTTCCTCGTGCTCCTTCTCCTCGCCGGGCGGATGATCGCCTCGGCCAATCCCGGCAGTCTCGCCGTTGCAGTCCGCAGGATCGGCGGCGTAGCGGCGATCACCGCCGCAGGGTTCCTCATCTTGCGCGGCGCGCTCCCAATCGCCATTCCACTCGCGGTGTTCGGCTTCTCGCTGCTCAAGCGGGGAAGCGGGTTTGGCTTCGGCGATCCGTTCGGCTCGTCGCGCAAGGCGCCGGGACAAAAGTCGCGGGTCAAGACCGATCGGCTCGAGGTCGCGCTCGACCACGACACCGGGGAGATGGAGGGCACGTGCCTCGCGGGCCGCTTCGAGGGCCGTGCGCTTTCCTCGCTCAGCGATCGCGAGGCGATGGAGCTTCTTGCCGAGCTCTACCAGGAGGGCGCGCCGGAAGCCGCCGTCATGGAAGCCTATCTCGACTGGCGTCTGCCCGATTGGCGCGAGCGGCGTTCGGC
>DASTKZ010000168.1:0-7074 GCA_035715445.1 Methyloceanibacter sp.
TGTCCGGCGCTCGCGCCGCTTGCGGCGAAGCCGATCTCCGCGAATGAGGGGATGCGCGTCATTTTTCGTCAGATCTCGTCATAGGCGTCGTTCAGAATTGCGAGCGTATCACAGCCTTGATGAAGAAAGCTGCCAATGCCCGCCTGCTCGAACGCGGCCTGTTTGGGGCCGGGTCTGCCGGCAAGATAGATGAGCTTCGCACCCGCTTCCCTCAGCGCCTTGGCGGCGGCTTCCGCCTCGCGCTCATAGACCTTGTCGGAGGAGCAGAGGCAGGCGAGCTTCGCGCCGGATTCCTTGAATCGTTTCGCGAGGTTGCCGCCGTCTCCTTCGACGGCTTCGATGCCGCCCGCCTCGAACATACTCTTGGCGAAACTCGACCGCGCATTGAAGTCGGCAGGCCGCCCGAGACAGGCGAGGAACACCTTCGGCCTTGCGCCGTGCTTCTTGCGATAGAGGTCGCTTTTGTCCCGCAAACGCTCGAAGGGCTCGGCAAGCCTGATCGGTGTGAGCGCCATTGCGTTCGCTGGAAGAGCCGCGAGGCGCGGCAGTGCCAGAACGGCGGCCTCGGTTTCGTCGAGATCGGGGAAGTCGCTCGTGCCGACGAGCGAATCCGCCCGCCGCGCGATGTTGGCTTCGCGCGCCGTCCTGACCTTGGCGACGGCCTGCTGGATCAATCCGGTTTCAAGCGCTCGCGCCACACCGCCCTCCCGCTCGATCTCCTGGAACAGGCCCCAGGCGCCCTCGCCAAGCGCATCGGTGAGCGCCTCGATCGCACCCGACCCTGCGGCGGGATCGGCGACGCGGTGGATATTCGCTTCCTCGATCAGGATCGTTTGCGTATTGCGGGCGATACGGCGGGCGAAGGCGTCGGGAAGTCCAAGTGCCGCGCTGAACGGCAGGATCGCAACTGCGTCGGCGCCGCCGGCAGCCGCGCCGAGCGCCGCGATCGTGCCGCGCACGATGTTCCCGTGCGGGTCGCGCTTCGTCATCATGCGCCAGGCCGTCTCGGCGGAAACGAAAGCGGGGCGGGGCCGCAGCCCGCATGCCTCCTCGATGCGCGCCCACAGCTTCCGGATCGCGCGGAACTTGGCGATGGTCAGGAACTGGTCCTGATCTGCGGCGAGCCGGAAATAGATCAGCCCTCGCGCGTCTTCGAGCGCGATGCCGCCTTGCTCGAGCGCGCGGAGATAGGCGACGGCGCTTGCGAGCGCGAAGGCAAGCTCCTGCGCTTCCGAGCCGCCTTTGGCATGGATCACCCTGCCGTCGGCGGCGGCAAAGGGTCCCGCGAAGCCTTGGCCTGCGAGATCGGCCACGACCCCGGCAAGGAGGGCGGCGATGTCCTTCCAGGGGAGGGGGCTCGCCCCGGCCAGGGCGATGGCGCCGAGGGGATCGAAGCCGAAGCGGATGGTCGTTTCGCTCGGCGGAATCGCGCGGGCTTTGACCAGAGTGGCGAGAAGCCCCGCCGCGTCTTTCGATTGAAGGCCGAGATCGAGGTCTATCGCGATGCCGGCATCGAGATAGACCTCGTCGAACGCCGCGCTGACCGCGGTGCCGCTCGCGGCAAGGGCATAGCCGTGATCGCCGACGGCGCCTTCGAAGACGAGCGCAATGGCGTTCGCGCCGTTGTTGAGGTCGTCGATGATTTGCGCGTTGGCGGCTTTGGCGTCGGGGTGGTCGATCCGCTGCATCACGCTCCAAGGCAGGCCCGGCGCGCGGCCCGCGATCGGGCGCGCCTCGCCGGCGCGGCCGTAGAGCGGCTCGACGGGGATGCCGTCATAGGTCTTGGCCTTGAGCGCGGCGAAGGGCGTGCCTTTGAGCGCTTCTTCCACCAGCGCCCGCCATGCCGCCTCGCCGGCGGCTGCGAAGCCCTTTGCCAAGGAAAGTTCAGCCATGTTCCTCAAGCTCTAAGCGGTCCTCGCCTCCTCCTAGCATGAAGGCGAAGAGTCGCGGAAGCCGGGGAGCCTTCCCTTTGCGCGCGGTCGCGCAGAAGCTAAAGTGAAAGCCGCAAGACGAGGAGAGCAAGAAAATGGCGAAGCGCAAGGCAGCGCCGAAAGAGAGCCAGGACCGGAGCGAGACACCGGCCGCGGCGCCCGAAGACAGCGTCTATATCGGCAAGAGCGTCAAGCCCGAGTTCATCTATCTCAGGCTCGCCAACCGCCACGGGCTCATCACCGGCGCGACGGGCACGGGCAAGACGGTGACGCTGCAGGGCCTCGCCGAAGGCTTCTCCGCCCACGGCGTGCCGGTGTTCTGCGCCGACGTCAAAGGCGACTTGTCGGGCATCGCCGAAGCGGGCGAGCCCAAATCCTGGATCGAAGCGCGCGCCAAGGAGATCGGCTTCAGCCCCCAGTTCCAGGCCTATCCCGTCATCTTTTGGGACCTGTTCGGCAAGCAAGGCCATCCGATCCGGGCGACCGTCTCGGACCTAGGCGCGCTGCTCCTGTCGCGACTGATGGATTTGAGCGAGGCGCAGGAGGGCGTGCTCAACATCGCTTTCAAGATCGCGGATGACGAGAAGCTCCCGCTGATCGATCTCAAGGATTTGCAGTCGCTGTTGGAGAACCTGGCCGCGCGCGCCGGCGATCTCACCACCAAATACGGCAACATCACCAAGGCCTCGGTCGGATCGATCCAGCGCTCGCTGCTCGTGCTGGAACAACAGGGCGCCGCGAATTTCTTCGGCGAGCCTGCGCTCGAGATCACCGACCTGATGCGGACGACGCGCGACGGGCGCGGCTATATCAGCGTGCTCGCGGCGGACAGGCTGATGGAGAGCCCGCGCCTCTACGCGACTTTCCTGTTGTTTCTTCTGTCCGATCTGTTCGAGAAGCTTCCCGAGGTCGGCGATCCCGACAAGCCGAAGCTCGTTTTCTTCTTCGACGAGGCGCATCTCCTGTTCAAGGATGCGCCCAAGGCGCTGCTTGAGAAGGTCGAGCAGGTGGTGCGGCTGATCCGCTCGAAGGGCGTCGGCGTCTATTTCGTCACGCAGAACCCGCTCGACATTCCCGACACCGTATCGCGCCAGCTCGGCAACCGCGTGCAGCATGCCTTGCGCGCGTTCACGCCACTGGAGCAGAAGGCGGTGAAGGCGGCAGCCACCACCTTCCGCGCCAATCCCGCCTTCAACACCGAGAAAGCGATCATGGAGCTCGGCATCGGCGAGGCGCTCGTCTCGACACTCGACGCGAAAGGCCAGCCGACGATGGTCCAACGAACGCTGGTGAGGCCGCCGAACTCGCGCGTCGGTCCCATCACCGAGGCTGAACGGAGGGCCGTCATCGCGGCGAGCCCGGTCGAGGGCGTGTACGACGAGGCGAAAGAGCGCGACTCGGCCTATGAGCGGTTGCAGAAGCGGACCGAAGACCGTGCGGCGACGGAGGCGCAAGCAGCCGAAGAGAAGGCGGAGGCGAAGAAGTCTTCAAGCGGTTCGCGCAGCGACAGTTTCTGGACGACGCTCGGCAAGACCATTATCAGGACAGGCGTGCCATTGGCGACGAAAGCGCTGACCGATGCACTGAAGGGCCGCACGCGGCGCGGCGGCTAGTATCGCGCGCGGCCAGGCCGCCGTCTATTTCGGCGCGAGCGCCAGCATTTCCTCGACGTGGTCCCAATTGATGAGATGATCGAACCAGGCGTCGAGATATTTCGGCCGCTCGTTGCGATAGTCGATGTAGTAGGAGTGCTCCCACACGTCGCAGCCGAGTAGAGGCCAGCCGCCGTGCACGAGCGGGTTCTCGCCGTTCGGAGTCTTGGTGACTTCGAGCTTGCCGTTCTTGATCGACACCCAGCACCAGCCCGATCCGAACTGCGTCTTGCCCGCTTCGATGAAATCGTTGCGGAACTTGTCGTAGCCGCCGAGGTCGCGGTCGATGAGCGCGAGCACCGCGCCCGGGACCTTTTTGCCGCCGCCGCCTTTCTTCATCCACGGCCAGAAATGAATGTGGTTGAAGTCCTGGGCGGCGTTGTTGAACACGCCGGCGTTCTTGCCGAAGCTTGCCTTGACGATCTCTTCGAGCCCCTTACCCTCGAAGCCGGACCCGGGCAGAAGCTTGTTCAGATTGTCGACATAAGCCTTGTGGTGCTTGTCATGGTGAAACTTGAGCGTCTCAGCCGACATATAAGGCTCGAGCGCTTCATAGGCGTAAGGCAGGGGGGGAAGTTCAAAGGCCACGGCGATTTCTCCAACACGTTGCGCAAGGAAAAGTCCGCCGGAAGCTAATGGTTCCGCTGGGGAGAGGCAAGCCAGCGCTCGCATCGGCGCTAACCACGCGCAAAAACCCGATGTTGGAGAGGGTGGGCGCGGAGCCCCTGAACCCCGCGCCCGGTGCCGAGGAAGGTTCGCTTACATCAGTACAGGGATCTGACGCTTTCCACCCTGCGCGGTCCTACCTGAACGCTGCATGAACCGGGCGTGCAGCGTCGGTTAAGGGACCTAGCCGCCCTCTTTCATTTCATGCGATGCCGGGCGTTCTGTGGAAAAGGGATCGCAATGTCGGCTCGGCATCCGCAACGGCAACCTTCACGCAACTTCCGGCGCCGGGTTGAACCATAGCGGCACCTCGTAGTCGAATGTCAATTCCTCACCAACCTTGACGTCGCGCACGGTGCAAACCTTGTGCATGCGCTGCCCGTCCACGACCTCCCACTCACAGCGACAGTTAGGAGGGTCCGCGTGATTCATGAGTTGCTGCACGCCAAGCACGATGCAGTCCTGATTGTCCTGCTCATAGTCGAACGAGTGATGCTCAAGCGGCGTTCCCTTAAGTGCATCGGTCGGGAACGGGATGGAGTGCGCCACGCTGACGAGAGTCCCGGCCGAAATGTCTCGCGCGGCGAACACCCCGCGTCCTTTTCCAGGACTTTCTCGCACGGTTAAAAATTCAGCCTTGGTCACGTCTCCACCTCGGGCCCCGGCGCGCTACTTGATGAGAGCGTGCAGTTCCTTGAATTCCGGCGTGCCGGCGCGCTCGAGCCACTCGAACACGACCATTTCGGTGTCAACGATATCGACGCCTTCCTTGGCGAGCCGGGCCATCGCCCGCTTGCAATTCTCCTTGGCGCGCGAGCTGACCGCGTCGGCGACCACGAAAGCCTCAAAGCCCTGTCCCTCGAGGTCGATCGCGGTTTGCATCACGCACACATGGGCCTCGATCCCGGCGAGGACGACTTGCGACCGGCCCTGGCGGCGAAGCTCATGCAGCCTCTCGCGGAGCGTCGGGTTTCTGAGACACGAGAATTCGACCTTGTCGGCGACGAAGCCGGCATTGGCGATGGCCTCGCGGATGGGATCGACGGTCGGGCCCAAGCCTTGCGGGTATTGCTCCGAAAGCGTGATCGGCACCTCGAGTGTCCGCGCCGCGCGCACGAGCCGCACGCAGCGCTCGACCACGCGGCTCTTGCCGGAGATCGCGCCGATGAGCTTGTCCTGGACATCGACGATGAGGAGCTGAGATTTGTCGCTGGCGAGCAGCATGGGCCTAGTGTGAGAGGATTCGCAGGCGTTTCATAGACTGGAGCGCTGCCCGCGTCCAACGCCTTAAGTCAATTCGGCGGCGCCTGCGATCTTGAGCGCAAAGGCATAAGCCAGCGCGAGCTCCTTCAGGCGCTCGAAGCGGCCCGACGCCCCGGCATGACCCGCCTCCATATTGGTGCGAAGCAGGATCAGCCGATCGCCCTCGGCATGCGCGCGGAGCTTTGCCACCCATTTGGCGGGCTCCCAATACGTCACGCGGGGATCGGTCAGGCCCGCGAGCGCAAGGATGTGCGGGTAGCTTTGCGCCCGCACATTGTCGTAGGGCGAATAGGCGGCGATGGTTCTGTAATCGGCCTCGCTCTCGATCGGGTTGCCCCATTCGGGCCATTCCGGCGGGGTGAGCGGCAGGCTCGCATCGAGAATGGTTGAGAGCACATCGACGAAAGGCACATCGGCAACGATGCCGAGAAAGAGATCGGGCGCAAGGTTGGCTACGGCGCCCGCGAGCATGCCGCCCGCGCTTCCGCCATGGGCGACGATCCGCCCGCGCGAGGTGTAGCGCTCGGCGGCGAGGAATTCGCCCGCCGCGATGAAATCGGTGAAGCTGTTCATCTTCTTGTCGCGCTTGCCCTGCTTGTACCAGCGATAGCCCTTGTCCTTGCCGCCGCGGACATGAGCGATGCCGTAGACGAAGCCGCGATCGACGAGCGAGAGCGCATTGGTCGAGAAGCCGGCTGGAATGGTCGCCCCGTAAGCGCCATAGCCGTAGAGCAGGAGCGGCGCGCTGCCGTCGCGCTTCAGGTCTTTCTTGAAGAGGAGCGATACCGGCACCATCTCGCCATCCTTCGCGGGCGCCATGACGCGGCGCGTCACGTAGCGCGAGGGGTCGTGTCCGCTTGGGACTTCTTGCGTCTTCCGCAGCGTCCGCGCGCGCGTGTTCATGTCGTAGTCGAACACCTGCGCCGGCGTCGTCATCGAGGAATAGGTGAAGCGCAAGACCGGCGTGTCGTATTCGTAGCCGGAGGAGATGCCGAGCGCATAGGCTGCCTCGTCGAAGGCGATCGCGTGCTCTTCGCCGTCGGCGAAACGGCGCACGACGATGCGCGGGAGACCTTCCTCGCGCTCGAGCCGCACGAGAAAATCCTTGTAAGCGATGACATCGAGGATAAGCCGGCCGGGCTTATGCGGCTCGATCTCGCGCCAATGCTCGCGGCCTGGGGTCGCGATCGGCGCTTCGACAATGCGGTAATCCTCGGCACCACCGGAATTGGTGAGGATGATGAGGCGTCCCTCGTGGTGATCGACGCTGTAATCATGCTCGGACTCTCGGGGCGCGACGAGGCGGGGCGCGGCGCCCGCATCGGCCGCATCGATCAGGCTCACCTCCGCGGTTTCATGGTCGTGGACGCTGAGCAGAAGGTAGCGCCGGTCCTGCGTGGCGCCGATGCCGAGGAAGTAGCCGGGGTCGGCCTGGTCGTGCACGAGACGGTCGGCCGCGTCGCTGCCGATCGTGTGGCGCAGCAAGCGACGCGGGCGGTGCTGGTCGTCGAGCCAAATATAGAAGAGGTGCCGGCTGTCGGCGCTCCATTCGAGCGAGCCGT
>DASTKZ010000169.1:0-23959 GCA_035715445.1 Methyloceanibacter sp.
AGGAAGCCTACCGTACCAACTGCATAGCCGACTGGACGGCTGGAACGCCGCCGCCCCAGGGTCGCAGAAGTTATTACCGCAACAGGTACGGCATACCTAGCACTCAGCATCCAGGGCCAGGGTACTGAGTGAAGCTGCCCAGCGCACTCCCACAGCGCAGCCGTGACGAAAGCTGCGCGATGGAGTGCACTAAAGCCAGTGGAGGTAAGTGCGAGAAGCCGGGGTGGTAGAGGGGACCACCACGGGAAAGAAGGTGGGCTTCATTCAGATGAAACCCAACTGTGCGGAGGGCTTTGTTTACAGCGAGAACGAGAACAATTGCGTGGCGGCTCCAGTGAAGGCGGAGGGCGATGACAAACCAAAGAACAAGAACAAAAATAAGAATAAGAAAAAGAAGAAGCAGCACGACGATGACGACGAGGACGACGACGACGATAATCACAGGTAGGGCGCCCGCCGAAGCGAGCGCCCGCGCGCGCTACCCGTGGACGCATGTTGTAGCGCCGATCGAAGGGCAGGCGAGGGGCAAAACCTAATGTCAGAGGAGCCATCATTCGCACCCAAAACACCAAGGGCAGCAGCGGCCAACCAGCTTCTGGAAATGGCACGGGCGTTCCCGGAGAGGGGCCCTGAATGGAAAATACTACTCAAGGCTTCCGCTGAACTTTTCGATCTCGATGAGGGACGCCGCGCACACAGACGACCTGACGAGCCCGATCCGCTGGTTCATATCGCGGTCAGCCTGTGTTGTGCTTCGGGGGACAACGCGACTACGGTTGCGCGATACCTGGACAACGCTTTCAACCCCGGAAAGAGGGCCGGGTCCAAAAATCGTGTCGACTGCCTTGCCAAAAGAACGCGGCAAGCGCTTGCTGAACTCTCCCCGGCAGAGGTCGAGGAGTTAGCCGCATCGCTGCGACAGCCACTCACTGCCAAGATTGCTGGCAGTGGAATAAAAGCTGTGGCCCGCCGATAGCACCTGGGAGGCACCTCCGGGCAAGTAAGCCGCAGGGGGCCGCTCTGCTAGCGTCCCAAAAAGGGCGCCCGCCGAAGCGAGCGGCCTTACCAAAGCCACGGCAACAACGAGCGATCACTCCCAACTAGGCGGGCGGCGATGGCGTATGCGAGGACTAAGAGAGCAAGGGGGGCTAATGTCCTCAGCCGGTTCTTGTGTTGCTCGCTCACGACCGCCTTATCCATTTCCATAGCGGCTTAGTTGTCGGAGAAACAGCGCCCTGGCGATTGCACGGCCAGTGAGCCTAGAAGCATCAGCGAAATCCAACCCATGATGCCAGGGTCCTTCAATGATGCGCCAGAGAAGGGCCAATACTATACCAGAGCGGTAGGGATTTCGTGGATTTGTGATCCAAAAGTGACTTGCATGGGGAATTAGATTTTTAATACGAGTGGCCATGCCGCGATTGAATGGGACGCCGCTGGCCGCCGAAGCGATCGCGGGGATACGCTACAGCACCGGGCCTAACCAACCCTCAGCGATGGGGCCTTTGAGCTGGCTATGGCCCCGTTACCCAATACGGGATTGCTCGTCCGCAACGAAAGCGCCCGCCGAAGCGAGCGCCCGTTATCCCTGCGTTTGAACCTTTCGGAGCCTTGCCGCGACGAAGGGTAAGGAGCGCACAACGCGCTTCCTCAAACCAGGAGAAGATCCTGAATCGTTCGTTCGTAACGCACTGATCGGCACGGCGCTCCTTGGAGCGGCCGGTCTGGTCACTTCGACGCTGCCTGCGCAGGCTTTCGTAGGCCCGGGTGAGGTAGACGGTTTAAGATTGGGATCGCAGAACAACGTGCAGACCGCATGCTTTGCATGCGGACCGTTTGATCCGAGCACAGTCAGCGTCGGCTTAAAGAAGACGAAGAAGAAGAGTGCCCAATATCAGCGCGGTCCGAAGGACAAGATCACAACGACCTGCGTCGAAGGCACGGCGGATTACGATATCGATCAGTGTTACAAAGACATCAAGGATAAGTAACGACGGCATGCGCCCTGCCCAACTTGGGCAGGGCGTCATCCGAGACGAAAAGCCCCGGCTCGGGAAGGTGTCAATCCTAAGCCGGGACAGTTTAGGACAAGCCGCAAACGTCCTCGCAAGACTGGCCCCGCGAGGCCATCGCGGGGCCTTCTGTTTGAGAGCGGCGCCGGTAACCCAACTAGTAACCCGTGCAGGGTTATGATTGCGCGCGCGATAGTCAGGAAGCTAGGAAATGGAGGGATTAGCGCAGATACAATGTCACGCTGAGTTACGGGAAAAACGAGTGTTGACGCCTTTCAAGACCGGTGCCTTCAACCGCTCGGCCACCCATCCATGAATTTCGCTATCGGAGCAGGGCCTCGCGCTCCTTCAAAAGCGCATCGAGCTTGGCCTGCTGATCGGCAATGCGCTCGGCAGCCCGTTCTTCGTCGGCGGCGCCTGAGAAGGCGGCGGCTTGCTCAATCAACTCCCGCAGATTGTCCTCCACGATCTGAATTTTCCTGTCGATCTCGGCAAGGGCAGCTTTGTCCTCCATTGAAATCCTCGACGTGGTGGCAGAAACCGTCAGACAATAGATGCGGAAAGACTCTCCAAGAAGGCGACGCGAATGTCCACTAATGACCCAAAGCGGACAAATGTCCGTTCATACACTGGTCTCAGGTAGTCAGCTTCGCTGCCTTTGGCAACAAGGGCAGAACAGTGGCTCACTTGCAGCCCCTGCTGCCACAGTGCCACGTTGAGCGCTAATGCACCGTCCCGCCTGAGACTGTCGCCTTCCTCACATCCGGCCCTTTGCTTTTTGCCGACAGCTTCTGGATGGCCTCGGCCAGCGCGACAGCGTTGCGCCGCGTCATCACAACGGCAGTATGAAAGCTGACCTCGGTTTCGCCGACCTGGCCAAAGACAATTCGCACGGCCCTCGGGCTGACTTTCACCACGAGTCGATCGGTGAGAACACCGGGAACTCGCTGCCAATCCTTATCGCCCTTCATTTCACCACCCCCAGAATGTCCGTCTTGGTTTTGACCGCGAGGCTTCGAGTCGCGCGTGCCCCAGCGCGCTTCGAGCCGATCATCGCGGGTTGTTCAGGACGGTTCAAGTCACGGCGGCTGACACGGTTATCGGCATCGCGATACTTGGCTTTCGGACACGCGATCGTTCCTGCCTTGTCGGTAAGCCGTTTGAAGCGCCTGCGCGAGCGCGCTGTAGAAGCTCGACATGTCAATGACTCGATGATCCGGACCGATGTAACCCTGGATCAAGCCATGAGCGATTTGCTGTGCGTCCCTCAAGGTCATCGCGGAACTCCCTAAAGTGAGCTCCCCCCGCATCTGTACCGCGGCCAGGATAGCAAAAGGGCGCCCGCCGAAGCGAGCGCTCACCTGAATGTCCCACACGAACTTAGCCAAAAAGAAGCCCGGCGGTGAGCCGGGCTTCAAGTTTTGTGAGAGCTACGCGGGTAGCCCCCTCATTCAAACCTATGCCGCAGATTGACCGCCCTTTTTTCGAGCTTTGTATTCTGCCTTGCATTGCTTCATCAGATCACGGTGCTCGCCCGCCATCGGGTGAGTCTTGAGCCCCTGCTTGCAGATTTTGCGAGCACCGGCATTGGCGTCGGTGGAGGCTAGTCCGGCGACGAGGCCTGAGCTCGCCAGGACCAGCGCGAGTGCTAATGCAATCTTCTTCATTGGCTACTACTCCCTTCTGTTCGACATGGCGGCCCGGCACCGTCATGATTCCTTGCACAGGAGCGGATGGGGTACCGGGCCCCACCAGTCACAGAGCGGCAACTCCGACCGGCTAAGAGGACAACGGAGCGATCAGCCTGATGTTCCAGGAGGCGGTGAGCAAAGAAGAAGCCCCGCGCAGGGACACAGGGCTTCCTCAGAATACAATTGTCCGGCGGGCGTACGCGGGGTCGCAGGGGACCGCGCCGAACTACTGACTATACAACGCTATCAACGCAATCTGGTTCCGGCCCAGGAAGCCGGTGCGGCCCGGCAATTTTGCTCGCAATCCGCCGCCACTATAACCTTAGTGGGCTTCAATCCTCGCTAAGGTGAAAAAGTAGAAGACCCTTGTGCTGAACTTTGCCAAAATCTGCTGCGTTTGCGTTGCGATAGCGCTCATCCTAGCCTTTAGTGACGGATCCACCCACGCCCGCTTGAGCACGATTTGCGTGGCCGCTGATGGGAGCGACACGTCGTTACTCTTGCAGGTCAAGAAACAGAAAAAACATAAAGACGGGCAAAGCCAGAATGATTCCGGGTTGACCGAATGCACAATCCAAGAACCCGGAAGCGGCGGCGGCTGCAAGGCCGGCCTCAAGTGGGTGTGCGAGAAAATGAAGAGCGGCAATAAATGCTGCGGCTGTGTGGCCGACAAGAACGTGAAGCAAGCACCGGCAGGGCAAGGCGGTGAGAATCACGACAACGTTCTGTGGGGGGACTACCAGCAGACTCAGCCCCAGCAATCACCCGCTCAAGGCGGTGAGAGCAAGGACGGAACTGTGCTGCTGCCATACATTGACTGTGATGATGTGAACAATCAGAACAACAAATTGTTCTACACCCAGCCCCAACCCTAATCAGCTCGGTTCCCAAAACATTAGGGGCGCCCGTTGTGGCGAGCGCCCCTTGCCAGCCTGCCTCTGCTTCCCATGCGGAAGACAGCTTCAAGCCCGCATCAATAACCACCAGCAGGTAGGTTGGTTCCTCATTGGGTGATTTTCGCGGCGAGGATAAAAAAGGGCGGTCGCCGAGTGGGCGTTTGCCCATTGAATGGCTCAGGTTCCTTCACTTGCGGCCCTCTGGGCGCGCGTTTGCGAAGGCTACTAAGCCATAAGGAAAAGGATCAGTGCGCCGGCGAACACGAGCGCGAACCAAAACACGCGCCAGGCCACAATGCCGATCAGCGCGAAACACCAAAAGACAGAATCTGAAAATCCGATCGGTTTGTAGACGTCGCGCATTCGACCCCGCCCCCAAGCATCGTTGGGCAAAGCGACCCGACGACGATAAGCCCCAGCGTGATGGCTCCGGCTACCAAAGCGGACTGGAGCCTGGTCATTTCGCCCCCCTCTGTGGTGCGAGAAAAGCTTAGCGGCCGCGCATGACGGTAATATTGCAGCGCTCGGCGCTTTCACCAGTTCAACACCGTCCCTCCTTTTGCAGCGATGGCCCCGTCGGAGGTGATACATTGAAAAGCCAACACGAATCCGAGATCAGCAATGGCGCCGGTATGGATTCAAGCCGCCGTGTTCCTTTTGGCAGGCTCCGCAGTTTTGGTGGACGGCCCGACAAATCGCGCTTGGGAACGCGCCCCGGCGCAGTTTCTGCTTTCTGAATACAAGCCTCCGCGAGGGCCAAGGGAGGATTGCTTCGGGCGTTGTCGCTCCGAGGTGACTAAATGCAAGCAGTATGCGCACGCGACATGGGGCGGTGTGCAGCGAGCGTTTCTGATAAACCTCCTCAATCAATACGACGAAACGCACCGCGCTTGCCGCAAGGGCTGTGAACCGCTCGAGAACTACCCGGCGGCGCCGGCGTCCTGTCAGCCGGGCTGGAACGCTTGGAGTCACCAGGGGCAAGCGGGTTGCTGTCCTCCGGGCCAGCAATATTTCGCATGGGGCGACACGCTCGGCGCTTGCGTCAAAACCGTAAACTGATCCAAGACCTCTAACCTTCGCCTCAGCAATGGCACCGAACAAAGACAATTCGTCATGGCCGGAACTGCCCTACGAGGCTTGGAAGGACACCTGCGCCACTTTGCAGTTGTGGACGCAGATCGTCGGCAAGATCCGCCTCGAGCAGACGCCCTGGCTCAATCATTCCTGGCACGTCGTTCTCTACGTTGGACCGAGGGGTTTGACCACGTCGTCCATCCCATACGGTGACCGGAGCTTCCAACTCGATTTCGATTTTTTGGATCACGTGTTGCGCGCATCGACTTCCGATGGGGGACAAAAAGAAATTCGGCTCGCCCCGCGGTCCGTAGCGGTATTCTATGCCGACCTTCTTCGCTCGCTTGCCGAACTCGGCATTCGCGTGCGAATCAACGAGCTCCCCAATGAAATCCCTGACGCTATCCGCTTCAGCGAAGACCACGTCCACGCAGCTTACGACCGGGACTACGCTCAACGTTTTTGGCGCATCCTGGTGCAGTCCGAGCGCGTGTTCAGCAAGTTCCGGACATCGTTCATCGGCAAATGCAGTCCGGTGCATTTCTTTTGGGGAAGCTTCGATCTGGCGGTGACACGCTTCTCCGGGCGGCGTGCGCCTCCCCTGCCGTCGGGAGGAAGCGTGCCCAATCTGCCCGATGCCGTGACGCAGGACGCCTACTCGCATGAGGTCAGCAGCAGCGGCTTTTGGCCGGGAGGGCAGGGGATCGAATACCCCGCCTATTACTCCTACGCTTCGCCCTCGCCGCCCGGCTTCTCCTCGGCAGCGGTGCGGCCTTCGCAAGCATTCTGGAATCGCGAGTTGAACCAGTACAATTTGCCCTATGACGTCGTTCGCACTGCGGGCAATCCGGACGAAGTCCTGATGGATTTCTTGACCAGCACCTATGAGGCCGCGGCCTCCGCGGGGCAGTGGGACCGCGCCGCTTTGGAGGGGCCCCTCGGCGTGCCAGGCCGACCGCGACCCGTGTCCTAGGCTAGACCTGGTCGGCCGCGCTTCGTCTCAACCAACGCCGGCGCAACAAGCCCACGCCAACAACGAAGAGCGCGCCCAAGGTCGCGCCGATGATCGCCGCGGTGTGCGCCGCGGCCGGATCGAGAGCTGCCGTGAATAACGGGTCCTTGGCGATGATTTCGCCCGCGATCCAGCCAAGCAGCGCCGCGCCCGCCCAGACCACGACGGGGAAGCGGTCGAGTAGCGCCATGACGAGAGCGGCGCCCGCCATGATCAAGGGAATGCTCACTGCCAGTCCGAACATCAGCAGCGCATAGCTGTGCGGAGCTTCGAACCGCTCGGCAACGGCGGCGATGGCGATGACATTGTCGAGGCTCATCACCAAGTCCGCGATCGCGACGATCCTGATCGCGCGCCACAGCTTGTCCACGGCCTCGATCTCGTTGCTCTTGCCGTTCTCTTCCGGGTTGAGCAGCTTCACCGCGATCCACAGCAGAAGCGCCCCGCCCACGAGCTTGAGATAGGGGACCTGCATCAAGGTCGTCACGACCCCGGCGAAAATCACCCGCAAGGCGATGGCGACGACCGTTCCGAGAACCACCCCCCAAATGCGCTGCCGCGGCGGAAGCTTGCGACAAGCGAGCGCGATGACGACAGCGTTGTCGCCCGAAAGCAGGAGGTCGATCCAGATGATCTGTAGGACGGCGATCCAGAAGGCCGGTTGGTCGAGAATCATGCTGCCGTCCGCCCCCATTCCCCGCGAACCGCCTTGCCGTCCCAATAACGGGCAGGGCAACTATCCCTTGCCCCGAAAAACGGCAAAGACAAGACGGGATATATGCCTTTTCAAAAGCGAGGGAAGACCCGCAAGACCAATATTGGGCAAGGACAATTCCGTGTTCCCGGACCGTTTCTTGCAACGACAAGAACCGGCCGATGGCTTATGCTTGATTGTTCAATCGGCCAAATCAGGCGTTCCGGCCCATCTCAGGGGGAAAGAACCATGACTCTCGATCTTGTCGTGCTCAATCCGCTAATTGCCTTGATTGCCGGAATTCTCATCCTCTTGGTGCCTCGGCTTCTTAACTTTGTCGTGGCGATTTATCTCATCGTCATCGGCATTCTGGGACTTGTCCCTCATTTTCAATAGGGGCGCACCGAGCGGGGGCCAAGCAAGCGCCACTTTCGGGCGCCTCGCCTGATGAACATCGTGTGAAACTATAAAGTGCCGCCTGGAACGCCTGAGGCCGATGGCCTATAGTTTGCCGATTCACGCCCATGGGAAACAGGCCGTTGTATGCACGATGCCGCAAACGATTCTTCGAGGCATTCGCTGCATGGGGTTCGCGGGCCGGCTGTCAACGTTCGCGGCTTAAACGGGCGGAGACAATGAAGGCGGTATGGCTGTGGCGTGCGAGGTGAGAATTCGATGTCGCGATTTCGGCCGCGCATGAGGGTTATGGGAATGGCAGCCGCCGTGGTCCTTGTCGGGGCCCTGGCGCTGCGTACCGATTTGGGGGCCGCACCGGGCCTGCCCGCGCCGCCGGCCGTGCTCACGCCGTTGCAGCCTGTCCCCGTCCTCGTCGCCGACAAGCCCGCGCCCCGAGCCTACGTGTGGTCGGCCACCCGCATCGAGTCGAGCATCCGGCTGCGCGGCGCGGTTCCCTCCGACGAAGTGCGCCGCACCGTGCTCGGCATGGTCAAGGCGCATTTTCCCGATCTCGCAATCGAGGACCGCCTCAAAGTGACCAAGGGTGCGCTGCCGGAGGATCAGTGGCTCGGCGCGGTCAGTTTCGGGCTTCAGCAATTGTCGCATTTGAAGCGCGGCTCGGCGCGCCTTGCCGATATCGCGCTCCGCGTGGACGGCGAGGCGCAGAGCGCCGCCGACTACGCTGACGTGAAGAAAGCTCTCGCCGGACCGCTGCCGAAGGGATTGACGGTCGCCAAAGGCAACATCAAGCCGCCCGTGGCCGATCCCTTCATTTTCGTCGCCGATCTCGGCGCTAACGCCTTGAGTTTGTCGGGCAGCGTGCCGAGCGAGAACGCGCGCAAAGAGGTGCGCGAGCTGTCGCGGCAATTGTTCCGCCGTCCCGGGCTCGACGATCGGCTCGAACTTGCCTCGGGCGCGCCAAGGGACTGGGATGAGGCCGTGGCCGCGGCGCTGCGCGCGCTGAGCCAGCTTGAGTCGGGCAAGATCGCGCTCGCGGGACTTGCGGTGACGATCGAGGGCGTGGCGCCCGACAAGGGTACGGCGGTCGCGATTTCTTACCAGTTGAGGCGTGATCTGCCGGCGCTGTTCTCCACCTCCGAGAGCATCAGCTGGAAGGAAGCCTCGGCCGCACCCTTCATGGCCGCGAAAATGGTTCCGAGCATCAGGGGACGGGCCGGGGCGCCCAGCTCGCGGCCGGGAGCCGAGTAACGCCTTCGCCCACCGGGCAAACCCTTCAGCGGAAAATCGTCAGTCGTTGGCGGCAAAGAAGGCGCCGATCGTCTCGACCGTTTCCGGCTCCTTGAGCACGGGCGCATGCCCTTGGTCCGGCACCGTCATGGCGCGGAGGTTGGGGTGCCGCCCGATCATGGCTTCGAGCGTCTCGGCGCTGAGCACGTCGGAATTAGCCCCGCGCAAGGCGAAGACCGGAATGTGCCCGAGCGCGATGAATTGCGGCCAGAGATCCGGCACCGGGCGGCTCAAGTCGATCGTGCCGAGCGCTCGCGCGAGCCTGCGGTCATATGCCCGGGCCGGGCGGCCCTTGCGCTCGTCGAACACGTCTCGCGCAATCCCCTCCCATTGCGCGTCGGTGAACTCGGGAAACGCCCGCTCGTTGTACTCGCGCAGCAGCATGACGGCGTCGGGCCAGGTCTTCGGCACCGGCATCCGTCCGACATAGCCGATAATGCGGGCGAGGCCGCGCGTTTCGATGACGGGCCCGATATCGTTGAGCACGACAGGGCCCATGGCCGTCGGCCGGAGCGCGGCCATCAACATCGAGATGATGCCGCCCCGCGAGGTGCCGACGATGCCGACCTTGTGCAAGCCGTGCACGGTGAGGAAGTCGAGAACATCGCGAAGTTCGACGAAGGGCGTGTAGTTGCGCCACTTTCGATCGTATTGCGACCGCCCGCGCCCGCGATAATCGAAGCAGTAAACGTTGCGCGGCCGCTCCGGATGCTTTGCCAGAGAACTGGCGAGCGTGTGGAATTCCCGGGAGTTCCGCGACAGTCCGGAGAGACAGATCACCGGGCGCAGCTTCTCATCCGGCGCCGGATAGTGACGGACATAGAGCGTGAGGCCGTCGAACGACGAGTAATAGATGTCTCGCCACAGCTCGCCGTCGAACTCGGGCATGTCGGGAATGGACCTTGGCAGCGTATCGACCGGTCGGTCAGGCGTTGCCCGCACCGCCGCTTGAGTGTTCAGGAAAGTTGTCACGGGGGCAAGCCTTACAAGGGAGACGCGGCCCGTCTCACTCCGATTTCACCTGAACGCCGGCGATCGTTCCGGCGTAGGGCGTCTTTCTGCCGCGATTGAGGTCCTGGACGAGCTGCAACGCCTGCCTCGGCCCGGCGAGCCGCGAGCGGTAGAGCTGCAGCGTCTCCATGATCTTGATCACATATTGCCGCGTCTCGGTGAACGGGATGCGTTCGATCCAGTCGATGGGATCGACTTGGGGATCGCGCGGATCGCCGAAGGTTTTGATCCATTCGGCGACGCGGCCGCCACCGGCGTTGTAGGCGGCGAGCGCCATGATATAGGATCCGCGATAGTCATCGATGACACCACGTAAGAATGCTTCGCCGAGTTGGGTGTTGTAGGTGGCGTTGGTAAGCTGGTCAGCCGAGTATTGCACCTTGTACTGCTTGGCCACCATGCGAGCGGTGGCCGGCATGAGCTGCATAAGGCCGCTCGCGCCCACCGGGCTCTTGGCGGCCGCATTGAATTCGCTTTCCTGCCGCGACAGCGCGTGGACGAGCGCCAGGTCGACTCGATCCGATAAAAGGCTTTTGAATGTTGGAATGACGCCGATGGGGAGCGCGTAGTCTCCGAGCGGAAGATCGCGGTTGAAGGCGATCTTCGATAGTCTCAGCGCGATCTGCGGATCGCCCGTAGCCTTTGCGAACTCGGCGAGCAGCACGACTTCCGCCGGGTTGGTCAGCTTGCGCGAGAGCGCCAGGAGGAAATGCGACATCGAGCCGTCGAGGCCCGTGGCGCGGGCGATGCCCATCGCGCGCACGCCGTCGCGTGCGAGGAAGCTCCTTGTATCGGCCTCGGTCGGCACGGGCGTCTTGGTGATCTGGAGGTGCGCCGGCTTGACGTCGAGCGCCTGCCGGCCGAGCTGCCCGTAGAAATATTGCGGGTACTTGGCCGCGTTGTAGAAATGGACCATGGCCGAGCCGCGATCGCCGAGTTCGAGCCCGGTGCGGCCGAGCCAATATTCGCCGAGCGCGATGCTCTTGGAACTCGTCGCGACACGGCGCAGCGACAAGAAATGCTTCAGCGCCAAATTGGGATCGTTGAGGAACCGCAGAGCGATCCAGCCGGCAAGGAATTCGGCTTCGATGAAATTGTCGCCGGATACCAACCCGTGCTTGGCCGCGATCTCGTAGGCGACTTTCGGGTGCCCGTCATTGAGTGCGCCGCGGCAACTGACGCGCCGCTCGACCCACCAATTGTTGAGATCGAGCAGAACGTTGGGCTCGCTCGGCGCATCGAGCAGCATCTTCCAGGCTTTTTCCCGGTGCTCCTTGTCCTTGGTGCGCCGCAGCCATTGAATGCGGTTGAAGCGCAAGCCGGCATCGGCCTCGATGGCGTTGGACGGGAGCGCGTCGAGAAGCTTCCCGGCATTGCCGCCGCGCCTGACGACGGCGATGCGGGCCGTCACCTTCTTCTGCTCATCCGCGGAGAGCAGCTTCGAAATCCGGACCGCCGCTTCGATCGCGCCCTTCTCATCCGGATAAAGCAGCCGGTCGATCCGCGCCCGGTGATGCTCGGGCGTAAGCCAGCTGCCGTAGCGGTCGAGGATCTTCTTTTCGATTTCGGCATTGAGCTGATGGTCGCGCCAGGCGGACACGACGAGTTCGCGCGCGCCCGCTTCGTTGTTCTCTTTGACATAGACCGCGGCGAGAGCGGCCTTGCCAGCGCCCGTCTGCGGCGGCGAGGCGCTGAAGAACGCCTTGACCTCGTCGGCGTCCGCGTCGCCAAGGAAGAGAGCGGCCTCCGCCTTCTCCCGCAGTTCGTCCTGCCCCGGCCAGTCGGGATGCGCGAGCCGGAACTTCTCGATCGCCTCGGCCTTCCCGCTCGGCTTGCTGTGCCGGTACTTGTACCAGAGGGCAAAGTCGCGGGCCGCCGGGTCCTTGATGCGCGAAGCCGCGCTTGCGCCGGAACGCAGGACTTCCCTGAGATTGGCCTCGTCAGAGGCGCTGATCTCGTAAGACAGGATCGGCTTCAGGATCGACGGGTAGTCGAGCGCAGGCGGCACCGCGGCGATGGCCGGCGGAGTTGTGCCTCTAAGACGATCCACGCCTCCCGCGCGGCTGGGATTGACCTCCGGCAGCGGCATGTCGGTCACGATGTGCGGCGCCGGCGGTGCCGGCGGTGCGGGCGACCCAATCAGCGACGGCGGATTTGGAATGCGGTCGGCCCGGGGAACCGCCTCTTCCGCGCTCGTCTTGGCAATGGTGGTCGACGTCGAAAGCGTCATCGGAACCGAGTTGGAATTGGCTTCAGGCGGCGTCGCTACGTCCAGAAGTCCCGCGGTCCTCTTAGGGGAAGGCGTCGGCACAGGCGCTGCGTCGGGCGCGGGCGAAGGCGCGGGCGAAACCCCGGCCGTTTCCTCAACGTCGGGCGCGGGCGTATCGGACGATGCCGCCCGGAGCGGATTGCGATCGGGAAGTCCCGGTGTGACGGCTGCTTTCTGGACCGGCGTCTTGGTCTTGGCCTTGGCCTTGACGGGCAGCTTGGCCTTTGCCGGCGTCTTGACGGTCGCCGCGCGCACGGACTTTGCCGCAGGCGAACGCTGGGTCTTCGCCTCGGCGAGCGCCGGAGGAAGAAGAGCCACGGAAACGAGTAATGGTAATATGTGCGCGCGAATGCGTTTCATCTCGTCGATCGGTTTCCGGTTACGACCTGGTACGCGGTCAGGACGTCCCCCGAGCCGGGGAGCCGCGACGAAGACGGCAGTGTAATCTGCCCGAATTGAACAATGTCTGAAAGAATCCGGCAGAAAAATGTCTCATAGGGTCGCGCAAGCAACTGCGATTCTTATGAGAAAACACGTGCAAGCCGTTGGACGATATCGATTTTATCTGTGCGCCAGGCGACGCTTGCTGTGCTGGGATCGACCCATGTCAAGCCTGCATTCCTTTAACTTTCAGCGCCTTGCCGCCCAAAGGTCCAAACCCTATTGTCCGCGTTCCTCTGCGTCTGCCGGTGAGGCGCAAAGTCCTCAAGGAGCGACCCCCCGGGTGCCCATGCCGACCTTCAAAGGCTCGATCACAGCCCTTATCACCCCGTTCAAGGACGGCAAGGTGGACGAGCGCGCCTTCCAGCGTCTGGTCGAGTGGCAGATCGACCAGGGCACGCACGGTCTCGTGCCGTGCGGGACGACGGGCGAATCGCCCACGCTCACCCATGACGAACACCGGCGCGTCGTCGAGCTGTGCGTCGAGGCGGCGGCGGGACGGGTGCCGGTCATCGCCGGAACCGGATCGAACTCGACCGCCGAGGCCGTCGAACTCACCCGTCATGCCAAAAGCGCCGGCGCCGACGCCGTGCTGGTGGTGACGCCCTATTACAACAAGCCGACCCAGGAAGGGCTCTATCAGCATTTCAAGGCGATCAACGACAGCGCCGACGTGCCCATCGTCGTCTACAACATCCCCGGGCGTTCCGTGATCGACCTGTCGGTTGAGACCATGGCGCGGCTGTTCAAGCTTGCCAACATCGTCGGCGTGAAGGACGCGACCGCCAACATGGCGCGCGCGAGCCTCCAGCGCGCGGCGCTCGGCACCGAGTTCGTTCAGCTCTCGGGCGAAGACGCGACCGCTCTCGGCTTCATGGCCCATGGCGGGCAGGGCTGCATCTCGGTGACGGCCAATGTGGCGCCGGCGCTCTGCTCCGAGTTCCAGCTTGCTTGCCTCGCCGGCAATTTTCACCGCGCGCTCCAATTGCAGGACCGGCTGATGCCGCTGCATGACGCGCTCTTCGTGGAATCGAATCCGGGCCCGGTAAAATATGCGGCAAGCAAGCTCGGACTGTGCAGCGCCGACACGCGGCTTCCGCTTGCGCCGCTTGCGCCCGCTTCGCGCAAGAGGGTCGAAGACGCGCTGTCTTCAGTCGGCCTCGTCGCGGTCTGATGCGGGCAGGGTGACGTCATGGCGCCGAAGCGCGAGAGCAGCAAGCTCGTCGCCGAGAACCGGAAGGCGCGCTTCAACTATGACATCGAGGAGAAGCTTGAGGCGGGCATCGCGCTACGAGGCTCCGAGGTGAAGTCTCTGCGCGCGGGGAAAGCCAATATCGCCGAGTCTTACGCGTCGGACGAGCGGGGCGAGCTTTATCTCGTCAACGCCCATATCGCCGAATATTCCGGCGCTGCCCGCGACGGTCATGCGCCGACGCGCCCGCGCAAGCTCTTGTTGCACGCGCGCGAAATCGCGCGCCTCCTCGGCGCCATCCAGCGTCAGGGCATGACCCTGGTGCCGCTCAGGCTCTATTTCAACGCGCGCGGGATCGCCAAGGTCGAGCTTGGCCTGGCCAAGGGCAAGAAGCTGCACGACAAGCGCGAAACGGAGAAGAAGCGGGATTGGGATCGGCAGAAGGGCCGCCTGATGCGCGAGAAGGGATGAGGCGGCACGCGTGCCGGACTTTCCTCAAGCGACGGACGATGGAGACGCCTTCTATTTGACGTCGGGCACGAATGTGCCGCCGGTCGCGTTGCCGGCAACTGACGGAACGGCCGTCAATCTCGCCGCGCTTCGAGGGCGAAGCGTCGTCATCGTTTATCCCTGGACTGGCCGCCCCGGCTTTCGCAATCCGCCCGATTGGGATCTCATCCCCGGCGCGCACGGTTCGACGCCCGAGCTCGAGGGCTTTCGCGTCCGTCATGGGGATTTTGCCCAAGAGGGTGTGCGGCTCTTCGGCCTGAGCCGCCAGGATACGGCCTATCAGCGCGAGCTTGTCGCGCGGCTTGGCTGGCCGTTTCCGATGTTGAGCGATGAAGCGGGCGCGTTCGGCGCGGGGCTCACCCTCCCAACCTTCGCGACGGGCGGCACAACCTACTTGAAGCGCCTCACGCTTCTCGTCGCCGGCGGCCGCATCGAGAGGGTCTTCTATCCGGTCATCGACCCGGCAGGCCACGCCGCGGAGGTCTTGCGCGAAGTTTGAGACCGACAGCGCGCGCTAGAGCGCATCGTCCTCGGCGTCCTCGACCGAATAGCCGAGCCGGTCGAGCGCCTCTTCGAGATAGTCGGGGAGGAGCGGCATGCCGAGGAGATACTCGTTGGTGCGATTGGTGCGCTCGGTCCGGGCCGTGGCGAGCGCCTCTTCGAGCTCTTCGGGGCCGAACGAACCCCTGCCGATCCAGGCGAGAGCGACGAGGCTCGCCTGCTCGTCCTCGTTAAGGTCGCGGATGAAGCTCAGAAGCTCGTCTTCGGTCGCGTCGTCGGCGAACGATTCAAGGATCGATTCGGCGTCATGATCGGACGTAGCGCCGTCGTCCCAGGCCGCGACCTTGGCCGCGATCTCACGCGCCTTGACGATGACAAAGCCGACCTTGGCCGGCGAGATTTCCAGCCCCGCCATGGAGCACCCTCGGGTCTTTCCCCCCGCGCCCAAAGCTTGCACGAGTTATCGAACTCCCGCAAGGAGGCTTGCCCCATTCACCTCCGACGCAGACTTGCCGCAGCCTCTGTCACGACCTTCTCGAACATTGCCGGCGTCAGCCGCCCGGTATTCGTGTTCTGGCGGGAGCAATGATAGGTGTCGAACAGGATGAGCCCGCCCGGAAGAGCGTGGCGCGCCCCGTGAGCGAAGGGAAAGGCGCCCCGTTTCAACCAAAGCGCATCGAGGATCGCGTCGTGGGCGATGCGGCCGATGGCAAGAAGCGCGATGAGATTGGGCAGTGCCTCGATGCGGGCGAGAAGAAATGGGCGGCAGGTTGCAACTTCCTTCGGCGTCGGCTTGTTCTGCGGCGGGACGCAGCGCACGGCATTGGCGATCATGCAGTCGACGAGCTGAAGCGCCTCGGGCGCGCCCTGTTGGTAGCGCCCGCGCGCCAGACCCGCTGTGAGCAGAGTGGGGTAGAGCAGCTCTCCGGCAAAGTCGCCGAAGAAGGGGCGGCCGGTGCGGTTTGCGCCTTTAAGCCCGGGCGCGAGCCCAACGATGAGGAGCCGCGCGTCCTCAGACCCGAAGGACGGCACCGCTCCGTTGAACCAATCGGGATGCGCGCGCCGGTTCTCCTCGCGGAAGGTCACGAGGCGCGGGCAGAGCGGGCAATTCTTGACCGGCTCGGGGCCTACGGGCGCGCGGGCGTGAAGGGAGGCCATCCCTAATGACTAGCGTCATGCAAGCGCGCGCGCCACTCTCGAAGATCACGTTTCGATCAGGTCTTCGGACTGAAACTCGTCGGCCGGTTCGCCGCGCCTGCGCTCGCCGCGTTGCGCCCGCTCGGACGGATCGCGGCCGATTTCGTTTTGCAGATTGGCGAGGTCGATGAATTGGTCGGCTTGGCGGCGAAGCTCGTCGGCGACCATCGGCGGCGTTGTCGCCAGCGTGGAAACGACGCTGACCCGTTTGCCCTTGTGCTGAAGCGCCTCGACAAGCGAGCGGAAATCGCCGTCGCCAGAGAACAGCACTATATGATCGAGATGGTCGGCAAGCTCCATGGCATCGACCGCAAGCTCGATATCCATGTTGCCCTTGATCTTGCGCCGACCCATCGCATCGACGAATTCCTTGGTCGGCTTCGTCACCATGGTGTAGCCGTTGTAGTCGAGCCAATCAACCAGCGGCCTGATCGAGGAATACTCCTGGTCCTCGATGAGCGCCGTGTAATAGAGCGCGCGCACGAGCTGACCCTTGGTGCGGAAGAGCGCAAGCAACCGCTTGTAGTCGATGTCGAATGCAAGCGACTTGGCAGTGGCGTAGAGATTGGCGCCGTCGATGAAAAGGGCGATTCGTTCGTTCGGATAAAAGTTCATTTGCATCTCATTCACTTCAATATGACTTGATTGATACAAAGCGGCCTCTCGCAATGCGTGATGAGAAGCCCACTATGAACAACATAGGTATGGCGGGGTGGCTCCGCAATTGAACCCGCGTAGCAAAATCGTGATCGGCCTTGGTGCCAATTATCCCGGCATTTGGGGAACGCCTGCCGAAACGATTGCTCAAGCCTTGGACGAAATGAGGCGAGCCAAGATCGAGGTTGCGGCAGTCTCGCCGCTCTATGTGACGGCCGCGGTCGGGAGCGCGAGGCAGCCCCCTTATGTCAATGCCGTCGCGCTGCTCGACACGCGGCTCTCGCCCGAGGCTCTGCTCCGCGTGCTGAAAGGGATCGAACGCCGCGCTGGCCGGAGGGGCGGCAGGCCCTGGGGCCGGCGCACCCTCGATCTCGACATTGTCGATTACGGCGGCCAGGTGAGGCACTGGCAGGGGCGCAGGTCAGCCTATGCGCGCGCCGGCGCTCGGCCGCTCACCCTGCCGCATCCGCTCGCCCATCGCCGCCCCTTCGTGCTCCGGCCGCTCCTCGATATTGCGCCCGATTGGCGGCATCCTGCCCTCAAAGCGAGCGCGCGCGAGCTGTGGCGGCAGGCGGTCAAGCGGGGGCAGGGCGCCGTGTTGAAAAGGCTTCGATGAGCGCCGTTCGGCTTGCCTCCCCCGAGCGAAGCGCCTACATAGAGGCGAAATCGCTTTCATTGGACAAGGATTGACTGATGGCTCGCGTGACCGTCGAAGATTGCATCGATAAGGTTCCCAACCGCTTCGAGCTCGTGCTCTTGGCCAGCCACCGCGCCCGCACCATCTCCGCCGGCGCCCAGATCGCGGTGCAGCGCGACAACGACAAGAATCCTGTCGTGGCGCTCCGCGAGATTGCCGACAAGAAAATCGCTTGCGACGATCTGCGCGAGGATTTTATCCACTCGATGCAGAAATATGTCGAGGTGGACGAACCCGAGGCCGAAGCCGTGCCGATGCTCTCGACCGACACGCGGATGCCCGTGTTCGGCCAGGACGATCAGTCGACCGATACGGCGATCGACAAGATGACCGAGGAGGAGCTCCTGCGCCGGATGGCGAGCCAGGCGCCTTCGGATGGCTCCAATGCGGGACCCCGCTCACGCTGACCCTGCCTTCCACTTCGGGCGCGTTGCCTGTCGCATTGCTACGCGGGTGACTGAAGCGCGCTTTGGACGTCGCGCGCGCGCCGAGAAGGCCGCGCCATGACCCGCCAATACGAGCTGGTCGAGCGGGTCTTAAGCTATCAGCCGACTGCCGACGAGGCGCTGCTCAACCGCGCCTATGTCTATGCCATGAAGGCCCACGGCAATCAGAAGCGGGCCTCCGGCGCGCCTTACTTCTCGCACCCGCTCGAAGTGGCGGCGATCCTCGCCGAGATGCGCCTCGACGACGCCACCATCGCCACGGCGCTTCTGCACGACACCATCGAGGATACCGACGTCACGCGCTCGGAGATCGATGCGCTGTTCGGCCGCGAGATCGGCACGCTGGTGGACGGCCTCACCAAGATCAAGAAGCTCGACCTCGTCACCAAGAAGGCCGAACAGGCGGAGAACTTCCGCAAACTGCTGCTCGCCATTTCGAGCGACATCCGCGTGCTCCTGGTCAAGCTCGCCGACCGCTTGCACAACATGCGGACGCTGTGGGCGATGAAGCCGGACAAGCGCAAGCTCGTCGCCGAGGAGACCATGGAGATCTATGCGCCGCTCGCCGGGCGCATGGGCATGCAGTGGCTGCGCGAGGAGCTGGAGGACCACGCCTTCAAGGCGCTGCATCCCCAAGCTTACGCCACGGTCGTCGAGCGGCTCGCCACGCTGCGCGAGCGCAATCAGGGATTGATCAACGAGATCGCGGCCGCGCTTACGGCCAAGCTTCGAGAGACCAAGGTTGCCGGTTTCGCTGCCGGGCGGGAGAAGAAGCCCTACGCCATCTGGAGCAAGATGGAGCGGAAGCAAATCTCGCTCGAGCAGCTCTCCGACATCTATGCGTTCCGCATCGTCGTGCCTGCGGTCGAGGATTGCTACCGGGCGCTCGCGGTGGTGCACACGAGCTGGCATACGGTGCCCGGCCGCTTCAAGGACTATATCTCCAACCCGAAGCAGAACGACTACCAGTCGATCCACACCACGATCGTCGGTCCGCGCCATCAGCGCGTCGAGCTGCAAATTCGCACCGAGCGTATGCACTCGGTCGCCGAATATGGCGTCGCGGCGCATGCGCTTTACAAGGATCTGAACGGCGCGCAAGGCCGGGGCACCGGTCCATCTCAGGATTCGAACGCCTATCGCTGGCTGCGACATCTCGTCGGCATGCTGCTCGACGGCGACAACCCGGAAGAGTTTCTCGAGCACACCAAGCTCGAGCTGTTCAAGGACCAGGTCTTCTGCTTCACGCCCAAGGGGCGCTTGATCGCGCTTCCCCGCGGCGCAAACCCGATCGACTTTGCTTATGCCGTGCACACCGATGTCGGCAACACCTGTGTCGGCGCCAAGATCAATGGACGCCCAATGCCGCTCGGGACCGAGCTCAGGAACGGCGACGAGGTCGAGATCGTTTGTTCCAAGGCCCAGCTTCCACCTTCCGCGTGGCAGAGTATCGCCGTCACCGGCAAGGCGCGCTCGGCGATCCGCCGCGCCACCCGCGACGCCGTGCGCGCGCAATACGGCAAGCTCGGCCGCGAAATTCTCGTCAGGGCGTTCCAGCGCCGCAACAAGGCCTTCGCCGAGGGCGGTCTTGCCTCGGCGCTCGGACGCCTGTCGCAAAAGACCACGGAGGACGTCATGGCCGCGGTCGGCCGCGGCGAGCTCGCCTCCGCCGATGTGATCCGGGCGATGTTCCCCGGGGAGAAGCCGCAAGAGGCGCCCAAGCGCCGCCGCAAGGTCAAGCGCAACGACGAAGGCTGGTTCGGACTGCGCAAGGTCATGGGCCTCAAATTCCGCTGGCCGGGGTCGGGGGAGCGGCCGCGCGAGGAGGATACGAGCGGCATTCCGATCAGGGGCATGCGCGGCGATTTGCCGGTGAGCTTCGCTCCGGGCGGCGCGGTTCCCGGCGACCGCATCGTCGGCATCCTCACGCCGGGTCAGGGCATCACCATCTATCCGATCCATGCCGAGGCGCTGAAGGCATTCGACGAGGAGCCCGAGCGGTGGATCGATGTCACCTGGGACATCGACGAAGACAATCCGCAGCGCTTCCCGGCGCGAATTTCCGTGACGGTGCTGAACGAGCCGGGCAGTCTTGCGCAAATTGCCACCGTGATCGGCGAGGCCAACGGCAATATCGACAATATCAAAATGACGAACAGCGTCGCCGACTACACCGAGATGCTGATCGACCTCGAAGTGTGGGACTTGAAGCACCTCAACGACATCATTGCCGGGCTGAAAGCCAAGGATGTGGTGAGCCGCGCCGTCCGCACGGGCGTCTAGCGCCCTGGCGCTATAAGGGAATTTTACCTAAATATGGCTATGGTCCTTCGCCCGGCGCCATTTGCATCCGGCGTTCGGACTTTGAGATTGCGCGTAGCGAGGCAATGATGCTGTTCAAGCGCCGCGAGGCGGAAAGTTTCCTTGAGCGGATGCGGGTGCATATGTGGCCTCGGCGGAGCTGGAGCCGTTCCAGCCGCTACGTCGTCTATCGCCTGCGGCGCTTGAGCGACACGCCGCATGCCGTCGCGCTCGGCTTTGCCGCCGGCGTGTTCTCGGCGTTCACGCCCTTCATCGGCACTCATCTCGTCATGGCCATGCTTATCGCCTGGATCATCGGCGGCAGCATTGTCGCCGCGGTGCTCGGAACCTTTCTCGGCAATCCTCTGACCTATCCGCTGATCTGGTACGTGACCTACCACGTCGGCAATTTCATGCTGGGAGGCGAACCAAAGCCACGCGAGATCGACCTCTCCGGCGGCATCTTCCAGTCCTCCCTCGAACAGCTTTGGCCGATCCTGAAACCGATGATGCTCGGCTGCGTGCCGGTCGGACTTCTCCTCGCGGCTCTGAGCTACGTGCTCGTCAAGCCGATGGTCGAGGCCTACAAGAATCGCCGCCGCCGCGAACTCAAGCACCGCTCGGCGCGCGAAGTTTTGGGGACAAGATGACCGCACACTCTGCAAGACCGGCGCGCGGTTCTAGCGTCGCTCCCATCCGTCTCGGCATCAACATCGACCATATCGCGACCTTGCGGAATGCGCGTGGCGTGTGGCACCCCGATCCCTTGCGCGCGGCGAAGCTTGCCGTCGAGGCCGGCGCCGACAACATCACCGCGCATTTGCGCGAGGATCGTCGCCATATCCGCGACGACGATATCAAGAGGCTCGCAGCCGCTCGCCTGGCGCCGCTCAATCTCGAAATGGCCCTCACGCAAGAGATGCTCGCGATCGCGCTCGCGACGCGCCCGCACGCCTGTTGTCTCGTGCCCGAACGGCGGGAGGAAATCACGACCGAAGGCGGGCTCGACGTCGTGAGCCAGACCGGAACGCTCGCCCCTTTCGTCGCCGCGCTTAAGCGTGGCGGCATCCAGGTTGCGCTTTTCATCGATCCCGATCTTGAGCAGATCGAGGCCTCGCGGAAGGTGGAAGCCGACGCTGTCGAACTCCATACCGGCACCTATTGCACCGCCGCCGCCGGGAGCGGTCCTGCGCGCGACCGCGAGCTTCAACGCCTCGTCGCCGCCGCGCGCGCAGGAGCGAAAGCCGGACTCGAAGTGCATGCCGGCCACGGCCTCGACTACGACAATGTCGTTCCGGTCGCCTCAATCCCCGAAATCGTCGAGCTCAATATCGGTCACTACCTTGTCGGCGAGGCGCTCTTCGTCGGGCTTGCCAAGAGCGTCTCGCGCATGCGCAGCCTCATGGACGGCGCACGGGAGGCGCTCCGGCAGGACGAGGCCGAAGCGGGAGCCGGCGGAGCGCGGCGATGATTATCGGCATCGGCAACGACATGATCGACATCAGGCGCGTCGAGCGCACGATCGAGCGCTACGGCGAGCGTTTTCTCGACCGCATCTTCACCCCCCTCGAGCGGACCAAGTCCGATGGCAGGGCGGCGCGGGCCGCCTCCTACGCCAAGCGCTTCGCCGCCAAGGAGGCTTGCGCCAAGGCGCTCGGCACCGGATTCCGCCAGGGAGTCCTCTGGCGGGATATGGGCGTGGTGAACTTGCCCTCGGGCCGCCCCACATTGGAGCTGACCGGAGGCGCGGCGCTGGCGCTTGCCCGGCTGACGCCCGAAGGGCACGAAGTGCGCATCGACCTGTCCATCACCGACGATTTTCCCACCGCCCAGGCCATTGTCATCATTTCAGCTGTTCGGGTCTCGCGCCGCGATTAGAGCGGTTTGCTTCACCGCAACGGAGGGGCTATAGGGGGCGGCGGCCTTTGGGGGCGAGGGATGCCAGCCAAAACGAGGAGAGCGTCCGCATGAGTATCGAGGCGGAGAAGACTGAAGCAAAGGGCGGGGCGCGGGACACGATTCGCGTCATCATCCATGCGCTTATCCTCGCCCTGATCGTGCGCGTCTTCCTGTTTCAGCCCTTCAACATTCCCTCGGGCTCGATGATTCCGACGCTCCTGATCGGCGACTATCTCTTCGTTTCGAAATACAGCTACGGCTACAGCCGCTACTCCTTTCCCTTCGGATTGGACATGTTCTCGGGCCGTGTTTGGGCCAAGGAGCCGGAGCGGGGCGACGTCGTCGTGTTCAAGCTGCCGCGCGACAACGAGACCGATTACATCAAGCGGGTGATCGGCCTTCCCGGCGACGAGATCCAGATGGTTCAGGGCGTGCTGAACATCAACGGCAAGCCGATCCCCAAGGTTCGCATCGACGATTACGTTGTCATCGAGCCTTCGGGCGAGGAGCGCCATATCCCGCGCTTCAAGGAAACCTTGCCCAATGGCGTGACCTATCCCGTCCTCGATGCGGTGCCGAACGGCTTCGGCGACAACACCGAGATTTACAAAGTGCCCGAGGGGCACTTCTTCATGATGGGCGACAACCGCGACAATTCGACCGACAGCCGCTTTCTGTCGGAGGTCGGATTCGTGCCGTTCGAGAATCTCGTGGGCAAGGCCCAAGTGATCTTCTTCTCGATGGATGAGAATTCGCGGTTCTTCGAAGTGTGGGCTTGGCCCGACAGCGTGCGCTGGTCGCGTCTTCTGCAGGCGGTGCACTGAACCTTGTCGCAGCCGCGCAAATCGGCACTTGAGGAACTCGCCGCCCGGATCGGGCACGACTTTTCCAATCCCGCGCTGCTGACGCTGGCGTTGACCCATTCGAGCGCGCGCGTGAGCGCAAGGCTTGACGAAAACAATGAGCGACTCGAATTCCTCGGCGACCGGGTGCTCGGTCTCGCCGTGGCCGAACTCCTGACGGAGACCTTTCCCGATGCGCGCGAAGGCGACCTCGCGCGCGCATACAATCAGCTCGTCAGGGCCGAAACGTGCGCCGAAATCGCCCAAAGCTGGAACCTCGGCGACGCCATTCTGATGAGCGGGGGTGAGGCCGGGAGCGGCGGCCGCCGCAAAAAGACCATCCTCGCCAACACCTGCGAGGCCGTGCTCGGCGCCGTTTTCGCCGATGCCGGCTACGAGACGGCCAAGCGCGTGGTGCGGACGGCTTGGCAGCCGCAACTCGACGCCATCGAGGCGACTGCCACGGACGCGAAATCGGTGCTGCAAGAGTGGGCGCAAGGCCGCCGCTTGCCGCTGCCGCGCTATCTCGAGGTCGCCCGCGAAGGTCCCGACCACGCGCCCCGCTTCACCGCGGAGGTGCAAATCGAAGGGATCGCGCCCGAGCGCGGGCAGGGGGCGAACAAGCGCGAAGCCGAGCAGGCGGCAGCGCTTGCCGTGCTCTTGCGCGAAGGGGTCTGGCAGGCGCGCCAAGATGGCTAGTGAAAGCGGAGACCTAAGCGGGAGCGCCCCCACGCGCTGCGGCTTCGTGGCGTTGATCGGGGCGCCGAATAGCGGCAAATCGACGCTCACCAATGCGCTCGTCGGGGCCAAGGTCTCGATCGTGACGCATAAGGCGCAGACGACGCGCGGGCCGGTGCGCGGGATTGCGCCAATCGGCGCGTCCCAGGTGATCCTGGTCGATACGCCGGGGATC
>DASTKZ010000170.1:0-2297 GCA_035715445.1 Methyloceanibacter sp.
GGCATCGAGACGCCGAGCGTCGACGGACTGACCCCGGTCGAGCAACTCGAGCAGATCAACCGCTCCGTCGCCGAGTTGACGGCCGAGCAGCAGGAGAATTGGGTCAAGCTCGAAGCGTTGCTGGCCGAGGCCGGCATTCACGTGCTGAGCGCCGAGCAACTGTCCGAGGCCGAGCGCAACTGGCTCGAGGACCATTTCCTTGCCCATGTCTTCCCGGTGCTGACGCCGGTTGCGGTCGATCCCGCGCATCCGTTCCCGTTCATCCCGAATTTCGGTTTCACGCTCGGCCTTGAGCTCGTGCGTGAAGGGTCGCTGCGCACCATGCACGCGCTCCTGCCGATCCCCGCGCAGCTCGACCGCTTCATCCGTTTGCCGAGCAAGGGCGAAGCAAAGGCGCCGATCCGCTTCATCCGGGTGGAAACGGTGGTCGGCACCTTCGTGTCGCGGCTGTTCCCGGGCTATCGGGTGAGAAGCCAGGGCGCGTTCCGCGTGCTCCGCGACAGTGACATCGAGGTGCAAGAGGAGGCCGAAGATCTCGTCCGCCTGTTCGAGTCCGCTCTCAAGCGGCGGCGCCGGGGCTCGGTCATCAGGCTCGAAATGGAAGCGACCATGCCGTCGCGGCTGCAGCGCTTCGTCATGCAGGAGCTGAAGGTCACCGAGCGCGAGAGCTTCGTGCAGAAGGGCCTGATCGGACTTACCGACACCAACCAGTTGATCGTCGCCGACCGGCCCGATCTCAAGTTCCAGCCGTTTGTCAGCCGGTTTCCCGAGCGCATCCGCGAGCATCAGGGCGATTGCTTCGCCGCCATCCGCAAGAAGGATATTGTCGTCCATCATCCTTACGAGTCATTCGACGTCGTGCTGCAATTCCTGAAGCAAGCCGCCGCCGACCCCGACGTCGTGGCGATCAAATGGACGCTCTACCGCACCGGCAAGACCTCGCCGATCATCGAGGCGCTGAAAGAGGCGGCCGACGCCGGCAAGTCCGTGACCGCGGTGGTTGAGCTCAAGGCCCGCTTCGACGAGGAAGCCAACATCAAATGGGCGCGCGATTTGGAAAGCGCGGGCGTCCAGGTGGTGTACGGCTTCATCGAGCTCAAGACCCATGCCAAGCTGAGCCTGATCGTGCGGCGCGAGCGCGGCGAGCTGATCACCTATTGCCACGTCGGCACCGGCAATTATCACGCCGTGACTGCCAAGATTTACACCGACCTCTCCTTCTTCACCGCCGACCGGGTCATCGGCCACGATCTGTCGCGCATCTTCAACTACGTGACGGGCTATGCCGAGCCCGCCGAGCTTGAGGCGATGGCGGTGTCGCCGCACGGAATCCGCGCGCGCATCCTCGACCACATCCGCGAGGAGATGTATCACGCCAAGGCGGGCCGTCCGGCCGCGATCTGGATGAAGATGAACTCGCTCGTCGACGCCGAGATCATCGATGCGCTGTACGAAGCAAGCCAGGCGGGGGTGGAGATCGACCTCGTGGTGCGCGGCATCTGCTGCTTGAGGCCCGGCGTGCCCGGCCTGTCGGAGACCATCAACGTCAAGAGCATCGTCGGGCGCTTCCTCGAGCATTCCCGCATCTACTGCTTTGGCGCCGGGCATGGCCTTCCACACCGGAACGCCGTGGTCTATATCAGCTCCGCCGACATGATGCCGCGCAATCTCGACCGTCGCGTGGAGGCGATGGTGCCGATCACGAACCCGACCGTGCACGAGCAGATCCTCGACCAGATCATGGTGGCCAATTTCAAGGACAACCTGCAAAGCTGGAGGGTGCTGCACGACGGAAGCTCGGAGCGAATCAATCCCGCGAGCGGCCCCGAGCCCTTCAGCGCGCAGGACTATTTCATGACCAATCCGAGCCTGTCCGGCCGTGGCAAGTCGCTCACCGAGCACACGCCGCCGCGCTTCACCGGCCTGGTCGAGACCGACTAAGCGCTCGGCCGCCCATGACCCTCACCAACGATTTGGCCCCCATCGCGGTGGTTGACATCGGGTCAAACTCGGTCCGCCTCATCGTCTATGAAAATTCGGGCCGCGCGCCGACGCCCGTCTTCAACGAAAAAATTCTGTGCGGCCTCGGCCGGACGCTGGCATCGACGGGGCGGCTTGCGCCCGATGCGGCCGAACGTGCGCTCCGCTCCTTGCGCCGGTTCCGCGCCCTCATCGACCAGCTCAGGGCGGGCCGCGTCGAGATCATCGCCACGGCGGCGGCGCGCGAGGCCGCCAACGGACCGGAATTCATCGCCCAGGCCGAACGCATCCTCGGCCAGACCATCACCGTCTTATCG
>DASTKZ010000171.1:0-18519 GCA_035715445.1 Methyloceanibacter sp.
GTCTCCCGCTCGGCCGCCATGGCCGTCCGCTCCGTCTGGGAGATATGGCCCGCGATCTCGTCGAGGTCGCCCATCTCGGCGTCAGTCAGGCCGTCATTTCCCATGCCGAGCGCCCGCGTCAGCGCCCGGTGAACGATGAGATCGGCATAGCGGCGGATGGGCGAGGTGAAATGGGCGTAGCGGCGCAGGTTGAGACCGAAATGGCCGAAATTGCCCACGGCATATTCGGCTTGGGCTTGGCTCCGCAGAACGACCTCGGCGACGAGTTCGGCCGTCGGCGTCGCGCGGGTGTCGGCGAGCACGCGATTGAAATGGGCGGGCCTCAGCGTTCCCGCCTTGGGCAGCCTGATGCCGATGGTCGCGAGAAACTCGCCGAGCGAGGCGAGCTTTTCCTTCGAAGGATTGTCATGGACGCGGTAGACGAGCGGCGACCGCTTCGCTTCCAAGGTCTCGGCCGCGGCGACATTGGCGGCGATCATGAACTCTTCGATCAGACGGTGGGCGTCGAGCCGGGGAGGGGTGGCGACGCCGCGCACGCGGCCGCGATCGTCGAGCAGGATCTTCCGCTCCGGCAGATCGAGGTCGAGCGGTCCTCGCTCGGTGCGGGCAAGATTGAGGCTGGCATAAGCGCCCCAAAGCGGACGGAGCACGGTGCCGAGCAAGGGCGCGGTCGTTTCGTCGGTGCGCCCGTCGATCGCGGCTTGCGCCTGCTCGTAGGTCAGGCTCGCGGCCGACCGCATCACGGCGCGGAAGAAACGGTGGCCGAGCTTACTTCCATGCTTGTCGAACACCATGCGCACGGCGAGGCAAGGCCTCGGCTCGTCGGCGACGAGCGAACAGAGATCGTTGGAAATCCGTTCGGGCAGCATCGGCACGACACGATCGGGGAAGTAGATCGAGTTGCCGCGCTTTCGCGCTTCCTTGTCGAGCGCGCTCCCCGGCCGCACATAGGAGGCGACGTCGGCGATGGCGACAATCACGACCCAGCCGCCGCGGTTCTTCGGGTCCGGGTCGGCTTCGGCGAAGACCGCGTCGTCATGGTCGCGCGCATCCGACGGATCGATGGTGACGAGCGGCAGATGGCGCAAGTCCTCCCGGCGCTTCAAGTCCGGCTCCTTGGCCGAAGCGGCCTCGGCCAGCACCGTCTCGGGAAATCGGTCGGGAAGACCGTGGGCATGGACCGCGATGAGGCTCGTCATCTGTTCCGCTTCGGGATTGCCGAGCCTCTCGGTCACGCGGGCGGTCTGCACCCCCATGCGCGAGGTGCGCGCGATCTCGAAACGCACCAATTCGCCGTGCTCGGCATCGCCCGTGGCGCCGCGCGGCACCGGCCATTCCTTCAACTGCTTGCGGTCGATGGGATCGACGACGCCCGCGCTGCCGGGGAGCGCGCGAAAGATGCCGAGCACGCTTCGCGCCGCCGCGCGGGCGAGCCGCTTGATGGTTCGCGCCTGGTAGAGGTAATCGGCGTCGCCCGGGCGCTGCGTGATGCGCGCCAGCACCCGGTCGCCGATGCCCGCGACGGGGTCGGACTCGCGCTTGCCTTCGACCATGAGGATGCGGGGCGCTGGACCGTGGGCCTCGTCCCAATTGGCGGGCCGCGCGACGAACTCCCCGTCGGTATCGCGGGCCGTCACCTCGATCACGGTGACAGGCGGCAGCACGCCGGGCCGGGTCAGCTTGCGGCGCGAACCCGCGATCAGGCCCTCGTCGGCCATCTCGCGCAGCATGCCCTTCAATGCGATCCGGTCGCCGCCTTTTACGCCGAACGCGCGCGCGATCTCGCGCTTGCCGGCCTCGCTGCTCGCCGTCGCCAAAAAGTCGAGAACGTCCTGCCGCGAGGGAAGCTTGCTGACCGCCTTCTTGCGCGGGGCCCCCTTGTGTTTCGCCACCTTGCCGCTCAGCCCGCCGTCTCCTCGACGGCCTCCTTATTGCTCTTCGCCGCCTTGCGGGCCGGCTTCTTGGACGCTGCCTTCTTTGGCGCTTTCTTGGTCGGACCCTTGGCGCTCTTCGCCGCGATCAGCACGACCGCCTCATCGAGCGTGACCTGCTCCGGCTCGCGATCCCGCGGCAGCGTGGCATTGACCTTGCCGTGCTTGACGTAAGGTCCGTAACGGCCGGTCAGAACCTGCACCTTGCCGCCGAGCTCCGGGTGCTCGCCAAGCTCCTTGATGACGTTGGCGCTGCGGCGTCCGCGCGAGGATGCCGCCTTCTCGGCGAGAAGGCTCACCGCGCGGTTCAGGCCGATCTCGAACACCTCTTCGGGCGCGCCGAGGCTCGCATACTTGCCGTCGTGCTGGATATAGGGACCGAAGCGGCCGAAGCCCGCCGTGATCGGCTTGCCCGACTCAGGGTGCAGCCCCACCTCGCGGGGGAGAGAGAGGAGCGCGAGCGCACGGGCGAGATCGACTCCTTGCGGATCGTTGCCCTTGGGGATCGAGGCGCGCTTCGGCTTCTCGGCGCCATCCTGCTCGCCAAGCTGAACGTAGGGTCCGAACCGCCCGCTGCGGAGCGTGATGTCGAGGCCGGTCTCGGGATCGGCGCCGAGCACCTTGCCTTCGGCAAGCGACGCCATCTCGCCATTGGTATCGGCGAGCTGGCGCGTGTAGCGGCAGTCCGGATAGTTGGAGCAGCCGATGAAGGCGCCGAACTTGCCCACTTTGAGGCTGAGACGGCCCGCGCCGCATGACGGGCAGGCGCGCGGGTCGGTGCCGGCGCCCTGGTCGGGGAAGATATGCGGGCCGAGCAGGTCGTTCAGCGCATCGAGCACCTCGGTAATGCGCAGATCGCCGATGTCGTTGACCGCCGCGATGAACTCACGCCAAAAATCGCGCAGCACGTCCTTCCATTCGAGCTGGCCTGCGGAGATGAGGTCGAGCTTTTCTTCGAGATCGGCGGTGAAGTCGTATTCGACGTAGCGGCTGAAGAAGCTCTCGAGAAAGGCCGTGACGAGCCGCCCCTTGTCCTCGGGGTAGAGCCGCTTCTTGTCGATGCGGACATATTCGCGGTCGCGGAGCACGTTGAGCGTGGAGGCGTAGGTCGAGGGCCTGCCGATGCCGAGCTCTTCCATCTTCTTGATGAGGGTAGCTTCGCTATAGCGGGGCGGCGGCTCGGTGAAGTGTTGCTTCGCCTCGATCGTGCGGGGATCGAGCTTGTCGCCGGTGGCGAGCGCGGGCAAGGCGCCGTCCTCGCCCACGGCATCGTCGATCCCTTCCTCGTAGATCTTGAGGAAGCCGTCGAAGCGGATCACCGAGCCGGTGGCTCTCACGCCGTAGCTCTTGCCGTCGGTGCCGGCGACGTCGATCTCGGCGGTGGTTCGCTCGATCTCCGCGCTCGCGGCCTGGCTTCCGAGCGTGCGTTGCCAGATCAGCCGGTAGAGCTTGGCGGACTCGGCATCGAGATAGCGCGAGACCGAGTCGGGATCCTTGCTGAAGTCGGTCGGCCTGATGGCCTCGTGCGCCTCTTGCGCGTTCTTCGCCTTGGTCTCGTATTGGCGCGGGGAGGGGGTCACGTAGCGATCGCCGTAGCGCTTTGACACCAGCTTGCGGATCGCCGCGACCGCCTCGGGCACGATCTGCACGCCGTCGGTTCGCATATAGGTGATGAGGCCTTCGGCCTCGCCGCCGAGATCGATGCCTTCGTAGAGCCGCTGCGCGAGCTGCATGGTATGGCGCGGCGAGAAGCCGAGCTTGCGCGATGCCTCCTGCTGAAGGGTCGAGGTGGTGAAGGGCGCTGCCGGGTTACGGCGCTGCGACTTGCTTTCGACACTGGCAACGAGATAACGCCCGCCCTCGAGCGCGGCCTTGAGGCGGAGGGCGGAGGCCTCATCGCCGATATCGAACTTCTCGAGCTTCTTGCCGCCGGCCGAGACGAGCCGTGCCTGAAACGTCTCGTTCTTCGCCGTGGCGAGCTCGGCCAGGATCGACCAATATTCCTGCGCCTTGAATTGCTCGATCTCGAGTTCGCGATCGCAAACGAGCCTGAGCGCGACCGATTGCACGCGGCCGGCGGAGCGGGCGCCCGGCAATTTCCGCCACAGGACCGGGGACAAGGTGAAGCCGACGAGGTAGTCGAGCGCGCGGCGGGCGAGATAGGCATTGACGAGAGGCCGGTCGATCGCGCGCGGATTGCGCATGGCGTCGAGCACGGCCTCCTTGGTCACCGCGTTGAAGACGACCCGCTCGACCGGCACGCCGGCCAAGGCCTTCTTGCGGTCGAGCACTTGCAGCACATGCCATGAGATGGCTTCGCCCTCGCGGTCGGGGTCGGTCGCGAGGATCAGCTTCGTCGCGCCCTTCACGGCCTTGGCGATTTCGTCGAGCCGCTTGGCGGCCTTGGGCTCGACGTCCCAAAGCATCTCGAAATCGTTGTCGGGGAGGACCGAGCCGTTTTTCGACGGCAGGTCGCGCACATGGCCGTAGGAGGCAAGCACGCGGTAATCGGGCCCGAGGTACTTGTTGACGGTCTTAGCCTTGGCTGGCGATTCTACGATGACGATGTTCATTGAGACTTTCCTAGCCGCGCAAATTGCGTCGGGCTGAGGGTAGGAGGGTCCGCCGGACCCCGGCTGTTGGCCGGAAAATGGTGTTTTGCAACGCGACTGTCAAATCGGCCCGCGACGGATTGACAACTTACACGTGTATAGACTAACTACGGCAACTAAAGATATTGAAGGATTGGTTGCTTTTTTTGGCACTCGCCGACGCCTCAGCGGAAGCTGTGGGGCCGGGGGGTTGAACGTCAATCGGCACGAAAATAAGGCGGTTGGACATGGCAGGATTGGGGGGCGGCGCTCCCTTTAGCGATGCAAGCCCTCCAGGCGACGGCTCTACGCCCTCGCAGAAGGAGGCTGCGGAATAATACATCGCCTCGATGCTCGAGGGTTTGGCGCGGGTCGCGGGCAGCGCAGCATGCCCATCCTCGCCTATCTGATTTAATGTGGCGCTCGAGGAGGCCAAGGTCGAAAAGGCCACCCGCGACTAGCCTTGCGGCGATTTCAACGATACGAGCTGCTGCCCGTGGCGCTGGAGCCGGCCGGCGGGATCGAGTTCGAGCAGCACGATCTGGACCTTTCTTGTTGCGATTCCGTGGTGCGGATCAGCTCGTCGATATCGACGGGACTGGGCCCGAGTTGCGGGCGCCGACGATGGCGACGATGGGAAAGGCGGCGAGCTCGGCGCGACCCTTGATGTAGAGCAGCAGTGGGGCGCATCAACATGAGCGAGCGCCGGCGGATAGCCCGGCTCGCCGAGCGCGACGAGAGTTATGCCCAAGCTGTCGGCGCGTCCAAGCTCGGCTTCGGCTTCGGTGCAGGGCCCAATGTCGTGAGCCCTGCCACCCCGCCGCGACAGCATCGGGAGTGCGGCAATGGCCGCTTCGGCCCCACCGAACTCGTTGACGAGAGCGCGGAAGGTCGCTGGACCAAAGTTCTCGCTGCGGATCAGCCTGAGCCAGCAAGCCGCTGACGGCGGTTGAGCCGGGGGCCCGGGTCCGCCGCCGATGAGGCCTTAGCGCTTTTCACCAATTCGCGTCTCCTCGCCGCGCGCAAGGCGGCCGATATTTTCGGCATGGCGAACATAGAGGACGCCGCCGAGCAGCAGGAACAGTGCCCCAAGGCGCCACTCGCCCATCGCCGCAAGCATGAGCACGCTTGCCGCGACCGCCGTTAAAGCCGCAAGCGAGGAGTATCGCGTGACATAGGCGACCGCGAGCCACGTCGCCGCGAAGAGCAATGCGGCCGGCCAATAGAGCCCGATCAGCACGCCGAGATAGGTGGCGACGCCCTTGCCGCCCTTGAAGCGGAGCCACACCGGAAAAACATGCCCGAGGAAAGCGCCGAGCCCGGCGGCGAGAGCGGCGGTTTCGCCGAAGCGCGCCGCGAGCAGCACGGCCGCCGTTCCCTTCGCGGCATCGAGAATGAGCGTCAGCGCGGCAACGCCCTTGCCGCCTGCGCGCAACACGTTCGTCGCACCGATATTACCGGAGCCGATCTGGCGCAGATCGCCGAGACCGGCAAGTTTCGCCAAAACGAGACCAAACGGTATCGACCCGAGGAGATAGCCTCCGGCAAGGGCGAGGATGTTGACACCGACGCCACTCCAATCGGCGAGAGACATGGTCACCGTCCCAAAGGCGCCGCTACGGATTTAAGCCTAAGCCTTCGGCGTAATCATAGACGACGCGCCCGGCAACGATGGTCAGCATGGCGCGGCCCTGGAGCCGCGCGCCGTCAAACGGCGTGTTTTTGGACTTGGAGCGCAGGCGCTCGGGCTCGACCGTCCAGGGCTTGTCGAGATCGATCAGGACGAGGTCCGCGGGCGCGCCGCGCGCGAGCCTGCCACTGCCGAGCCCGAGCAGGCCGGCCGGGTTCGCGGTAAGCACCCTAAGCAGCTGCGGCAGATCGACATGGCCGTTATGATAGAGGCCGAGAGCGGCGCCGAGCAAGGTTTCGAGGCCGACGGCGCCATCGGCGGCCTCGGCGAAGGGACGCCGCTTGCCCTCGGCGCCGCGCGGATCGTGGACCGAAACGATCACGTCGATGTCGCCGCTGGCGACGCCCTCGACCATGGCGCGGCGATCGGCTTCGGACCGGAGCGGCGGTTTCATCTTGAAGAAGGTACGGTAGGAGCCGATGTCGTTCTCGTTGAGCGCGAGGTGATTGATCGATACGCCGCAGGTGACGGGAAGTCCCATCAGCTTCGCCGTGCGGATCACGTCCAGCGACGCGCGGCACGAAATCTGCGCCGCGTGATAGCGGCCGCCCGTAAGCTCGACCAGGCGGATGTCACGCTCGAGCATGATGGTCTCGGCGGCGGCCGGAATGCCGCGCAAGCCCAGCCGCGTCGCGACCTCGCCCTCGTTCATCACCCCGTCCTGGGCAAGCCAGGGATCTTCGAGGTGATGCACGATCAGCGCGCCGAAATCCTTGGCGTAGGCGAGCGCGTGGCGCATGACCTTGGCGTTGGCGATGCTGGTCTTGCCGTTGGAAAAAGCGATCGCGCCCGCCTCGCGGAGCAGCCCGATCTCGGTCATCTCCTCGCCAAGAAGGCCCTTGGTGGTGGCGGCCATGGGATGCACGTTGACGAGCGCCGTGTCGCGGGCGCGACGCAGGATGAAATCGACGAGCGCGACGTCGTCGATGACGGGATCGGTGTTGGGCATGCAGGCGACGGTGGTGACGCCGCCCGCCGATGCGGCCCTGCTCGCCGTCGCCAAGGTCTCGCGATGCTCGTGTCCAGGCTCGCCGGCGAAGACCATCATGTCGATGAGGCCCGGCGCGAGAACGAGACCGGCGCAATCGACGATCTCGGCATCGCCGGCGGCGCCCGCGTCGATATACGGTCCGAAATCGGCGATGAGGCCGTCTCGGATCAGAACGCCGCCGCGCTGATCGAGACGCGAGGCGGGATCGACCAGCCGCGCATTGATGAGCGCCAGGGCTTCGGAGCTGGGCTGTGGGTTCCGATCGCGCATCGTCGCCGCCTTACCGGTTGGGCAGATGGCGGGCGAGCGCTTGGAGCACCGCCATGCGCACGGCCACGCCCATCTCCACCTGCTCGCGAATGACGCTGCGGGTGTCGTCGGCGACGTTGGAGTCGATCTCGACGCCCCGGTTCATCGGCCCCGGATGCATGATGAGCGCGTCGGGTTTGGCGCGCGCGAGCTTGTCGTAGTCGAGGCCGAAGAAGTGGAAGTACTCGCGCTGGCTCGGGATCAGGCTCGACGTCATGCGCTCGCGCTGAAGCCGGAGCATCATGACGATGTCGGCATCGGCCAGGCCCTCGCGCATCGAGGTGTAGACCTCGACGCCGAGCCGCTCGATGCCGGCCGCCAATAGGGTGGAAGGCGCCACGACTCGAACGCGGGCGCCGAGCGCGTTGAGCAGAAGGATGTTCGAGCGCGCAACCCGCGAGTGAAGAATATCGCCGCAGATCGCGACGATGAGTCCCTCGACGCGGCCTTTGTGGCGGCGGATGGTCAGCGCGTCGAGCAGAGCCTGGGTCGGGTGCTCGTGGCTGCCGTCGCCGGCATTGATGACGGAGCAATCGACCTTCTGCGCCAGGAGCTCGACGGCGCCGGCGGCGTAATGGCGCACCACGAGGATGTCGGGGCGCATGGCGTTCAGCGTTACCGCCGTGTCGATCAGCGTCTCGCCCTTTTGCACCGAGGACGTGCCGACCGACATGTTCATCACGTCGGCGCCGAGGCGCTTGCCGGCAAGCTCGAACGAGCTCTGGGTCCTGGTCGAGGCCTCGAAGAAGAGGTTGATCAGCGTGCGGCCGCGTAGGTCGTCGCGCTTCTTGTCGATTTGCCGACTAAGCGTGACGGCCTGTTCGGACAGGTCGAGCAGCGTCATGATCTCGGCGGGCGAAAGCCCTTCGATTCCAAGAAGATGGCGGTGAGGGAAGGAGGTGTCAGAGCCTGGCGCGGCGAAGGTCATCAAAGGCGACTGTATAAACCCCGTTGGATGAGGCGGCAAGTGCGGCGCGAACAGTTGGGGCCTCAAGTGCAGCCGTCACAAACGTTTGGTAAAGGCTGAGGCAGGCCCGGGGGTGTCGGCGGGGCGAATCTTGGGATACGCTTGTTGCGCTCTACCCGCGCCGGTAGGGAAAACCAAGCCAGGGACCGGTCGAGAAGGCCGCCTGCTTCGGTTGGGGAGGTATTGCCCGCCAGGATTCCGTTTGCGTTGCGGACCATGGCGCTGCGCGTGCAGGCCCTGCTCGTTCGCACGCCGCTTCTTCAAAGCTGATGATTTCAGAGGCCGCCGGTTCGCCGGCGGCCTCGTCCGTTTCGGGCGGCTTAGGGCGCGCCTTTCGCGCTTGCCATCGCCCGCGATTTCCTTGAGTCTCGCGCCAGACTGGGCGCGAATCACGGCCAACCCGGGCCTTCGACACGGCACGGGTTAATCGTCGCATTGGAGAAGCCGCTCATGATGAGCCTGCCCTTTGTTCTCTTCGCTTGCGGACTCGGCGCGGCTTGGCTCAGGCAGCGCGAAGTGGCTCTCGGGTTTTGGACCGCGGGGCTCGTGGTCCTGCTCGCGCTGTTCCGCGCTCATTACGGCGACGCTCTCAACATCGCGCTTTGACGCCGGGGGACGATCTTGCCGAGTGACCTGTCGCGGCTTCTGAACGCCTTGGGGCTCGTCGCCATCGACACGCTGCTCGCTCTTGCCTTCATCGACCAGCTCTGGTTTCGCGACTTGCCGTGCCCGGTCTGCATCCTGCAACGGGCCGCCTTCATTGCCGCGGGCTTCGGCATCGCCCTCAATCTGGTGCTGGGGCCGCGGCCGAGCCATTACGGCGTGACGATCCTGGGTGCGGTTGCCGGAGGCGCCATCGCCTTGCGCCAGATGCTGCTCTACATCGTGCCGGGCAGCGGTTCATACGGCAACGAGGTCTTTGGCATGCACCTTTATAGCTGGGCGTTCATCGGCTTCGTCGTGATCGTTGTCGGCGCCGCAATCATGCTGTTCTACGACCGGCAATTCGGGCGCGGCGAGCCGTTGTCGAGCCGCCTCGATGCTCTCACGCTGACGGCGCTCGTCACCTTCGCCGTTGTCGCGGTCGGCAATATCTTTTCGACGCTCTTTCTTTGCGGGCTCGGCTTCTGCCCCGAAGCACCCGTGGGGTACGTGCTCTAGACTTGCGTACTGAGGCGCTTCAACCGGTCGAGCGCTCCTTGCAGGATGTAGGCTGCCGCCATGCGGTCGATCACTTCGGCGCGCCGCTTGCGCGAGGCGCCGGCCTCGATGAGATGACGCTCGACGGCCTGAGTGGACAATCGCTCGTCCCAAAGAAGAATGGGCACGGCGATGCGGGAGCCGAGGTTGCGAGCGAAAGCGCGTGTCGATTGCGCCCGGGGCCCCTCCGACCCGTCGAGGTTGATGGGAAGGCCGAGCACGATGGCGCCGACGCCGTGTTCGGCGATTGCCGCCGCGATGGCCTCGGCATCGTTGGCGAACTTGGTCCGTTGCAGCGTGCGGTAGGGTGTTGCGACCGAGCGCGTCACGTCCGACAACGCCATGCCGATGGTCTTGGTGCCGAGGTCGAGGCCAAGAAGCCGCGCCTCGGGGCCGAGCCGCCCGGGCAGGTCTTCGATCGCGACGAGAGGTGCTACACTCACGAGAGACAATTCTGAGGATTGAAGCGCATGCAGACTACCTGGTTCGGCCATTCCTGCTTCCGGATCGATGCCGGCTCAAGCCGCATCCTGATCGATCCGTTTCTCTCCGGCAACGCCACGTTCGAGAAAGCGGGGATTCCCTTCCACAAGGTGATCGACGGCGTCACCCATGTCGCGCTCACCCACGGGCACGAGGACCATACCGGCGATACGTTGCGCATCTGTAAGGAGACGGACGCTGAGCTCATCGCCGTGCACGAGCTTGCGACCTATCTCGCCGGCCAAGGCGTGGACAAGGTCGATGGCGGCAACACCGGCGGCACGCTCCATCACGGCGATTTCGACCTCACCTTCGTTCCGGCCTGGCATTCCTCCTCGCATATGGTCGATGGCCGCCCGGTCTATCTGGGCGCCTGTTGCGGCCTCATCATCGCCCCGAAAGGGCAAAAGACGGTCTATCACATGGGCGATACGGCGATCTTCTCCGACATGGCGTTGATCGGCGAAGTCTACGCGCCGAAGATCGGCTTCGTGCCCATCGGCGATCGCTTCACCATGGGGGCCAAGACGGCGGCGCTCGCCTGTCAGCGCTTCTTCAAGTTCGACACGGTGGTTCCCTGCCATTACGGGACCTTCCCGGTGCTGGACCAGACCGCTGACGAATTCGTCGCCGCCTTAGGCAATGACAAGGTGCTCGTGCCGGACGTGGGCGTCGCCTTCAAGGCCTGATCCCCCGAAGTTGCCGCTTGCCCGACGCGGTGCTAGACGAGCGCTCAAAGCAACCAACGCCCCTTCGTCCCATGTCCGTCGATCGCGCTACCGTTCGCCGCATTGCCCGCCTCGCCCGGCTTGCCGTCACCGAGGCGGAGGAGGCCAGGCTCGAGAAGGAGGTCTCCGGTATCCTCGACTGGGTGGCCCAGCTCGACGAGATCGATACGAGCACGGTGCCGCCGATGACGCGGGTCGCGTCCATGACCATGAAGATGCGCAAAGACGAAGTCACCGACGGCTTCTGCGCCGCCGACATCTTGAAGAACGCTCCCGAGGTCGACGACGGTTATTTCGTCGTGCCCAAGATCGTCGAATAGGACAGAGCAGGGGTTCCGTGAGCAAGCTGACCGAACTCACCATCGCCGAAGCGCGGGAAGGATTGCGCAAGAAGTCGTTCTCCTCGCGCGAATTGGCCGAGGCCCATATCGCCGCGATCGCGGAGGCCAACGCCGCGCTCAACGCTTACGTGCTGCCGACGCCCGAGCGCGCGCTCAAGATGGCGGAGACGAGCGACGCACGCCTTGCCAAGGGCGAAGCGGGCACGCTCGAAGGCATTCCGCTCGGCATCAAGGATCTGTTCTGCACCAAGGGGGTTCGGACCACGGCCTGCTCGCACATTCTCGACGGCTTCACGCCGACCTACGAGTCGACGGTGACGGCAAATCTTTGGGCGCAAGGCGCGGTGATGCTCGGCAAGCTCAACAATGACGAGTTCGCCATGGGCTCTTCCAACGAGACGAGCTATTACGGCCCGGTGGTCAACCCTTGGCGGCGCAAGGGATCGAACGCGAGGCTCGTGCCCGGCGGCTCCTCGGGCGGGTCATCCGCGGCGGTCGCGGCGCGGCTCTGCATGGGCGCGACGGCGACCGACACGGGCGGCTCGATCCGTCAACCGGCCGCCGTGACCGGCACGGTCGGCATCAAGCCGACTTACGGCCGCTGCTCGCGCTTCGGGATCGTCGCGTTCGCGTCCTCGCTCGACCAGGCTGGGCCCATCGCCCGCACGGTTGAGGACGCTGCCATTCTGCTCAGCGCCATGGCGAGCCACGACCCCAAGGATACGACGAGCGTCGATCTCCCCGTGCCCGATTTCGCGGCGGCGGTCGGCAAGGGGGTGAGGGGCCTCACCATCGGCATCCCCAGGGAGTATCGCGCGCCGGGCATGGCGCCCGAGATCGAGGCGCTGTGGCAGCAGGGCGTGGAATGGCTGAAATCGGCGGGCGCCAACATAAAGGAGGTGAGCCTGCCGCATACGAAATATGCGCTCCCGTCTTATTATATCGTGGCGCCGGCGGAGGCGTCTTCGAACCTCGCCCGCTATGACGGCGTGCGCTACGGCCTGCGCGAGAAGGGCGCCGACGTGATCGCGATGTACGAGAAGACGCGCGCGGCGGGGTTTGGCGCGGAGGTCAAGCGCCGCATTCTGATCGGGACCTATGTGCTTTCGGCGGGCTACTACGACGCCTATTATCTCAAGGCGCAGAAGGTGCGGACCTTGATCAAGCGCGATTTCGATGCTGCGTTCGAGACGGTCGATGCGATCCTGACGCCGACGACGCCGGGGCCGGCCTTCGCGCTCGGCGAGAAATCGGGCGATCCGCTTGAGATGTATCTCAACGACATTTTCACCGTGACGGTGAATATGGCGGGCCTGCCGGGCATGAGCGTTCCGGCCGGGCTATCCTCCGAAGGAACGCCGCTCGGGCTCCAGCTCATCGGCAAGGCTTTCGACGAGGAGACGCTGTTTCGCGCAGGCCGCGTGATCGAAGAGGCGGCGGGCCCGCTCGCCAAGCCGCACGACTGGTGGAGCAAAGCCGCATGAACGAGACGATGAGCAAGCGCCGCGTGGTATCTTCGGGCAGCCCGTACGAGCCGGTCATCGGCTTTTCGCGAGCCGTGCGCGCGAGCGGCATCGTTGCGGTCGGCGGCACGACGGCGGGATCGGGCGGCAAGCCGGTCGCAATCGGCGACCCTGCGGCGCAGACGAAAGCGATCCTCGAAATCATCGCCAAGGCGCTCGAAGATGCCGGCGCCGGGCTCAAGGACGTGATCCGCACCAGAATCTACCTGGTAGATATCGCCCATTGGGAAGCAGTCGGGCGCGTGCATGGCGAATTCTTCGGCGCGATCCGGCCGGCTTCGAGCATCTTGCAGGTGACGCGTTTCATCAACCCGGATTGGCTGGTCGAGATCGAGGCCGACGCCGTTCTGCCGGCCGAGTAGGCCTAGAGGATTTTTGCCATGGCGCCGCGAAAAGCTGGAGATTGCAAGACGATGGAAGAGGTGAGGGCGGAGATCGACCGCATCGATACCGCGCTCGTGGATCATATCGGCGAGCGCTTCACCTATGTCGAACGGGCCTGGCGGCTCAAGAACTCTCCCGCCGAGGCGCGCATTCCCTGGCGGATTCAGCAGGTGATCGACCGGGTGCGGAAGCGAGCAGCCGAGAATGGCTTGCCGCCGGAGCTGGTCGAGGCGCTGTGGCGGCAGATGATCGGCTGGTTCATCCAGTACGAGGAAGAGAAGCTGCGCCAGCAGCTCGAAAACGAGAGATAGAAGACGCGCGTCTTGCCATGGACCAGAAAGCGGACAAGTCCAGTCTCATCGAAGGGACGACCGGCCCGTGGGAGGTCGTGATCGGCCTGGAGGTGCACGCCCAAGTCACCTCCAACGCCAAGCTATTCTCGGGCGCCTCGACCGAGTTCGGCGGCGAGCCGAATTCGCATGTGAGCCTGGTCGATGCCGCCATGCCGGGCATGCTGCCGGTCATCAATCAAGGTTGCGTCGCGCAGGCGATCCGCACCGGGCTTGGGCTCAAAGCGAAGATCAATCTCGCCTCGGTGTTCGATCGCAAGAACTACTTCTACCCGGACCTGCCGCAAGGCTATCAGATCAGCCAGTACAAGAACCCGATCGTCGGCGAGGGCGAGGTCATCGTCGATCTCCTCGGCGGCGACCGCGTGACGGTCGGCATCGAGCGGCTGCATCTTGAGCAGGACGCGGGCAAGAGCCTGCACGACCAGCACCCGCGCCATTCCTATGTCGATCTCAACCGCTCGGGCGTCGCGCTGATGGAGATCGTATCGAAGCCCGACCTTCGTTCGGCGGATCAGGCCAAGGCCTATGTCGGCAAGCTCCGCACTATCATGCGCTATCTCGGCACATGCGACGGCAACATGGAGGAGGGCTCGCTCCGCGCCGACGTCAATGTGTCGGTGCGGCGCCCGGGCGAGCCTTTTGGCACGCGCTGCGAAATCAAAAACGTCAACTCGATCCGCTTCATCGGCCAAGCCATCGAGCACGAGGCAAGGCGTCAGATCGAGATCCTGGAAGACGGCGGCGTCATTCACCAGGAGACGCGGCTATTCGATGCCAAGACCGGCGAAACGCGCTCGATGCGCTCGAAGGAGGAGGCGCACGACTATCGCTATTTCCCCGATCCCGACCTGCTGCCGCTGGAATTGAGGCAGGATTTCGTCGATGGCCTCGCGCGCGATCTGCCCGAGCTTCCCGATCAGAAGCGGGCGCGCTTCATCGCCGATTATGGGCTGAGCCCCTACGACGCCGACGTGCTCATCGCCGAGAAGGAGTCGGCCGACTATTTCGAGGCGGTCGGCAAGGGACGCGACGCGAAGCAGGCGGCGAACTGGGTCATCAACGAGCTGTTCGGGCGCCTCAACAAGGAAGGACGAAGCATCGCCGACAGTCCGGTCACGGCCAAGCAGCTCGGCAGCATCATCGACCTCATCAAGTCCGGCACTATCTCCGGCAAGATCGCCAAGGACGTGTTCGACATTGTCTGGAGCGAGGGCGGGGAGCCATCCGCGATCGTCGCTTCGCGCAGTCTCACCCAAGTCACTGATATGGGCGCGATCGAGCAGGCCGTCGATCAGGTCATTGCCGCGAACCCCGAGAAGGCCGAACAGGCGAAGGCGAAGCCCGCGCTCGCGGGGTGGTTCGTCGGCCAGGTGATGAAGGCGACGGGAGGCAAGGCGAGCCCTCAGGCTGTCAACGATCTCGTCAAGAAGAAGCTCGGGCTCGAATGAGCCACGCGATCCGTGTTCACGAATATGGCGGGCCCGAAGTTCTCAAATGGGAGAAGGTCGTGGTCGGAGCGCCCGGTCCCGGCGAGGTCAAGATCAAGCAGGCGGCGATCGGCCTCAACTACATCGACGTCTATACGCGCACGGGTTTTTACCCGCAAAGCTCGCTGCCGTTCGTGCCGGGAATGGAAGGTGCCGGCGTCGTCACCGAAGTTGGCGAAGGGGTGAGGGACCTGAAGGTGGGGCGTCGCGTCGCCTATGCCGGATCGAGCGGCGCTTACGCCGAGGAGCGGCTGATCGCCGCCGATCGCGTTGTGAAGATTCCCGCAAATATCACCGACCGGATCGCCGCCGCCATTATGCTCAAGGGCATGACGGCGCAATATCTCCTGCGCCGCACCTACAAGGTCGGGCCGGAGACCACGCTTCTATTCCATGCCGCCGCCGGCGGCGTCGGCCTCATCGCCTGCCAGTGGGCCGCTTCGCTCGGCGCAACCGTGATCGGGACGGTCGGCTCGGCCGGCAAGGCGCTCATCGCGCGCGCCCACGGTTGCACGCACGTCATCAACATTCGCGAAGAGGATCTGGTCACGAAGGTCAAGGAGTACACCAAAGGCAAAGGCGTCGATGTCGTCTACGACTCGATCGGCAAGGACACATTCCCGGCCTCGCTCGATTGCCTGAAGCCGCTCGGCATGTGGGTGAGTTTCGGTCAGGCCTCGGGACCGGTGCCGCCTTTCAACATCACGCTCCTGTCGCAGAAGGGATCGCTCTTCGCCACGCGGCCCTCGCTGAACGCCTATATCGAGACGCGGAAGGACCTTGTCGCCACGGCGAACGAGCTGTTCGACGTCATCGCCAACGGCACGGTCAAGATCGCGGTCAACCAGACCTATCCCTTGGCCGAAGCCGCGCAAGCGCAGAGCGATCTGGAAGCAAGGCTCACGACCGGCTCGACGGTGCTGCTTGCCTGACCGGAGCGGTCGAACTCAGTTTCCCAAATCGGTTTCTGGTTAACCGCCGCTGATTGCGAGTGGTCAAGGAATCGTTGCCGGAGCCAAAGCTTAACGCGGCATGCGCGCAGGCGCGTGCGTCGTAAATCAATGTTACCGCGTCTTAGAATTTTGGTGAGTTCGCGTTAAGCATCCGATTTTAGACGTTGTTGAAAGTCCTGTCCGATCATCGCCGCGTGGATGGTTCGGAATAACGGGCTGATGGCGCCGAGATAATCGCAAAGATACTCGGTCATCTCTCGGAGACTTCAACAGGGGGACAACAATCGTGGCACGGTTGGCGATTTCGGCGGACATTGGTTTCGGCGCGCAAGTGGGCACGCCGGACGCGCTGTTCGAACTGGGAATGCTTTACGCGACGGGACGCGACGTGGTCGCCGATCTCGTGGCTGCTCATAAATGGTTCAACATCGCCGCGGCGCGGGGCAATGTTGCCGCCCGGACGCGGCGCGTGGAAATTGCCCGCGAGATGTCCGGCGAGGAGATCGCCGAGGCGCAGAGACAAGCTCGCGAGTGGTTGCAAACCAATTGAGCTCGGGCCTTCGCGCAGCCCGCGCGGCCTATTGATCGCCGCGGCAATTGCGGAAGAGGGACATCACGCAGCGATAGCTTCGCCGTGCCAAGCCGGGCTGATCGCCGGCGTTGGCCTCCGGCGTAGGCGCCGCGGCCGTGCTCTCGCCGCCGTCTTCAAGCGCCTCGGTGTCGCTTGGCGGCAACGATCCATCGGGCGACGCTTCCGGCCCCGTCAGCGACCCGCGCGCGTTGCGCCATCGCTCTCGCGCGCGACCCGTCAATTCGACGAGCGTGTCCGGTGCGTCGGTGTTCGGCTTCTCGAAGGCCTTCTGCTCGCGCTCGATTTTTTCCTTGAACTTCTTGACCTTGTTGCGCGCATCGGAGGCGAAGTCCTCGGGCATCGGACCGTCATAGCTGTAGACCTTCTCGACGCCGTTGCAGTTCGCGGTGCTGACCGCCGAGCAGGAGGCGTGGTTGCCCTCCTTGGCGGTGCGGATGACGCAATAGAGCTTGAGCGCGTCGCTCGCCTTCGTGCCCCCGGCGCTCACCCGGCATAGATAAGTTTGGTCGGGGTTTTTGCAGGTGACGCAATAGGTTGCATCGGCCGACATAGCTGGACCGCCCGCTCCGGCGAGGAGCCAGGCAGCGCACGCGGCAAAATAGGTCGGATAGCTCGGCCGATACATTGGCGCTGGGATTCCCTCTCTCCCGTTTGCCCAAAATACTAGCACGGACAGAGCCATAGGGTTGGGCCGAAAAGCGGAATTATTTTGTCCCCGCGGGGCGCCCGGCGGGCTCCCGCTGCGCCTAGAATCGCGGCGGACGGATCGGGTATAGTCGGGCGGCTCTGGCTCCTAGCGCCAAAGGGAGGCGCGCCTTAGGGCGGCTAGGTTTTCTCGGCGCGGATAACCCCAGAGGAGCCGGTTTGGTCCGGCGGCACATCCCGATTTGTTGCCAAAGGCACGCGAGCTAACTAATTGAACTGCTAGACGGAGACGTGGCCGAGAGGCTGAAGGCGGCGGTTTGACAGACCGTTTCCAGGATCCCTAGCCGAAGGTTCCGAGGTTAGCGTCTTCAATTCCTTCCGTAGGGTGGGCAACGGAGGTCGCCGCTGCCCACGTCACCACACCGAGATTACATCGCGCGGCGCAGCCGGATAGTCGCCGGCGCGAAGTCGCCGCCCGGCAGTTGCCTGATGAGGCCTGCCTTCACCGCGTTAAACAACGCGTTATGCACGTCGAGGCCAGCGTCGGCGAAATAGCCCTCGTGCAACGCAAGCCGCCGTAGATCGTCAAGCGACATGGCGCCGGCCTCGTTCAGCTTGCGGACCAAGAAGTCGGCAAGAGGTTGCTCGGGTTGCGTTTGCGGCTGAGGCTGCGGCCGGTACGAACTATGCGGCACCGGCTGATGCGCCGAATGCTGCGGCGATTGATGCGCCGAATGCTGCGGCGGTTGATCGGCAGACTGTTGCGCCGGCTGATGCAACGCATGATGCACGGGTTCGCGGGTTTGCACCGTGGGCGCCGCGGGCGCGCTGCTGAACCGGCGAAGCTCAAACTCCATCAGCTTCGCCACCCCCTCAAGTTCGGCGTTGATGTCCTCGAGCCTGGAATCATGCTCGCGCTTGAGTTGCTCAATGTGCCTTTCGAATCCAGCCTGGTGGGCGTTGATCTGCTCTTCAAGCAGACTGGCCCGCTCTTGCAATTCCCCGCGGATATCACGCATTTGCTTGCCCCTCGTTAGATAGACATTCGGTCACAACCGAGCGGGCTGGTAGCTTACGCAAGACTAAATGAGAACTGCCGGCCTACGCACGGCAAGAGACGAAGGACCCGACAAGTGCCTCGGCCGGGACCTCGGACCGCATATTAATCACAGGCGCGAGCCCCTGTCTGTGTCGCAGCCTACACATACCTTCAAATTTCCCGCCCGCGATGCGTTGAAGCAAACCGGTAAGGTCGCTATCGGCCCCCCCAGCTCATTATGCATGGCCGTGGGCACCTAGTTGGGATCAAGGCGCACGGCAAAGGGGCCAGAGGGTAAGCCTATGGCGCCGG
>DASTKZ010000172.1:0-2748 GCA_035715445.1 Methyloceanibacter sp.
GGTTGATCTGCTCGAGTTGCTCGACCGGGGTCAGTCCGTCGACGCTCGGCGTCTCGATGCCCGCGAGCACCTGCCCGCGCAACCCGGCGACCCGCACCATGTAGAACTCGTCGAGGTTCGAGGCCGAGATCGACAGGAAACGCAGGCGCTCCAGCAGCGGGTGGCGCTCGTTCTCGGCCTCTTCGAGCACACGCCGGGTGAACTGGAGCCACGACAGCTCGCGGTTGACGAAGCGGCTCGGGCCGAAGGCGGCAAGCCCCGGCGTCACATCGAGCCGTTCAGTTTTTTCGGGCAAACTCATCGATAACCTGTTGAAAATACGTTGTTTTTATTCGTGACGACGCCTCGGAACGACTCGCGTGCCCCAACTCTAGGCCAAGAACTGTATCACTTGCGTTACAGCCGGGGCCAACCGGCCACGCGCCTAGTCCGAAAGCCCGCCCCCCGCAAGCACCTCGCTTACCAATTGGCGGCTGATCTTTCGCCCCGTCGCCAGCGCCGCGCGATCGACCGCAGCCACGGCCGCGGCGGCCGCCGCAAGCGAACGCTCAACATGCAGCGAAAGATATGTAAGCACTTTCGGATCGATATCGAGCTGCCGGTCAGCGAAATGCTTGAGCATGACGGTCGTGATGAGCGCCTCGTCGGGGGGCCCGATCTCGACCGCGGGCACTGCGTTCAGCCGCGACAGCAGGTCCGGCAGCGAAAGCCCCCAGCGGTTCGGCGCAGCCCGCGCGGTCAAGAGCACGTAGAGCCCGTTCTCCCGCGCGAGATTGAGCAGATGGAAAAAAACCTTCTCGTCATACGCCGTGCGATCGGCGTCCTCGACGATGAGCGTCGCGCCCGCTCCCAAGCGGTTGATGACATCCATGCGAAGCTTTTCGGCATCGAGCGCGCGCGCGTCTGAAAGCGCCTGCCACACCCGCGCGAGGTGGGTCTTGCCGCTCGCTTGCGGGCCGGTCAGGAGCTGGACGCGATCCGGCCATTGTGGCCACTCGTCGATCAGCCTGACGGCGGCGCGATTGCACTCGCTGACGAGAAAGTCCTCGGCGCCAAGCGCCGCGCGATGGGGCAGATCGAGCGTGAGCTGGTCGAGCGTCACGAGGCCCTGACCCGGGAGGGGTGCGGCTCGTTGAGCTTTGCCGCAGGTCTTTGCCGGGGCGGAAGCGGCTGAGGCACCGGCTCGTAGGACGCCATATGCCCGAGCCACTGCCAGAAATAGGCCGCGGCCGAGAGAATGGTGAGCGCGCCAGTAATCCAGATGAGGAAAGACACAAGCTCATGCAGCCCGAGACCGAGCCCGAGTTCGGCGAGGACGAGACCCGCGAGCACGATCTGGGCCAGGGTATTGGCCTTGGAGATCAGAAGCGGCTGCATGGTGAGCGGCCGCGACAGCATCCATGACAAGACCACCGCCCCGACGATGAGGATGTCGCGGCTCACGACCGCGATCACGAGCCAGACCGGCAGATGGCCGGCAAAGCCGAGGGTGACATAGATGCTGACGAGAAGCGCCTTGTCGGCGATCGGGTCGAGATAGGCGCCAAGCTCGCTCCGCCAGCCGTAACGCTTGGCGATGTACCCGTCGGCGGCGTCCGACAGCCCCGCCAGCAAAAACAGCACGAAGGCCGCGGTCATCTCGTGGGTGATGATCAGCCAAACCACGAACGGAACGAGCACGATCCGCCCGAGGGTCAAGCTGTTGGGAATATTCACGAACACGCCTCCCGGACGTCATTTGCGCCTTGCGGCATGGCGCCTCCGGGACCGGAGTTTAGCAGATTCTCCGAGTAACCGGCACCTCGGGCGCAGACCCTAAATGTGCGCTCGCGAAGCAGCCCCACATTTCCCCTCTCCCCTCGCGGGAGAGGGTGGCGAGCCGCCTTCCGGCGGCGAGCTGGGTGAGGGGGAACTTGGAATGTCACGCGACTTCGCCGCTTACCCCTCACCGCGCGCCAAACGGCGCGCCTGCTCTCCCGCAAGGGGAGAGCGGGAAATTTGTTGAATGGCCCAAACTCAACGCGAACGGAGTACAAAAGTCCCCTCTCTCTCGCCGAAAACGAACCCATTTTGGTCGAGCTCCTGCTGAAGGCGCGCCAGGGGCCCGGCATAGTCGAAGGTAATGGCTGCCCCGCGCGCCGATAGCGAATTGACCTCGAGCGCCTGGATTCCGGCGACGTTCGTCAGCCGCCCGCGGATATCCTGCCACTCTTTGAGGCCTGAGAACTCGACTTGGGCCACGACATTGCGCGGGACCTCGCCTCGCGGTGGCGCCGTCCCCGGCTGAGCCGCGCCACCGCCTGGCGCGTAATTCGCTGCCGTCCCCGGCACGACGGCGCCGCCGCCGGTCGTTTTCCAGCGGCTCTCGATCGTTCCGAACGCAAGCGCGGCGGCCGGGCGGGCGCTCGCCTTGGCGTCGCTCCCCACCGGATCGCTCTGCTCGAACTGGACTGCGCCCACGCTGTCAGCGCCGGCAAGCCGGGTCACGAACGCGCCGTCCGCGATCTCGCCCACGGCGATGACGAGCGGGGAACCGTATTCGTCTTGCAGCTTGGCAAGCGCCTCGATGTCGCCGGCAAGCACCGCCTTGACGGTGTCGATGGCGAGATCCGGGCGCGGACGCAAGATCGAGGTGGGGGTGATCGAGTGGGAAAGATCGAGATCGTCGAAGGCTTGGCGCCAGCCTTCCCCGCCTTCGCTCGCAACCGCATCGCCCGCAATCATGAGCGGCAGGATCGAGACCGGCTC
>DASTKZ010000173.1:0-21252 GCA_035715445.1 Methyloceanibacter sp.
AAGAAGGCCCTTGCCGAGCTCGAATCGGTCAATGCCGAACTCCGCACCGCGATTGCGTCCCAGTCCGACGCGCTCAAGACGGCACGAACGACCCTGCACAATCAGCGCGCCGACATCGATCGCCTGCGGGCGGCGCTCGAAGGCGGCGGCGGCGGCGGGCTCCGTGGATTGGGCAAGCCCGACGCGCGCACGCTTGCGGAGAGCCAGCGCCTCAGCGCGGAACTGTCGAAGGCCCAGGAGGAACTCCAGCGCGCCCGCACGAGCGCGGAGGAGAACGGTCTTCTTCGCCGCGAACTGAGCCGGCTCGGCTCGCAGATTCTTGCCGTGGCTCGAGCGCAAGGCTTAGCGGCCCCCCAGGTTGCTGTGGTCGAAGAGGTCTTCGTCGAACGCAGGACGCACGAAGAGCCGCCGCTACCGGAACAAGACTTACAGGCGCAGCACGGAAATGGCGCTGCGGCCGAAGCAGACGATGCCGGAAACGGCGTCGACTCGGTCGCGGCCAGAATGGCGGGCGCCGATCTCGCTCCCCCCGAGGACGAGGAGGACGCCGAGGAGGCGCGCGAGGAGCCGAAAAGTTTTGCGCGAAAATTCGTCGCGCGGCGCGAAGCGCGGCGCGCGCGCAAAGGGGGCGGCACGAGCCTCCGCGACCGGTTGCGCGGACTGACCGCCGAACGCCCCGACAGGTAAGTCGGGCTCAAATCCTTCTAGGTGTGAAGAAAGGCCCGCTCGCGGTCTTCGAGCCTCAGCGCCGTGAGCCGGTCGCTGAACACCGCCCCTGTATCGATCCCAATGCGGTTTGGCCTGATGACCGGGAGCAGAGCCGGCGTGTGGCCGTGCACCACGACCTTGCCGAAGGACCCGGCATGATCGAGGAAAGGGCTTCTGATCCAAACCAGGTCGTCTTCGGATTGCGCGGCGAGAGGCACGCCGGGCCTGACGCCTGCATGGACGAAGAGATAATCGCCGATCGTGATGCTGAGTTGCAAAGTCCTGAAAAAACGAAGATGGGCCTCGGGCAGCGCCGTGGCGAAGGCCTCGCGCCACGTCTCTGGGCGGGCGTGCGCCTCCGCGAGCGCCCGCGTATCGACGCCATAGGAGTCCATTGTCGCCTGTCCGCCATTCATGAGCCAATGATTGAGATGAAGCGGATCGTCGAGGAAATCGAGCAGGATGGCCTCATGATTGCCCTTGAGGAAATGCTTGTCGAAGCCCGGAAACATGCCGGCGATGAGGTTCGCGACGACGCCGCTGCTGTCGGGCCCGCGATCGACATAGTCGCCGAGAAAGACGAGGGCGCGCCGGCTCGCGTGCGAGCGCGCATGCGCATCGTCCTCGATCAGCTGAAGCAGGTCGCGCAGCAAGTCGAGCCGCCCGTGAATATCGCCCACGGCGTAGAGGAGCTGACCCTTGGGTAGCGCCGGAACGTCCGAGTCTGACGGGACCGAGACTGGCATCGCTGCCGCCAGTCTAATGCAAACCGGCGGTTCAAGCGCGCAACTTAGAGTATTGGTTTGCGCGGCCTAGGCGCCCGCGGGCGCGCTCAGGATCTCGCGGTACACCTTGGCCGAGAGGCCGAACACCGTCTTCACGCAGCCGTCTTTCAGTCCGATGAAGAGGACCATCTGGCCATCCCTGAGCTGGTCGTCCTCGGTGATGACGTAGAGCTTCTGGACGTTGAGCGGCGGGAACCCCTTGAGCGCCGTGGCGCGCTCCTCGAAGGAGGCAAGAGTGGCCGCCTCGAACTCATCGTATTTGGCGTGAACCTGCTTGATCGCGGCGAGGATTTCGCTCTCCGGCTTGCATGCCACGGGCGCGAAGGCCGGGCCCTCGCCGTTATAGTAAGTTGTGCCGTAGGACTGGACGACGGGCTCGAGCTTCCGCGAATAGGCTTGAAGCGCGGCGAAACCGATCAGCACGCCGGCAAGCGCAAGGCCTGCGCCAATCCTTGGCGAAACAGGCATGCCACACACCCCACCCTAAACGGACTCCGTGCTGGCTAGATCACAGAATCCGTTTCGCAGATGACGGTATCTCTGTGGCCGCACTCGGGCAGCTTATAACCAATGACCGTCCCTGTCCTCAAGTCCACGATGGGCGTCGGGCAGCCGATGCGCCAGACCCGCCAGGGTGTATTGCGATGGGTCTGGTCCCAGTCGACGGCAAGGCGAATTCCCGCGCGGGCGCATTGCCCGGCAAGCGCGAAATTGGCGTTGAGCGCCGGTCCGGGATCGTCATCGGGGCCGAGCTGCATGGCTTCGGCGGGATCGAAAAGTTGGATCTCGTGCCGCCGGCACACCATCATCGAGTGCTCGGTCGCCCATTGGCGGTTCTCATAGTGGGTGAAAGCGGCATTTTGGTCCGGTGGACCGGCCAGGACCGTTTTGCAGGCAATGACCACAAGAATGGTGGGGATTTGGACCGCCATGGTTAGGCCCTCCCCTTCGCGTGTCTCGTCTGCTTGGGTGGTGCCGTTGGCGGCTGCTTCTTGGCGGTGATGGAATCCGCCGCTGCGCCGGCAAGGGTGAGGGTCTTGAGCATCGATAGGGCCTCCTATTGGAGTTGATCGGTAAGCACCGCTTACTTCTCCGGCCCCTGGCTTTAGGACCGGACTCGCCCTTTGACGCATTCCTCCATGTTGCAACGCGAATTAAATCGCTGATTGGTAAGCTTTGAAACGCCCAGATACGGCTAATTCTTGGACGCTACCTGCTTCTAATACCGTGCTTTTTACCCTAAAGCAGCCTATTTCGCAACTGCAATATTGCACCGCAATATCCGAATCAAAGCTTGATATACGGTATGCCTATCCAGACGCTTCCGGTAGAGCGTCCTGGCAACACTGTCACATTATTTCCCAAGAAAATTGCCAAACCCCCCTGCGGCTGACGGCTCGTCCGGCATTACCTTGCGCCGCCCAAGGTCAACCCCTCGCTTGGCAGGTGAAGCGGTAAAGGGAAGGACCTTGGTTTTCAGGGGTTTCTCTTGCCCCGCCGGCGAATAGCGCCCTATGCGTCCCGCCAACACCCGTCTAAAATTCGGGCGCTGGGGAGCGCGCTCGGGGCACGTGAGGGTACGCGTATGCAGGGCTTCACGGAGCCAGGGGAAAACGCGACCTCTGCGCTTTTCCGCCTTCTTGCCGCAAGGAACCGCGACTCTCGCGCCGATGGCCATGGCGTGCTGACGGCGGGTTCGGCCCTGTCATGTTGAAAGACATCAGCACCAGACGAAAGCTGTTCCTGCTTTGCGCCGCGTTCGTCGTCGCGATTGCCGTGGCGATCTATATCTCCATTGCCGAAAAGCAAATCGCCATCGATTTCACCAACAAGGAGCTCGACGGCGCCCGACAAATCCAGCAATTTCACGAAGTCTATTCCGCGCTCCTCCCCGATCCGCGCCGCCATTCCGCGCCCACAAAATTTCTCGACGCAGCGGCGCATGCCCGCGCCGATCCCAAAGCGTCGCAAGACCTCCTGCGGACCGCGGCCCTCGAAGAGTCGCTGGCGCGGATGCTGCAAAGAATCTGGTCGGGCAAGGTCGAGGGCGATGCGGAGCGGCGTCTGGTCGCCGAAACGCTGGCCAAAACCCAGGAACTGATCTCGCGCATCGGCGACGATTCCAATCTCGCGCTCGATCCCGAGCTCGACAGCTACTACCTGCAAGACATCTTGGTGCGGCAGATGCCCAAGCTGTTCAGCCAGCTTTGCGACGTGTGGAGCCTGGCAAGCGCTTCTGTGCCGGCGGCGACGCCGGAGGAGAAGGCGCGCCTTCTGACCCGTGCGGCGATTGCCCGATCGACAACGGAGGAACTTGCGCGAAGCTTGACCTCCGCCTATCGGGGCAACGCAAGCGGCGCCTTGCGGCAACGGACCGAGGGTACGATGGCGGTGATGCTGTCGAGCGTCACCGCCTATCTCGGCGCCGTGGATGAGAGCCTGACCCAACCTGACACCTTCGATCGCGCCTCGCTCGGGCCACTATGGAAAAGCGCGGCGGACGACGCGCTCTCGGCCTGGGCGGGGGGCCTGCCCGACCTCAACGGACTTCTAAATCAACGCACGGACGATCTGATGCGCAGGCTCTACTGGAGCATTCTCATCATGGGCGGCCTCGCGGCGCTCAGCCTCCTGCTCGCCGTCATCACGCACAGACAAATCGTGCATCCGCTCGCACGGCTCGAAGACGTGGCAAACCGCGTGCGCAAGACCAAGGACTACAGTCACCGCGTTGATTACGAGGGCAAGGATGAGATTGGGCACTTGTCGGCCGCCTTCAACGAAATGTTGGGTGAGCTCGACCTGGCGCGCAACCGCGAGCTTACGGACCGCGCCGAGCAGGCCGCGCGCCAACGCTTAAGCATCCTGCTCAACGCTTCGCCGGCGGTCATCTACTGCCGTGAAGCCACCGGCGACTATCAGCCGACTTTCGTCAGCGAAAGCGTCACCCGGCTGTTCGGCTGCACACCGCGCGAATATCTCGACAATCCCTTTCTCTGGCGCGAGCGCGTCCACCCGGACGACGTTCCGCGCATCGCCGCCTGGGTGGACAAGATGTTCGAGAGCGACAAGCGCGCGCTCGAATATCGTATCCGCAACACCAACGGCACCTATTTCTGGGTGAACGACGAACAATACGTGGTGAGGAACGCCAAAGGCGATCCCGTCGAGATCGTGGGCTCGTGGACCGACGTGACCGAGCGGAAAGAGGCCGAACAGGCCCGCGAGCGCGCGAGGCAGCGGCTCGATCTCCTGCTCCGCGCCGCCCCCGTCGTGGTCTACAGTTTCGCTGCGACCGGCGACTACAGGCCAACCTTTGTCAGCGCCAGCATCGGGCCGATGCTCGGCTACGCGCCTGACGAATACCTGGAGGATGCGGATTTCTGGCGAGGCCACGTCCATCCCGACGACTTGCCCGAGATCGAGGCGAAGCAGGTCGAACTGTTCCGGACAGGCGAGCATCACTCCGAGTATCGCTTCCGCAAGAAGGACGGCACGTACTGCTGGGTCAGCGACGAGCAGCATCTCATTCGCGACGGAGATGGCCGCCCGGTCGAAGTGGTGGGCTCGTGGAGCGACATCGACGCCCGCAAGGCCGCCGAGCAGGCATTCCAGGCCGCGCAGGAGGAACTGAAGAAGGCGACCGCCGCGGCGCTCGAGGCAAGCGAGGCCAAGAGCGCCTTTCTGGCCAATATGAGCCACGAAATCAGGACGCCAATGAACGCCGTCATCGGCCTCTCTCATCTGGCGCTCAAGACCGATCTCACGCCGCGCCAGCGCGACTACGTGCTCAAGATCAAGAGCTCAGGCCAGCACCTGCTCGGCATCATCAATGACATTCTCGATTTCTCGAAGATCGAAGCCGGCAAGCTGTCGATCGAGGCCATCGATTTCGATCTCGACAAGGTGCTCGAAAACGTCGGGAATCTGATGTCCGAGAAGGCCTCGGCCAAGGGGCTCGAGCTGATCTTCGAGGTCGAGCCCGCGGTCTCGGCCCATTTCCGCGGCGACCCGCTCAGGCTCGGCCAAATCCTCATCAACTTCTGCAACAACGCGGTCAAGTTCACCGATCGCGGCGAAGTTTCCGTCAAGGTCCGCGTGCTCGAGGACAGCGCGGACAGCCAATTCGTCGAATTCTCCGTGAGCGACACCGGCATCGGCATGTCCGAACAGCAAATCTCGCGGCTGTTTCAGGCCTTCGAGCAGGCCGACGCGTCGACCACCCGCAAATATGGCGGAACTGGCCTCGGGCTCGCGATCGCCAAGCAGCTGACCGAGCTGATGGGCGGCCAAGTCTCGGTTGCGAGCGCGCCAGGCAAAGGCAGCACGTTCCGCTTCACCGCCCGGCTTGGCAAGGGCATCGCGAGCTCCCGTCCGCGCCTCCTCCAATCGGATTTGAGCGGGCGCCGCGTGCTCATCGTCGACGACAATTCCCATGCCCGCGCCGTCTTGGCGGCGATGCTGGCCAACATGTCGCTGGTCCCCGACGAAGCCGCGTCGGGCGAAGAGGCGATCGGCATGATCCGCCAGGCTGACAAGGCGGATAAAGGCTACGAGATCGTGTTCATCGATTGGCAAATGCCGGGCATGAACGGAATCGAAGCCGGCAAGCAGATTCTCGCCTTGGCCAACCTCGACCCTGCGCCCCATCTCGTGATGGTGACCGCTTACGGGCGCGAGGAGGTCATGAAGCAGGCCGAGGAAATCGGCTTCGAGAACGTTCTCATCAAGCCGGTCACCTCCTCGATCCTGTTCGACACCGCCGTCGTTGCGCTTGGCGCCGACAGCGGCAAGCTCGAGAGCGCGCCGGCCCTGCCGTCCTTCGATATCGACCACATGCGCGGCACGCGCATCCTTCTGGTCGAGGACAACGAGATCAACCAGGAAGTGGCGATCGGCCAGCTCGAGGATGCCGAGGCCTTCGTCGACCTCGCCGAGAACGGCGCCATCGCGCTCGAAATGATCCAAGGCAACGACTACGACGCGGTGCTGATGGACATGCAGATGCCGGTGATGGACGGGATCGAGGCCACGCGCGTCATCAGGGCCAATCCCCGCCACGAAAAGCTTCCGATCATCGCCATGACCGCCAATGCGATGGAATCAGACCGCGTTCTCTGCCTCGAGGCGGGCATGAACGACCATATTGCCAAGCCGATCGACCCGGACCAGCTCTTCGGTGTTCTCTTGCGCTGGATCCGGCGGAGCGATGGCCACGGCGCCGCCGCGCGCGACCGGCCCGCGCCCTCGCCGTCGCCCTCGCCCTCGCCCTCGCGGAAGGGCGAGGACAGCGATACGCGACTCGCCGTTCCCCGCATCGACGTTGACGCCGGACTGAGGCGGACCGGCGGCAACCGCAAGCGCTACGAGACGCTCTTGCGTAAATTCGCCGAGCAGCAGAGCGGAACGGGCGCGGCCCTGGTCGCGGCGCTGGCCAAGGGCGATATGGCGACCGCCGAGCGCACCGCCCATTCCTTGAAGGGCGCCGCCGCCACCCTCGGCGCCAAGGCCTTGGCGGAAGCCGCTTCCCAGGCCGAGGCCGCGATCAAGAACCGGAAGGACGCGGGACAAGACGTTCACAGGGTTACAGCGGCGCTCGACGCGTTGCTCGCCGATCTGCGCGCCGCGCTCCCCGACGATGCGGCCGGCAACGGCGCAAGCTCTCATTCCGGCGACCCCGCCAGCGTGCAAGAACCGCTCGGGAGATTGAAGCGGCTGCTTGAGGCCGACGACGGTGAGGCCGCCGATTTCATCGTCGATGCGAGGCCGCGTCTTGCCGGCATCCTCACGCCGGCGGAGATCAGGACCCTGACCGACCACGTCGGCAAGTTCGACTTCGATGCCGCGCTCGGCTGTCTCTCGGGCATTGCCGCGCGGCTATCGCTCGACCTGGAAGCAAAATAATGTCCGCACCGGATAAGAAGCTGATCTTGATCGTGGACGACACGCCGACCAACGTCGCGGTCGTATCGGGCGTGCTCAAGGATTCGTTCCGGACCAAGGTGGCGACCAATGGCGAGAAGGCCCTTGCCATCGCCGGCGCCGCCGAGAAACCCGATCTCATCCTGCTCGATGTCATGATGCCCGGCATGGACGGGTTTGAGGTCTGTCGCAGGCTGAAAGACAATCCCGCCACCCGCGACATCCCCATCATCTTCCTCACCGCCAAGACCGAGGAGGTCGACGAGGAAAAGGGCTTCGACGTCGGCGCCGTCGATTACATTCATAAGCCGTTCTCGGCGCCGATCGTCATGGCGAGGGTGAGAACGCAGCTCGCCCTGCAAGAGGCGCTTTCCGAAGCCAAGGAGGCGCGCAATCAGGCCGATCTGCTTCTCCACGCCCTGCTGCCGAAGAAAGCCGCCGATGAAATCCGCAGTATCGGCACCGTCATTCCGCGGCGTTACGACAATGTCGCGGTCCTCTTCTGCGACGTGACCAACTTCACCGCCTATTGCGACAAGCATGAGCCCGAGGACGTGGTCTCGCGCCTCGACGCGCTGTTTGTCATCTTCGAGCGGATTACCGCCAAGCACGGGCTCGAAAAGATCAAGACCATCGGCGACGGTTTCATGGCTGTGGCAGGTCTCCTCCAACAAATTGACGATCCTGTGGGGTCTGCGGTTCGCTGCGGGCTCGAGATGACATCGACCATGATCGATGCCCATCTCGACTGGGAAGTCAGGGTCGGGGTCCATGCCGGCCCGGTCGTGGCCGGCGTCGTCGGCCAGGAGCGCTATCAGTTCGACATTTGGGGCGATACCGTCAATGTCGCCGCCCGCATGGTTGCCATGAGCGCGCCCGGCAGTGTCGCAGCCACGAAGGAGATTTTCGAGCAGATCGCCTCATCCTTCGACGGAGAATCGCTCGGCGACCTCGACGTCAAGGGCAAGGGCACGATCGCGGTCTTCGGTCTCCGCAACCGCGCTTGAGGGCCCGGGCGCGGCCCCGGCGGCTCCAACGGCGGCTACTTGCTCAGCGACAGGAGAAAATCTCGCATCTTGTCCCAGGCGCCATGATCGAACAGATCGTTGTGGTGGCCGCCCGGAAACGTCTCGATGCGTTTCGGCTCATTGGCGGCACGGTAGATGCGCCTTGCCATGTCAACCGGGATGATCTCGTCGTCCTCGCCATGAAGGATGAGAAGCGGGGCTCTGACGGCGCCGATATGGCGCTCGACATTGTATCGGTCGGCGATCAGCAGACCGAGCGGCAAGAAAAAATAGATCGAGCGCCCGACGTCAACGGTCGAAGTGGGCGCCGCCTCGATCACGATTCCCGCGACCTTGCGTTCCGCCGCGACCCGCACCGCCTGCCCCGATCCAAGCGACTCACCATAGGCAACGATCTTGTCCTCCGGCACGCCGAGTTGACGCAGCCGGTCATAGGCTGCGATCGCATCGGCGACGTTATTCGCCTCTGTCGGCCTTCCCGCCGAGCCGCCGTAGCCGCGATTGTTGAGGTAGAACACGCCGAAGCCGCTCTGGAGCATGAGCGCGATCTTGGGCGCGCGATTGGCGGCGTTGGCGGCGTTGCCGTGGAAATAAAGCAGCGTCGGCCTCCCCCCCTGCGCGGGCGCGTACCAAGCAACGAGGGAGATGCCGTCGGCCGCCGCAAGCTCGATTTCTTTCACGCTGTCGAGGCCCGCCTCGGCCGGCGGAATGCGCGCCGGATCGGGGAAATACATAAAGACCCGGTGACCGAAATAGGCCAGAGCGCAAATCGCAAGGTAGACGGCGATCAGCCAGAGAAGGACGCTCATGATCTTCCGCACGATGTCGCTCGCGCCGTCACGCCCAAAAGCGGCCGCTCGCGCCGGCGGCGATCGTAATCAGCCCGAGCACGAGATTGATCGCGACGATGCGGCGCATCTGATTGAGCGAATGAGCGGCGCTGTCGAACTGCCCGGCCTCCACCGCCCGGGAAAACCGGCGCCACGGGGCAAAGAAGAGGTGCAGGAATAGGAGCATCATCAAGATGCCGGTCGCCTGCATGACATGGATGTGGGGGCCGGCGCCCTTGAACCCTCCGAAATGGAGAAACAGCATGGCATAGCCGCTCGCCAGAAGCACGGCGATGCTGGCCCAGACCCAGTGAAAGAAGCGGCTGAAGACCCGTTGCCAGAGCGCAAGGCGCAAGCGCGGTTCGAGCGGCCCCGCGGAGGGACGCAGCACCATATAGGCGAAGAACATGCCGCCGACCCACGCGACGGCGGCAAGGGCATGAAACGCGACCAGCATCGCCATGCCTAGAGCCTACACCAATTGTGGCGGTGTCGCTTCAAGCGCGACGCACGTCATGAGACGGCTAATCGAGCCGCTCCACCTTGGCCGCCATGTCCGGATCGAGGCGCATGCGGTATTTGGCGTTCTCGCATTGCACGACCCACACCGCTTCGTCGGGCGTCGAGGCCTGAACGTCGCGTTCCGCGCTCTGCGGCTGATCACACGCATAACCTTGGTCGCGGAGTTGGGCGGCGAGGATGCTCTGCGTGTCCGCACCCGACGGCCCGGCGGCAATGGCCGTGCCGCCCGCGCCAACGAGCCCCAAGATCGCAACTGCGACGCGCCACATCACCCTTGGTCCCTTGGTTGGGTGCATCGAGGTCTCCTTGAGGCTACACGCCTTCAAGCAAATTGCCAGCGAGAAGCGCGGCATAGCCCGAAAACAGGATCGAGAACCCGCTATGGGTGTAGGGGATCTGAACATCGGCATAATGAATGCTCGCGGCGATGGCAGCCAAGATAACGGAAACGAGGAAGGTTACGGTCTTTGGCGGCGTGAGCTGAAGCATTGGTCGACCTCCTGGGAAGCGCGGGACGCAAAGCGGGGCAATCTTAGCATTTTCGTCGTCGGTACGTGCATCGGCGGGGCTCGCTGCGTGACGACCCCTGAGCGATCGACACTCATGGGAATCGTCGCAATTCCCGTTCATATTAGTTCCCCACAGCTTTCAGCGACGCGCATGGGATGAGGTCACCGTGATCATCGACAGCCTGCGCAGGCGGGAACAATTGGCCGCGGTGGCGACGCGTCTGCCGGCGCATGTCGCACGGCTCTCATGGTCCAAAGACCAGATCAGAAACGAGCGGCAGCGCGCTTTGCGCGAGACGCTGGCGTTCGCACAGGCCAAATCTCCCTGGCATGCCAAGCGACTGGGTGGGATCGAAGCCGCATCTTTCACCGAGGCCGATCTCGCGCGCTTGCCAGTCATGACCAAGTCAGACGTGATGTCGAGCTGGGACGAGGTGGTGACGGACCGACGCCTGACGCTCGCCGGCTGCAACGCCGACATCACCGCCAAGCTGGAAGGCAAGAAACGCGATTACTACTATCTCGACGATTATCTGGTGATTGCCACCGGCGGCTCGTCGGGCGTGCGCGGCGTGTTTCCGTGGAGCTGGAACGAGTTCGTCGAGATCGCCTGCGCGACGTTTCGCTATCAGTTCCGCGACGAACCGCCGGATCGTCTGTCGGGGCGGAGACTTCTGGCGGTCATCGAGGCCGGCGAGATCGTCCATGGCAGCCCGTTCGTCTTCTCCGTGTCGACCGACCCGGCGGCCAAGATCAAATGGTTTTCGGCCGACACACCGCTCGCCGCGCTTGTCGAAGCGCTCAACGCGGCGCAGCCGACCCAGATCAACTGCTTCGGCTCGGTGATGCAGGAACTGGGCGCGGAGGCGCTTTCGGACCGTCTCAAGATCGGCCCGCATCGGGTCACCACCAACTCAGAGCCGCTTCTGCCCGAAACGCGCGACGCCATTCGCAAGGCCTGGGGGGTGCAGATCAACAATATGTGGGGCTGTGTCGAAGTTGGTCACATCGGCATCGAATGCGACGCCCATGAGGGCATGCATATGACCGACGACCTCATCATCACCGAGTTCGTCGATGACAGGAACGAGCCGGCGCAGGACGCAGACGCCATCGATCGCGTACTGGTCACATCACTCTTCGGCCGCACTCTGCCTCTGATCCGCTACGAGCTGACGGATATTCCCGTTCCGGACGACAAACCCTGCTCGTGCGGCGCGCATTTTCCCCTTATCAGCGGCGTGAAAGGGCGCGCGGACGACATCTTCGTTTATCCCGGCGGCATTCATATCCACCCGTTGGTCTTTCGGACGCCGCTCGGTCAGAACCCCGACATTGCCGAATATCAGGTTCGCCAGACCGGGGGCGGCGCCAAGATCAGCGTGGTCGCAAGCGGAGCGGTCGACATCGCGACGCTTCGCCGGCAGATCGTCGAGGGGCTCGCCCCATCCGGTCTTCATGACGCGCAAATCGAGATCAATCTCGTCGACAGCTTGGAGCGCCACAAGGAAACCGGGAAGTTGAAACGATTTGTCCCGCTCAATCCCTAGCCGCGCCTGGCGGCGCTGGTTCGCGACGCGGGCGGCGAGTAGCGACGCTCATACGACGCCCGCAATTTGCTTCCGCCACGAGCCCGCGTGGCTCGCCGGAAAGTGTAGTATCTTCACCTGAGAATTTGGGGAGCCCAGGGACCAACTCCTGGCGTCGCGGATTGCGGTCGTGAGCATCGTATCTAACCCGGACATCCTCATCGTCGGTGCCGGCCTCGCGGGAGCCGCCGCGGCTGAAGCGCTCGCGGCGCGTGGCTTTACCCTGACCGTGCTCGAGGCCCGCGACCGAGTCGGCGGACGCGGCTTTTCAAGGCCGTTCGCCAATGGCGATGAACTGCTGGAATTCGGTGGGGCCTGGATCAGGCCGTGGCAAACACAGATCCACGATGCCTGCGCGCGCCATGGCGTGGGTTTGCGACCCCGCGCATCAATCACCGAGCGCCGCTGGTTCCACGATGGCGCGCTGCACAAGGATGCCCCGGCATCGCCTGATGACCTTGCGCAGCACGAACGTTGCGTTTCGCGTATCGCTGCCGATGCCGTGTTGCTGAAAAAAGGCGAGGAACATAATGAGCTGGGCCAGTCGCTGACGGACATCAGCTTCGCGGACTATTTGACGCGCATCGGCGCACCGCAAGCAACCCGCGATCTGTGCAGCGCCTGGTGGACGGTCAGCGGCAATAGCGACCCGGCGCGGGTTCCCGCGGCGGAGTTGCTGTCGACCTGCGGCCGTGGCAGCGGCGCGCCCGACAGTCTGATCGACGTGAGCGCCGACACGCTCGTCGGCGGCGTGACGCTGCTCGCAGAGCGCATGATCGCCGGATCGGGCGCAAGCGTGGTCAGGAGCTCGGCGGTCACGAGGATCGCGCATGGTTCCGGCGGCGTCACGGCTGAGGCAGCGGACGGACGCGTCTGGCATGCCAAGGGTGCCTTGCTCGCGACCGGCATCAATCCGCTCGGGGCGATCGCGTTTAGTCCGCCACTGCCCCCGACGCAAACCGCTGCACTGGCCACAGGTCATATCGGCGCAGGGGTCAAGATTTGGGCATCCGCGGTGGGCGTGCCGGTCGGTGTGCTTGCGACGGGCGGCGGCGATGGCATTGAGTGGATGTTGTCAGAGCGCCTAGCCAAGGATGGCGCGACATTGCTCGTCGGTTTTGGCCTTGCCCGAAGTTTTGACGCGCAACGGCCCGGCGCGGTCGATGCAGCCGTCTCTCGCTTCTTCCCCGAAGCAAAGCTGGTCGCATTTGACTGGCATGATTGGGTCCACGATCCGTTTGCGCGCGGTACTTGGGTCGCGCCGGTGCTGGGCGCTGAACAGGCACTGGCGCCTGCGACTTGGGGAATGACCGGACTGCTTGCTTTTGCATCGTCCGACATTGCTGCGAAGGATGCGGGCTATTTCGAGGGCGCGATTATTTCCGGGTTGAAGGCGGCAGAAGAGCTCAGCCAATTTTTCGGCAGAGACTAGCGGCCTCAGTTCTACAGGGCTTTGCCCGCTTTCCCGCGGCTCCGGATCCACTCGGCAATCAACACGAGCAACAACGTGCCCATCATCATGAGCACGGCGAATGCGATCATCACCGGCAGGCGACTGGCATAACGCAGTTGGCCGAAGAGATAGACAGGAAACGTCTGCTCGGTTCCGGTGAGGAACAGGGCCAGAGCGAATTCATCGAGCGACACCGTGAATGCCACGAGCCAGCCGGCCACGATTGAAGGGGCAATGAGCGGCAACACAACGTTGAGGATGACCCTTCCATATGGCGCACCGAGGTCCATGGCGGCTTCTTCGAGATCGGAATCGAAGCCCGCCAGCCCGGCAGCCACAATCAAGATCACGTAAGGCAAAGCCACCACGGTGTGAGCAATCGCGACCGTCCAAAGCGAACGATCGATGCCGACGGCAAGGAACAACACCAAAAGTGACACGGCCAGAATGACCACGGGTACGACCAGCGGAAGCATGGCCAGCGCGAAAAGCAATTTGTCGCCACGAAAGCTAAAGCGCATCAATAGCACCGCAACCGCGGTGCCCAAGGCCGTCGCGGCGCAGCTGCTTCCAGCCGCCACGAGAATGCTGTTAAGCGCGCTGCGGAGCAGTCCGGGGGAGGAGAATACTTGTTCGTACCACTGAAGGGTCAGGCCCTGGAGCGGAAAGGACAAACTCGTCCCCTCATTCAACGAAAACAGGAACAAGACCGCGAGCGGCAGATAGAGCAGCACGATCAGCCCAACAAAGTATGCGGTCAGAAGGGAGAAGCGCCCTTGCTCACTGACGGTAGACTGCGTTGCTGTCATCTTAGCGGCCTTCACGTTGACGAAGCGCCGTGCGAAGGCGACCAGCAAAAGCGTTACGGCCAACATCACCACCGAAAGGGCCGCGCCCCGCGGCCAATTGGCGTTCCGGGTGAAGAACTCCTGGATGATGTTCCCAAACATGGTGCCGCGGCTCCCGCCCACCAGCATCGGCGTTACGTACTCACCCACGGTGGGGATGAACACCATGAAGAAGGCGGCGAGAACACCGGGAAAGCTCAGCGGGAAAATGATCGTCCAAAAGCGCCGCCAGGAGGTGGCGCCTAGATCGGCCGCCACCTCGACCAGCTCGGGCTGTATGCGTTGCAAAGCGGCGCAAATGGGCAACGCCGCGAAGGGGACCCATACATAGACAAGCGCAATGATGACGGCGGTACGGCTGTAGAGGAGACCACCGATGGGCTCGGCAATGACTCCCAAATATAGGAGAAGACTGTTGATGACGCCTTCGGAGCCGAGCAGAAACTTCCAACTCATCACCCGGAGCAGGAAACTGGTCCAGAACGGAATGAGCAGCAACATCAGGCAAAGCCCTGCCGCGCGCCCGGCGCGGAACACGAGAAAGTAGGCAATCGGAAACGCCAAGGCCGTGGCCATCACAGCCACCCCGAAGGCCATAGCGATAGAGATGCCCAGAAGCCGCCAGTAGCTGCCGATCGCGAAGATCGTCTGGTACTGCTTTAGCGTCGGCGAGAAGCTAAAGAGTTCGCCCTGCATGCCGGCGCGGAAGCTGAGCGCGAACATGAGTATGAGTGGAACTATGAAGAAGAGGCCGAGCCATATAAAAGGCGGCAGGGATAGCGCCCAGAATGTTGCCCGTCGCTGCACCACCCCGCGCTACCCGCCTGTCCCGCTTCGCGCTCGTTCCGCCCCGCTGCGTATCGGCAGCGCTGGCTTGCCGATCTAAGGCGCTGCCTTGACGTCCGTCCACATGGACGTCCATGCGTCGCGCTGCTCGGCAGTAAGCTCCGGTGTAAAATTGGTCCGTTCCAACACGCTCGGATCATCGAGCGAAAAGGCCTTCTTGAGCGCGGGATCGGAAATGTTGTTCATGACCTCGCCGTTGGCAGCCCCGTAGTTGAACTCAGTGACCACGTTGTTGGCCGTTGCCTCGGAAAGCTTCTCGTCAATGAACTTCAACGCAAGCTCCTTGTTCTTACTCCCCTTGCGGATGCCATAAGCGCCGACCCAGGAGGCGCGGCCCTCTTTCGGATTGGCGTACACGACCGGCACGCCCTTCTTCACCAGCGTGGCGTAAGCCCCTTGCCAGGCGTAGGCCACCCACACATCGCCGACGGCCATCGCATCGACCAATTCGGGCTCGCCGGCCCAGTAGACCAGGTTCAAATCTCGCTGCTTGCCCCACTCGTCTTTTATGGCAGCGAGTTGGTCGGGGGTGATGTGGTGCTCGTCGTACTTATTGAGGTAAGCGGAGACCCCCACAGCCGACGGCCCGTCGTCATACATGGAGATGTGTCGATTGTATTGTGGGTCGAACAACGCCGACCAAGAATCGATCGGCCCTTTGACCTTGTCGGTTCGATACAGAACGGACGAAAATCCCCAATCCCAGGGGATGAAATATTGTTTGCCGTTGAAATTGCCGATCTTCTTTAAATTGTCGGGGACCTTGTCCCAGTTCGGGATCTTGGTTACGTCGATTTCTTCGACCAGCCCCTCATCGACGTAGCCCTGTAGCCAGCCGGTGTAGGGATGAATAATGTCGGCCTGGCTGCCGGCTTTGATCTTGCCGTAGATATCGGCGTCGGACGCCCCGATCTCGAAGGTTACCTTGGCATCGGGATATTTGGTCTTGAAGTCTGTCCAGAATGTCTCCGCGTCATAACCGGGCCAATCGAGGACGACCAGCTCGCCACTCTCTGCTGCGACTGCCGGGCCGCTGTCGCGCAACCCATAAGACAGCGCGCCGAGCACCAAGAGCGCCAAGACCGACAAATGTGACAAAGGAAATCTTTTCATTTGGACCCTCCACCGACGCCAACGATAAAACCCGCAAGAATTCGAGCTTGAGACGTCCATCGCCGCCAAAGACGTGAGGAGTATAGCACTTCGGTATTTTCGCGGGGCAAATATCCAATACCCCTCGGCTACCCAACGATTACTGCGCTGAGCAGCTGCGGCAGGCTTAGTAAATCACCTGCTTCCGCTTCTTGTTGCGCCCTCAGACAGGGCAAGGCGTGCTTGGGGACCCTCGTTCGCGACGCGGGCGGCGATTGGCGACGCTAGCCTGTCACCTCACCGCAGCGGTGCATCGAACATTTCGGCGAAGAAAGCGGGTATCGGGCGCGAGCGAAACTTTTTGGATTTGACCCGCCTCAAAGGCTTGACGTCCTCGGCCGGTTTGGAGTCCTCGGCCTTAGTCGTTTCTTCCGACACGCCGGCGTCCTTGCATTTGGCCGATTTGTCCTCTCGCACGCCGGAAGCCGTGGCTGACGTGGCGGGAGCGCAGAAAATGTTGGCGGCAACCGTCTCGGCCTGCTCGTCCACGCATTTCGCAAGCGCATCGAACGCGACCGCACTCTTGTCGAGCGGCACGCGAATCGTCGCTCCGGCGGCGACGATACTCAGCGTGCTCGCATTGCGAAGCGCGCTCTCGAGCTTCTTGTTGTCGAAGTCGAGCGAAACGGATTGAGGCTCCGCCGCGACCTCGGCGTCCAGGCTGAGAGAGCCCACCGATATCTTTACCGGATAGTTCTTGCCGCGCTCCAGTTTCCATTTCGGCGATTCGAGCTCGAGCCTCATGTCGTCGGTGGTGCGAACAAAGCGCGCGACGATATCGTCTTGCAGGGAGCGATTGATCGAACAATGGTCGAGTTTATCGCCCTTATGGATCGTTTCGATCTCCCACGGACCAAGGTCTTGGGACCGTCGATCCTCGGCGGCATGGCCGGATGCGATCGCCAGGGTGACAGACGCCGCGATGGCAACGGTAGAAGACCGGAGAAGAGTCATCGGCGTGAACCCCGTTAAGAAGCTTTAACTCCGGTATAAACGCGGCGGGAGCAATTTTGTTCCGAGCAAGTTTTGTGAGACCTGCGTCCGCAGCCAAATGAATCGCGCTGCATACTTCGCATTGAAACTGTCGACGTGAGTGGAACCGAACGCGTTCGACGCAGTTATTGCCGCACGGATGGGGCCTTTAGAAGGGAAACATCGCCATGATCAGGACAATTCACGGTGTCCCGGTGAAGACGCGCGTTCCGCTAACGGCTTGGGTTTTCGCTGGTATCTTGACGCTTTTTTCGCTGTCGTCGTCGCTGGTTCACTTGGCGTCGGATGACGTTAACGTTTCAGCGTTGCCGTCGAAGCATGCGGCAACCACGTCGCATCACGCGAGTCTGGGCTGGCCGCCTTCAGCCTGGTAGTCCATCGAGCTCGCTCGTTCAGTTGCGTCTCTTTTCGTCTCGCGTTTGGTAGGAGTGACAACCAGTTAGCGCTGGGCAGTCGATTCGAACAGAGGATTCGCCGATGGCATATTTTTGGCTCACGCCGCCGTCGCGGGCGGTTTTCATCATCTCCGTGTTTCTTGCGCTCTTGGCGCTGTTGGTGCGCTACGCTAACGCTGCCATTCCGGTGGTCGCCGCCCACACCTTCGAGACGTTGTTGGCCGCGTTTCTGCTGCTGCTCGCGGGAAACCTGTTTCGCGGCGTTTAGGCTTCCTCTCGCGACTGACGGCCGAGAGGGCTCGGCTTGATCGATTTGGAGGCCGGATGCAACGAGCAAGCATCCTCATGGTGAGGTGCCCCAACACGGGCCATGAACTCTCCACGGGCGTTGAGATGGATGCGGGAACATTCGTCCAGCTTCCCGATATTCAGTCGCGCGTGAAGTGTCCCGCGTGCGGTCACGATCACATTCTCTCCACGCGCGAGGCTTGGCTCGGCGACCCCGCTCCGTCCGTGCCGGAGTTCACGTGGTTGTTTATCAATAACCGCAATTTGCCCTACGATTAGGCTCCGGCCGAAAAACGGCGTCTTAGTTATCCCCATCAGAGATTGCCGTTTGGGCGCTCCGTGGCAACCAAACCCGCTTGCACGCGTTGACCCAATAAACAGTTCTGGAAAGGAGGTGTCGTGAATGGCTCAACGCCGTGCCCTAATCGTCGATGACGAAGTCATTTTCGCCCTGAATATGGAAGCAGACATGCAAGAGCTCGGCTTCGACGTTTGCGATCTGGCTGCCAATGGACACCAGGCCGCAACGTTAGCAATGAGCAATCAGCCCGATGTGGTGCTGATGGATGTCAATCTCGAAGGCGGTCGCGAAGGGATCGAGGTCGCGCGATGGCTTCACCAGGTATGCGATGTTCCAATCGTATTCGTGACCGGGTGCCTGGACCCCGACACCCTTGCGCGCATCAACAAACAAGTCCCGGGCGCAAGGGTTCTGAGCAAGCCTGTCTTCCGTGACCGGCTTGCCGACGCTGTAGCTGCCGTAAGCCCGAGTCATCACTGAGCGTCATGGCAGCCCCCGATCGCTTCATTGCCTGGTGCAAGCAAGAGCACGCCAGCATCGAGCAGCAGCTCGCGTTATTGCAAGCCGGCAAGGTTCACACCGGCGAAGACACAGGCGCGGGCTGGGTCGATACGACCGCCGATTCGATCAAACGCGCCAAAGCCCGGCTCGCCGAGTTGGACGATCTTCTGACCCAAGAGGGGACCGCCACCGTCGCTAAGCCGAAGGCTTGATAGAGGATGTCGGCGCGGCGGGTTCACTCGACGTAGTAGCCGACCCTGGTCGCCGATCTTGGTATGGTAGGTGGTCTTCTCGAAGGGTTCGTCCGAGCCGGGGCGCGGCCACCAGTAGGTCGTTTCCTGGCGGCATTCTCCAATGATCGTTTCGCCGAACGGAGCGCCGTGCTTGCCCTTGATGTCTCTCAGCTCCTTGCCCTTGTTGGTCGGATGCACCGTCAGGATGCCGTCCGAGGCGTTGGCGCACCGGCCTCGCCGGTCGCGAACATCTGGCGCGCCTGCGCCTCGTCCTGCTTCATTGCAACGACGGCTTTCTCGAGCAAGGCCTTGGCTTCCTTCGGGGTGGCGAATTCGCTCTCGGCGAGCGAGGCGGCAGTGAAGAGAACCTGGGCCGCGGCGAAAGCGGCGGCAAATGCGACGGTCCGTAACATGGCAACTCCTTGCGCTGAGGTTTGAGATCGGATGACATTGGCACGAAGTCGTATCATTCTTCGCCGCCCGCCAAAATGGGAGGTTTCGTCATGCAAGATGACCAACGCGATGCATGGATTCGCGCCTATCTGAAGGACGTGTTCAACGCTCACAACCTGCAATCCCTCGACAAATATATGAGCGCAAATCTCGTCTCGCACTGGCTGGGAGACCGGAGCTTGCAGGGGCGGGACGCCTGGAGGGAGGCGATGGCCAACTTCTTCGACGCCTTTCCCGATGCCGCCTACACCTTGAGTGACGTCTTCTCTTCGGGCGACAAGGGTGTGTGGCGCGGAATCTGGCAGGCCACGCAGCGCAAGTCGTGGGAGGGAATTCCCGCAAGCGGTCGCAAGGTGAAGTGGACCGTGATGATTATGGGCCGCTTCGAGGGTGATAAGCTCGCCGAAGATTGGGTCGAATACGACCGGTACAATATGTTTCGGCAGCTCGGCGCGCTCTAATCTTGTTGAGCATGGCGCTCAGCGCGCGTCAGCGGCGAGGCCGGCGACCAGGGTATCGACGAAGCTGCGGCCAATCTCCCCTGTTTCATCGAGCTTAGGGTTGAAGATCGTGATGTCGATGCCGAGCGCCCGACCCGACCGGATCGCGGTTCGCAGCACCGCAGACAGCTCGTTCCATTGCAGCCCATCGGGCAAGCGATAATCCACGGCCGGCATCACCGCATCGTCGAGCACGTCGGCATCGAGATGGATCCAGAAGCCGTCGAGGGCTGTCCTCTTGAGACGGATGAGCGCCTTCTCGGCGGCAGCAGTGGCGCCGATCCGGCGAAAGGCGGCGAGGTCGATCACTTCGATGTCGGTGTCCTCGAGTCTTTGGCTGCCCTGTTTCTCGGCTTGTTCGGCATCGCGGCAACCGAGCGCCACGACGTCCTCGTCACGCACGAGCGGACGGAGTCCTTCGAGATCGGTCACGATCGCCGGACCGCGCCCGGTCGCAAGCGCCAGTTCCATCGACGCAGCCTCACCATTCGGTTCGGCTTCGGGCTGGTAGAAGTCGGCATGGCCGTCGAGGAACAGAAGCCCCGCGCGCCGGTCGCGCCGCATCGCGAGCATGCAGCCAAGCAGGATGGAGCAGTCGCCGCCGAGCACGACCGGGAACTTGCCATCCCCCCGCGGCCGCGCAATCGCATCGGCGAGCGCAGGCGAATAGTCGGCGATGCCTTGTGGATTCAGGAGCTTGGTCGCCGCGTCGCGCCGCGGATCGTAGGGCGGCGGCTCGATCCGGCCGAAGCGCTCCGCGCCAAGACGCTCGGCGAGCCCGGCGTCGAGCAGCGCCTCGGGCAGAGTCTCCACGCCCTTTGGAAACAGGCCTAGGACCGATGGCGCCTCGATGATCGAGAACGAGATGATGGTCGGCCGGGAGCAGACTTAGAAGCCAAACCAGAGGCCAAAGCCGGGACGCCGGTAGTACGGGTAGCCATACCCGTAGCCATAATAGGGACGATAGTAGGGCCGGTAACCGTAACCGTAGCCATAGTAGGGCCGGTAATACGGACGATAGCCGCCGTAGCGGTACCGGCGGTATCGATAACCGACATCCTCTACCACGCCCGCCTTCTGTCCAAATGCCAACGCTAGAGCGCTCGGTTGAGCGGACGCTGGCGTGGGCGCGGCGATCAGCGCAACGGCCACACCTGAAAGACCGAGGAGGGTCAAATTGAGGGCACGCATAGCTTGCGATCCTTTCGTTGTACCAATGAGAGCGACGAGGCGACCTCTTGGCGGCTCACGCCGTATCGCGATGCTGGCTGGACCGCCAAGCGCGCAAAAACGCTCGATAGGGAACGTTTTTATCAAGGACTCGTTCCTTGCTCAGCCGGCCCTACCCGGGCTGGTTAGCCCGCATCAGCCAGAGCTTCGCTCCCGGCTTAAGTTC
>DASTKZ010000174.1:0-21339 GCA_035715445.1 Methyloceanibacter sp.
TGGATTATTCAAGTAGTCGCCTTTCATTGCCGCAAGGCGGTGTATCGCACTTACAGCTTGCCTCGTGCGCCAAACGTTACCCCGATTGTTACCCCGGATGATCCGGAGCGGCGCGAGCGAAAGCTAAGTGATTGATTTAATGGCGCGCCCGAAAGGATTCGAACCTCTGACCCCCAGATTCGTAGTCTGGTGCTCTATCCAACTGAGCTACGGGCGCGTCCAGCCTCCAGAAGACGAACCTTTCTCCTGACGGCGAGCTTGAGTCCAAGCGCGGCATGCGCAAGAGGAGCGAGCGAGGCTCGCAAACGGCATCAAGCAGACCCTACCTAATCGGTCGCCCGCGCAAAGGCAAGGCTGGCCGCGCCTCGCTCGCGAGGCGGCTTGTCGGCCTCAAGCGCTGAGCCGCCGCGCGCCCTTCAACTCCACCACCACGTCGGGGATGGTGACGCGGAAAGTGGCGCCACCTTCGTTGTCGATGAGCGCGATCTGGCCGCCATGGGCCTGCACGAGCTCATGCGCGATGGCGAGCCCGAGCCCGGTCCCGCCTTTGCGGACGCTGCCCTGAAACGCCAGGAACAGGTGCGTGCGGGCTTTTTCCGGCACTCCGGGTCCGGTGTCGGCGACCTCGATCACGGTGACCGCGCCCTCGCGCCGCCCCGCGACGGCGATCTCGCCGTCGGTCTCGCCTTCGCTCTCCAGCGCCTGCACCGCGTTGCGGCAAAGATTGGTCAACACGCGATAGAGCTGGTCGCGGTCGGCATCGACCTCGAGCCTCGGCTCGACCTCGATGATCCAGGCGATCCGCTGCCGGGGCAGGCCGAGACTGTCGCCGACCTCGGTCACGAGCGGCAGAAGCTTGAACTGCTTGCGCCGCGGCGGCGTCTCCTGGGCCTGGCCGTAGTTGAGCGTCTGCGCGCATAGCCGGATGGCGCGGTCGAGCGAGGCGAGGAGTTTCGGCACGAGGCGCTGCACCGTCGGGTCCTTGACCGTGATGAGGCGGTCGGAAAGAAGCTGGGCGCTCGACAGCATGTTGCGCAGATCGTGACTGATTTTGCTCACCGCGAGGCCTAAAGCCGCGAGCCGCGATTTCTGCGAGAGGGTTTCGGCGAGTTCTTTCTGCATGGCGGAAAGTTCGCGCTCGGCGGTGCCGATCTCGTCGCGGCGGTCGGACGGCGCAATCACCCTGGTCGGATCCTCGGGGCGCTCGGAGAAGCGGACGATGTTCCAGGTGAGCTTGGTCATCGGTTTGACCAGGAGAGCATCGAGGGTGAGATAGACGAGTGCCGCGGTGATGATCGAAATCAAAATGGACAGGCCGAGAATGTCGAGGCCATAGCGGATCATGGCGGCCTTCAGCGGCGCCTCGCCCATGACCACTTCGATCGACTCGCCTTGATGAAAACCGGGATCGCCGATCACCCGGATCACCCTGTCGTCCGGCATCACATAGACCATGAGCGCGTCGGTGATGAGCTTCATCCACGAGGCGTCGCGCAAATCGTAAGACGCATCGATCTCGTCGGGCATGTCCATCTCGATGATCAAGCTGCGCGAGGCCTCGCGCTTGACGGCGATGGCCTTCACCTGGGCCCGCTCCAGCAGTTCGTCGCGCAGCATCGGCGGCAGTTGGCCGCCGGGCGCGGCCTCGGCCGCGAGCGAGGCGATCTGCGCCGCCTGAAGCCGCTCCATCAGCCATTGCCGCCGGAAATTGGACACCGAGGGCACGAACACGAGCACCTCGGCCAGCATGACGAAGAGAATGGTGAGCAAGAGCAGCTTGGCCGACAGTCCCGGTACGAAGCGGAACATCGGCTGCTTCTCAGGCTTTATGTTTGGGGACTCGTCGTTCACCAAGACACTCGAACCTAAGCGAGGGGGTCGCTCGCGCGCGCGGCCTATCCTAGGCGGCGCAGGAAACCAATGATGCTACGGAGCCAGCCCTTCGTCAAAGTTGGCAAATAATAAGTATAGGCGATGCGCTTGGAGAGCTCGGAAAGCGTGGGATAGGGCAGGACAAGATGGATCAGGTCGCCGACCTTCATGCCCTTGGCCATGGCGACGATCCACAGCTGGAGCAGTTCGCCGGCCTCGGCCCCGACAATGGTGCAGCCAAGAATGGTGCCGTCGGGCCTGGCCATGACCTTGATGAACCCGTCCGTGGCGCGCTCGCATTGGGCGCGGTCGTTCTCGCTATAGGGCACGCGGTAGATGCGGATGCGGCGATAGCGCTTGCGCGCTTCGGCTTCCGTCATTCCGACCTGGGCAAGTTCGGGGTCGGTATAGACCACGCGCGGAATGTTGCCGGCGCTCGCGTCGGGTCTTAGCCGGAACAGCGCATTCCTGACGACGAGACCGGCTTGGTAATTGGCGAGATGGGTGAAGCCCGGTCCGCCGATCACGTCGCCAACGGCATAGACGCGGCGATTGGTGGTCCTGAGAAAGTGGTTCACCTTGATGCCGGCGTCGCTATAGGCGATCCCGGCGCGCTCGAGGCTGAGCGTTTTGACGTTCGGCTTGCGTCCGGTGGCGACGAAAAGATGCGATCCTTTGACGAGGGTCTCCTCGCCGTTCTCGGTGAAATGCACCGAGATCCCTTGCGTCGAGCGCTCGACGCGTTCGACCCGCGTGTTGGGGTGCAGCATCACTTGCGTGTCGGTGAGCCGCTTGATGAGAACCGCGGCGGCGTCGGGGTCTTCATGGGCGAGGAAGGGCCCGACATCGAACACGCTGACATGCGAGCCGAGCATGCGATGGGCCTGGGCAAGTTCGAGCCCGACGGGTCCGCCGCCCAGCACGATGAGATGCTGGATGCGTTCGCTCACGTCGAAAATCGTCTCGTTGGTGAAGTAAGGCACCTCGTCGAGGCCGGGGATCGGTGGGATCGACGGCAGCGATCCGGTGGCGATGACGAAGCGGCGCGCGCGCACCAGCACGCGTCCGGCTTCCACGGTGAGATTGTCGAGGAAGGAGGCTTGCGCCTGAATGACGCGGACGCCCAAGCCGGTCATGCGCTCGATCGAGTCGTTGGGGGCGATCGCGGCGATGACCCCGTGCACGTGATCGTGGACGCCGCGATGGTCGATCTGGGCCTCGATGACGTCGATGCCGAAGGTCGATGCGGTCCTGACCGCCTCCGCCCGCTTCGCCGCCGCGAGCAGGGACTTCGACGGAACGCAGCCATAGTTGAGACAGTCGCCGCCCATGCGCCCCTTTTCGATGAGCACGACAGGCACGCCGAATTGCGCCGCCGACGCCGCGACCGTCAATCCTCCTGAGCCCGCGCCGATCACGCAGAGGTCGGGCTTCAGTACCTCTTCCATACCTGCTGGTCCCCCCTCGCCAAACGCTTCAAGGCGCCCGTCTCATCCGCTTCAGAACCACGGGAATGAGCGCCACGAGCCCTAACGCCACCAACCCCGCTATCAGCTCCGGGGTCAAAAGCATCCCGGGATCGAGCGAATATGAACACGACTCTTGGCCTCCCGATCCGGACTTGGCAAGGCAGGACTCGTACATCGCCCGCTGCCTTTCGATAACGCTGTCGAGGCCGTTACCGGCCAGCGCAAAGGCGAATGTTCCGGGGATAATGCCAAGAAAAGTGGTCGCGACATAGCTAGCGAAGGGGACGTTGAGCAGTCCAGGGGCAAGGTTGACGAGCCAGAAGGGAAAGATTGGCACGAGCCGCAGGAAGAGCAGATAGGAGAAGGCATCTTCCTGGAATCCTTGACGAAAGCGCGACAGAAACGGCCCTGCCCGCTGCGCCAGGAGACGGCCGAGCGTGCTCCTTGCGATGAGAAAGACGATTGTCGCCCCGATCGTCGCGCCGACCACGGAGGCTGCGCCCCCCAAGAGCCAGCCGAACAGGAAACCGCCGGCGATAGTCATGACCGCGCCCCCGGGGAGCGACAGGGCGACGACGGCGGCGTAGAGCGCGACGAAGGCGGCAAGGCTCAAGAGCATGTGGGCGTCGATGAAGTGCCGCAACGCTTCGCGGTTTTCGGCAAGCGCGGTGACGGTGAAGTAGCGGTGCCAGCCCATGGCGAACACCAAAGCCATCGCGCCGAGAAGGGCGATGAGCGGCCACAGGCGCTTGAGCCAGCCCGTGACGCCGCCAGCGGTTTCGCGCGCCGTTTTCACCTGGTCCGCGCTCCATTCATCCAACAGGTAGATGGACCATGTTCGGCCGGTGCGGAACAGCCTTTCGCGCTATTGTGATGCCGCGCCAGCCCAGGATTGACTTCGCCCGCCGCGTCACCCTATAAGCCCACGGGGTCGCGGGACCAAAGCCCATCTCGCCCCTCAAGCCCAAGTCAAGGAGCCCCTTTCCGTGAAACGGACCTACCAACCATCGCGTCTCGTCCGCAAGCGGCGCCACGGCTTTCGCGAGCGTATGGCGACGAAGGGCGGACGGAAGGTGCTGGCGCGGCGCAGGGCCAAGGGGCGCAAGCGCCTGTCGGCCTGACGCGCTGACTGTGACGGCGATCGGACGCCTCAAAACCCGCAAAGAGTTCCTATATGTCCGGGACGGTACGCGTTATGCCGCGCCTTCGCTCGTGCTGCAGGCACGGCCGCGCGCGACCGGCGCGGAGGAGGACGCCCATCTTGCCCGCTTCGGCTTCACGGCAACCAAGACGCTTGGGTCGGCCGTCATCCGCAACCGGGCGCGGCGACGATTGAAGGAGGCGGTGCGGCTCGCCGCGCCGTCACACGCATTGGAGGGCTATGATTATGTCTTGATCGCGCGGGAAGGCACGGTACAACGGCCCTTCGCCGCGTTAATCAAGGACCTCGAACGCGCGTTTGCCAAGGCACACGCGCCCTCCCCAACAAAGAGACGCTGACCGCCCTTACTTCGATTTCACCGCTCGCGCCGGGGAAGACACGCGGGCCCTGAGTTGAAAGCGACATGGACGAGAACAACCGCAACTTCATCCTCGCCATTCTCCTGTCTCTCGGCGTCTTGTTCGCCTGGCAGGTCTTGTTCTTGCCGAAGACGCCTCCTTCCGACACGAAGCAAGCGGCACAGCAGGAGCAGCGGGTCGAGCCGGGACCGCCGCAACCGCCGCCGCAAAGCGGAGGCGCGCCCGAAAGCGCCGCGCCTCAGGCGGGCGCCACCGCTGTCGCGCTGACCCGCGAGGAGGCGCTCGCGAAAAGCCCGCGCATCGCCATCGACACGCCGAGCCTCAAAGGTTCGATCGCGCTGAAGGGCGGCCGCATCGACGATCTCACGCTCAAGGACTATCGCGAGACGGTCGAGCCTTCGAGCCCGCAAGTCGTGCTCCTGTCGCCGGCGGGTGGTCCTCACGCCTATTACGCCGAGTCGGGCTTCGTCGGCGGCGAAGGTCTTGCGCTCCCCGGCGCCGACACGCTGTGGACGGCCGCGAGCGAGGCGCCGCTCACGCAAGATGCGCCGGTCACGCTGACCTACGACAACGGCAAGGGGCTCAAATTCACCCGCACGATCTCGGTCGACGACAAATACATGTTCACGATCGACGACCAGGTGGCCAATACCGGGGCCGACACCGTCACGCTCCATCCTTACGCGCTCGTCTCCCGTCACGAGACGCCTCACGTCCAGGGCTTCTACATTCTGCATGAGGGCCTGATCGGCGTCGTGAACGAGGGACTGGAAGAAATCACCTATGCCAACGCGCTCGAAGAAACAAAGCCGATGCAATTCGAGAGCAAGAATGGCTGGCTCGGCATCACCGACAAGTATTGGGCGACCGTCGTCATTCCGGAGCAGGGAAAACCCTTCGACGCCACGTTCTCGGGGCGGAGGCAGGCGGACGGCCGCGACATCTTCCAGACCGATTACCTCATGGGGCCGCTCGCGATCGCTCCGGGACAGACCGGCCAGGCGCAGGGGCGCGTGTTCGCCGGCGCCAAGGAGGTCAATGTCGTCGACGGTTACGCCGCGACCTATGCCATCCCGAGATTCGACCGGCTGATCGATTGGGGCTGGTTCTATTTCCTGACCAAGCCGCTCTTTTTCGCGCTCGACTTTTTCTACAAGCTGGTCGGCAATTTCGGCGTCTCGATCCTCATCGTCACCGTCCTCATCAAGCTCATCTTGTACCCGCTCGCGAACAAGTCCTACGTGTCGATGAGCAAGATGAAGAAGCTCGCGCCCGAGATGCAGCGCATCAAGGAGCGCTACGGCGACGACCGCATGCGCCAGCAACAGGCGATGATGGATCTCTACAAGAAGGAGAAAGTGAACCCGGCTTCGGGCTGCCTGCCGATCCTGGTGCAGATCCCGATCTTCTTCGCGCTCTACAAGGTGCTGTTCATCACCATCGAGATGCGGCACGCGCCGTTCTTCGGCTGGATCCAGGATCTGTCGGCGCCAGACCCGACGACGGTCTTCAACCTGTTTGGACTGATCCCTTGGAGCCCGCCCGCGCTGCTGATGATCGGCATTTGGCCAATCATCATGGGCATCACCATGTGGGTGCAGATGCAGCTCAATCCGGCCCCGCCCGATCCGGTGCAGCAAAAAATCTTCGCCTGGATGCCGGTGTTCTTCACCTTCCTGCTCGCGTCCTTCCCGGCCGGTCTCGTGATCTACTGGGCGTGGAACAACCTTCTGTCGGTGATCCAGCAATCGGTGATCATGTCGCGGCAGGGGGTGGAGATTCCCCTCCTGGAAAATCTCGGCTTCAAGAACAACAAGAGCAAGGCCAAGGCCAAGGGCGAGGCCGAGGGGTAACCGCGTTCTTCCTCCTTGTCATTGCCCGCGCGGGCGGGCAATCCAGTAACCACCGCCTTCAGCAGTCAACAAACCCGGTAAGCGCTGGATCGCCGGGTCAAGCCCGGCGATGACAATGGAAGAGCCTGCATTTACCTCTGCCGATCTCAAGAGAGGCGAGGCGCTGTTCAAGGGCCCTTGCACCTTCGTCAAGGGCGTGACAGGCGTCGCCGATCTGCCGCGCGACGGCCGCGCCGAAGTTGCCTTCGCGGGGCGCTCCAATGTCGGCAAGTCGAGCCTCATCAACGCGCTCACCGGGCGCACCAGTCTTGCTCGCGTCTCGGTGACGCCGGGACGGACGCGCGAGCTCAATTTCTTCGTGCTCGGCCCCTCCCCCCTTTTGGGGGAGGACGGCAAGCCGAAGGCTGGCCGGGAGGGGGATAAGCGAGACGGCGCGCTCTATCTCGTCGATATGCCGGGCTATGGCTACGCGCAGGCTTCGAAAGCTCAAGTCAAGGGCTGGACGCGGCTGATCGCCAACTACCTCAAGGGGCGCCGCGAGCTGAAACGCGTGTTCCTTCTTATCGACGCCCGGCACGGCATCAAGCCCAACGACGAGGAGACGATGAAGCTGCTCGACGAGGCCGCGGTCTCCTATCAGGTGGTGCTGACCAAGGCCGACAAGCCCAAGGCCGCGGAGCTTGAGACAATACAAGCGAAAGTCGCAAGCGACCTTGCCAAGCACCCGGCCGCCTATCCGCAAATTCTCGTAAGCTCAGCCCGCACCGGCACCGGGATCAAGGAGCTGCGCGCCGCCATCGCCGCTCTCGCGATCTGACGCCTACTCTTTCCGCTCTCCCCTTGGGAGAGCAGGCGTGGGCGTGAAGAATGCGCTACCGCTCTGCTGCATAGGCGCGAGCCCGAGCGGTGAGGGGTCATGCGCGAAGCTCGCGTCCAAAGATTCCCCCTCACCCTTCCCGCCATTCGCCGCGCTTCGCGCGTCGGGCGGGACGCCCTCTCCCTCAAGGGGAGAGGGGACGAACGTTCGCGCGGGCGTCACGTCACGCAAAGCGGTCCCACAGCGCCACGGCCCAGACGAGCCCGGCAAGCACAAGGGCAAAGAACACGCCGGCCGAGGCGAGGTCCTTGGTGATGCGGATCGCCTCGTGCTTCTTCGGCTCGATATGGTTGCACAGCCGTTCAATCGCGGTGTTGAGGAACTCGATCGTAAGAACGAAGAGAATGCTCCCGACAAGCGCGGCCCAGGTCCACACATCTGTCGCGACGAAGAAGGACAGGGGGAAAAGGAGGCAGGCGATCGCCACTTCCTGCTTGATCGCCGATTCGGTCGAAAGCCCTTCGCGAAGGCCGCCAAGGCTGTTCCAGAAGGCGGCGGCGATCCGCGCCAAACCGCCGCGCCCGGGAAGGGCCGCGCGCGCGGGCGGCAGTCCTCGGGACGCGGATTTTCCGGACCCTTCTTTTTCCGGCTTTTGACGCATCGAATTGGTGGCCCTGACAAATCCTGCGGCGAGCGACCAGGTATAGGCGAGCCGGGAGGCGCTGAATAGCCGAGCCTATGCTTGTCGCGCCGCCCCCAGCGCCGTTATAAGCGCGAGGTGGCCAAGACCAAATCATCCCCCGCCAAGCCCAAGGACCGGCCCGCGCTGAAGGCCCGCGCGGCGGCCGCGAGCGTGGCCGACGTCATCGCCTCGGTCCATGCCAAGGCCAAGGTGCTGTCGGAGGCGCTGCCCTACATGCAGCGCTACGACCGCAAGACCGTGGTTGTGAAATATGGCGGCCACGCCATGGGCGATCCGGTGCTCGCCGCCAATTTTGCCCGCGACATCGTGCTGATCAAGCAGGCCGGCGTGAACCCGGTCGTCGTGCATGGCGGCGGTCCGCAGATCGGCTTGCTGCTCGACCGGTTGAATATCCGGTCCGAGTTCAGGGGCGGGTTGCGCGTGACCGACAGGGCGACCGTCGAAGTGGTCGAGATGGTGCTCGCGGGCACCGTCAACAAGGAGATCGTGACCGCCATCAACAGTCAGGGCGGCAAGGCGGTCGGCATCTCGGGCAAGGACGCGAACCTGATGCGGGCCAAGCGGCTCGAGCGGCGCTGGCGCGACCCCACCTCCAATATCGAGCAAATCGCCGATCTCGGCTTCGTCGGCGACCCGGCCGCGGTCGACCCGCACATCATCGACGTCATCATCCAATCCGACTTGATCCCGGTGGTGGCGCCGATCGGGCTCGGGCCCGATGGCGAGACCCTCAACATCAACGCCGATACTTTTGCCGCGGCGCTTGCCTCGGCGCTCAAGGCCAAGCGCCTCCTCTTGCTCACCGACGTCGAGGGCGTGCTCGACAAGAACGGCACCCTGATCAAGTCGCTGACCACGTCGGAAGCGCAGGACCTGATTGACGACGGCACCATCTCCGGCGGCATGATCCCGAAGATCGAGAGCTGCCTCGACGTCATCGCCGAAGGGGTCGAGGGCGTCGTCATCATCAACGGCAAGGTGCCGCATGCGGTGCTGCTCGAACTCTTCACCGAGCACGGCGCGGGCACCCTGATCGAGCGGCGCCGGCGGAAAAACGCGGCGGGAGGAACGCCATGACGGATCGCGGCGGTGGGCCACGCGGCTTCGATCACGTCGAAGCCTGGGTGTTCGATCTCGACAACACGCTCTACCCGGCCGACTGCAATTTGTTCGCGCAGATCGACCGGCGCATGGGCGAGTTCATCGCCAATTCCTTCGGCATCCCGCTGCACGAGGCGCAGAGCTTGCGCGAAACCTATTACTACGAGCACGGCACGACGCTCGCGGGGCTCGTGCGGCTGCATGACGTGCCGCCCGACGATTTCCTCGATTATGTGCACGACATCGATCTCAGCGCGGTCAGCCCCTCGCCGGAGCTTGCCGCGGCGCTCACCGCGCTGCCGGGGCGCAAATTCATCTTCACCAACGGTTCGCGCAAGCATGCGGAAGCCGTGGTCGAGCGGCTCGGCATAAGCGGCCTGTTCGCCGACATTTTCGATATTCATGCGCTCGGCTACCTCCACCCGAAGCCGATGCGCGAGGCTTACGAGCGCTTCGTCGGCGCCTATGCCGTCGCGCCGCGCAAGGCCGCCATGTTCGACGACCTGCCGCATAACCTCGAGACCGCGCATGCGATCGGGATGACCACGGTGCTCGTGCACGGCGTGACGCCCCACCCCGAGCACCAGGCGATGACGGGCTGGACCGAGCTCCCGGCCCATATTCATCACCGCACCGAGTCGCTTCCCTCCTTCCTCGCCGAGATTCGCGCCGCGCTCACGGGCGGCGATGCGGAGCTTGCGCCGGGCCAAGCACAGTTCTGTCTGATCTGACCAAGGCCGCCATGACCCACGACCATCTCAAGACCTTCATCGACAGCGCCTACGAGCATGCCGTCGAGATCACGCCGGAGACCAAGGGCGTGGTCCGCGATGCCGTCAGCGAGGTGCTCGATCTCCTCGACAAGGGCGAGCTTCGCGTGGCGGAGAAGCGCGACGGCAGTTGGATTGTTCATCAATGGTTGAAGAAGGCGATCCTCTTGTCTTTCCGTCTCAATGAACCGCACAAGATCGACGGCGGTCCGGGAGACGGCGCCTGGTGGGACAAAGTCCCGAGCAAATTCGCCAAGTGGAAGGCCAAGGACTTCAAGGAGGCAGGCTTCCGCGCCGTGCCGGGAGCGGTGGTGCGCCACTCGGCCTATGTCGCGCCGGGCGTCGTGCTGATGCCGTCTTTCGTCAATCTCGGCGCGCGGGTCGAATCCGGCACCATGATCGACACCTGGGCCACGGTAGGCTCCTGCGCGCAAATCGGGCGCAACGTCCATCTGTCGGGCGGCGCCGGCATCGGCGGCGTGCTCGAGCCGATCCAGGCCAATCCCGTCATCATCGAGGACAATTGCTTTATCGGCGCCCGCGCCGAAGTCGCCGAAGGGGTGATCGTCGGCGAAGGCTCGGTCTTATCGATGGGCGTCTATCTCGGACAATCGACCAAGATCATCGACCGCGCCACCGGATTCGTGCATCAGGGCCGCGTGCCGCCGTTCTCGGTGGTCGTGTCAGGCACCATGCCCGGCAAGCCGCTGCCGGACGGGACGCCGGGGCCGTCGCTCTACTGCGCAGTCATCGTCAAGACCGTGGACGAGCGCACGCGCGCCAAGACGTCAATTAACGAATTGCTCAGAGACTGAGCCCGCGCGGAGGGAAGTAGAAGATGAAGCCGATGGAGGTGGATCTCGCGTCTCTGTTTCTGTCGCGCGAGGGCCGGATCAACCGGGCCAAATTCTGGATCGGCGCCGCCTGCTTCATCGCCGTGTGGCTCCTGGTCGAGCTCGTTTTCGGCTCCTCCATCTTCGGGCGGATCGTGAAGGTTCTCCTCGCGATCGGGCTGTTCTATCCGGCCTTTGCGGTCGCCGCCAAACGCTTCCACGATCGAAACCGGCCGGCAGAGACAGCCCTGTTCGCCCTCGTCCCGGTCTTCATCGCCATCTTGCTCGATTGCTTCGGTTTGACCGGCGATGCGGTCGGGGCGAACGGGCTCGGATGGATTTGCCGCCTGATCTATCTCGGCGTCGGCTTGTGGTTCGCGATCGAACTCGGCGCGCTCAAGGGCACGCCCGGGCCCAACCGCTTCGGCGGCGATCCCTTGGCCGCCGTGTATTAGGTCCTTGACGCGGACCGGCTTGCCACGCGGGCGGGCAGCGGTCATGGTGCGGGCCCAAGAATGCCCTCGTGATCCTTTGCCCCGCCAATGTCCGCACTCGGCGACAAAGCCCTACAGATCGCGCAAGACCTGATCGCTTGCGAAAGCGTGACGCCGGAAGACGCGGGCGCGCTCGATGTGCTCATCGGCGCGTTGAAGCCCGCGCGCTTCACCTTCTGGCGCCTCAACTTCAAGGACGAGGACACCCCGCCGGTCGACAATCTCTACGCGCGTTTCGGCGACGACCCGCCCCATCTCTGCTTCGCGGGCCATGTCGACGTCGTCCCGCCGGGCGATTCCGCGCTCTGGCGCCACCCGCCCTTTGCCGCCGAGATCAGCGACGGGGTGCTCTATGGCCGCGGCGCCTCGGACATGAAGGGCGCGATTGCCTGTTTCACGGCGGCAGCGCTCGATTACATCAAGTCGCGCGGCCGCGAGCTCGACGGCTCGATCAGCTTTCTCATCACCGGCGATGAAGAAGGACCCGCGATCAACGGCACCAGCAAGGTCCTCGCCTGGATGAAGGAGCAAGGCGAGCGGCTCGATCATTGCATTGTGGGCGAGCCGACCAACGCCAAGCGCATCGGCGAGGCGCTCAAGATCGGCAGGCGCGGCAGCTTGAACGGGACCCTGAAGGTGACCGGCGTGCAAGGCCATGTCGCCTATCCGCATCTCGCCAACAATCCGGTCAAGGGGCTGGTGAAGATCCTGGCGAGGCTCTACGACACGCCGCTCGACTACGGCAGCGCGCATTTCTCGCCGTCGAATTTCGAAGTCACCAGCGTCGATGTCGGCAACCCCACCACCAATATCATTCCGGCGACAGTTGCGGCGCGCTTCAATGTGCGTTTCAACGACCGGCACAGCGCCGAGTCGTTGAGGGTGCACATCAATGAACAGGCGGCGATCGCGCTCTCCGGCACCGATCTCTCGTTGAACATCGACTTCGAGCCGCCGAGCGTCTCCTTCCTGACCGACCCCGGCCCGCTCGATGCGCTGTTGAGCGAGGCCATCAACGAGGTCACCGGTCTCACGCCCTCGCTTTCGACCGATGGCGGGACCTCCGATGCCCGCTTCATCAAGGAATATTGCCCCGTCGTCGAGTTCGGGCTCACGACCGCTTCGATCCACAAGGCCGACGAGCATGTCGCGGTCGCGGACCTCGAGGCGCTGACCGCGGTCTACCGGCGTTTCATCGCGCTTTATTTCGAGACTTTTGGGGGCGCCGATGCCGGGTGATCCCCGGCCGATCGGAGTGTTCGACTCCGGCATGGGCGGGCTCACCGTGCTGAAGGCGTTGACCGCGCGCCTCCCCGACGAGCGCTTCGTCTATCTCGGCGACACCGCGCGGCTGCCCTACGGCACCAAGAGCGCGGAGACCGTGCAGGCCTACGCGCTCCAGGCGACGCGGCTCCTGCTCGATGAAGGCGTGAAGATGCTGGTGGTCGCCTGCAACACGGCCTCGGCCGTGGCGCTCGGGCTGCTGCAAGAGGCCTTCACGCCTCTCCCCGTGATCGGCGTGATCGAACCCGGAGCGCGCGCAGGCGTCGCCGCGACCGCAAATCGCCGCATCGCCGTGATCGCGACCGAGGGCACGGTCAGAGGCGGGGCCTATGCCCGCGCCATCCGCCGTCTCATGAGCGATGCCGAAGTGACGCAGCAACCTTGCGGGGTTTTCGTGGCGCTGGCCGAGGAGGGATGGGCCGATACCCGCGCGACGCGCGCCGCGGCCGAGCACTATCTCGGGACGTTGTTCACGGGCCCGGAAGCGCCGGATACGCTCGTGCTCGGTTGCACCCATTTCCCGGTGCTTGCGAGCGCCATCAAGGCCGTGATCGGCCGCGACGTGGCGCTGGTGGATTCGGCGGAGACAACGGCTGCGGCCGTCACCGAGGCACTTTCGGCTGCGGGGCTCGCGAGCGGGGCCGAGGCGCGCTCGGGCGGCGCCGTGCGCTTCTTCGCCACCGATTCGCCCGAGCGCTTCGCCCGCGTCGGCGCAATCTTTCTCGGCCGCGCTATCGAACCCGCCTCGGTCACGCTCGTCGATCTCCGCGCCTTCGCTTAGGCCTTGGGCGGCGGCTCGTTGTCGGGCAGCACGGCGGAATCGTCGGTGAGATCGGGTTGCTCGAGGTCGGGCGGCGCCTTGGTGTCGGCGGCGACGGTCACCTCGCGCAACAGGCTGTTGAGCCAGGGCCGCCCGAGCAGCAGCAACACTGCGAGCGCATAGACCACGGTTGCCAAGACGACGAGGATCGCGAGCGCGGTTTCGTCGCGGAACTTGGTCATGTCCGCGAGCGCGCGCTCCAAGCCGTAGGCGCCGACGAATAGCGCCGCCGCGAGCACGATCCCTGCGGCGATCAGCTTCGCAACCGGCTTGCCGATGGCGGTGCCGGACACGGCGAAGCCCTGGCGGCGGGCAAAATAGGCAAGCAGGCTGAGATTGATCCAAGCGCCCGCGCTCGTCGCGAGCGCAAGCCCCACCTGCGCGAGCGGCCCCATCAACACGACTTTCAAAGCGATGTTGATGGCTGCGGCGAGAAGCGCGGCCTTGACCGGGGTTGCCGTGTCGCCGCGCGCATAGAACGGGGCGGTGAAGCTCCGCATCAGCACGAAGGGAAGAAGCCCGATCGAATAGGCGGCGAGCGTCGCGCCGGCGGCGGCGGCATCGGCGGCGGCGAACGCGCCGCGGGCAAAGAGCGCGCGCATGATGAGATCGGGGATGACGATGGCGGCAACGGCGCAAGGGATGGTGAGGAGAAGCGCAAGCTGAATGCCGCGGGCTTGGGCCGATGCCGCCCCCTTGGTATCGCCCGCGGCAAGCCGCCGCGCCATCTCGGGAAGGAGAACGGTGCCGACGGCGATGCCGACCACGCCGATGGGAAGCTGATTGATGCGGTCGGCGTAATAAAGCGCGGAGAGCGCACCGGTCGGGAGGAACGAGGCGATCAGCGTGTCGGCGAAAAGCGCAAGCTGCACGCCGCCCGCGCCGATGATCGCGGGGCCAAGCGCCTTCAGGAAGCGGCGCGTCGGCTCATTGAGACGCGGCATGCGCAGCCTGATGCCGATCCCGTGCGCCTCGGCGTCGCCTCCGACGAGCAGCACGATGGCGATGCCCGCAATGAGGACGCCCCACGCCGCGGCATGGCCGGCATCGGAGAACAGAGGCGCGAGCAGCAGCGTGGCCACGATCGACAGGTTGAGCAGAATGGGCGCGCCGGCGGCGGAGGCGAAGCGATTGTTGGCGTTGAGGACGCCTGCGAACAGCGTCTCGATCGACACGAGCGCGAGATAGGGGAAGGTGATGCGGGTGAGCGCGACGGCGAGGTCGAAGCGAGCCGGATCGTCGACCAGGCCGGGAGCGAGCACGCTCACGACCCACGGCGTGAACAGGAGCGCAAGACCCAAGAGCACGAGGTTGATGAGGATCAGAGCCGACGCGATCTGGTCGGCGAAGAGCTTGGCGGCGGGGAGCCCCGCCTCTTCGAGAGTGCGCGCGTAAGCCGGGACGAAGGCCGCGGCGAACGCCCCTTCGGCGAAGATGGCGCGGAAATGGTTGGGGAGGCGGAAAGCGATGAAAAAGGCGTCCGCCATCGGCCCCGCGCCAAGGACTGCCGCCATGACCACGTCGCGGACAAAGCCGGTCGCGCGCGAGACGAGCGTGAGCCCGCCGACGGTGGCAATGCGCCTGATCATGCTTGGTTGCGGGCGGTCAACTGTCCCTCCCCGTTCGCGGCCAAGGCCTATCCGAATTTCAGCCCCTTGACCATGCGTCCTCTCCTCCAACCCCCCTTGCGGGGAGGTCCGACGAAGCCGAAGGCTGCGTCGGGGTGGGGCCCCTCTCCCCTTGGGGAGAGGGTGGCGACGATTGAGCAAAGCGAAATCGGAGCCGGGTGAGGGAACAGACGCGGCTCCGCCGCTCACCCCTCACCGCGCGCCAAATAGCGCGCGTGCTCTCCCTCAAGGGGAGAGCGGGAATCAATAGTCGACGCGGGCGAGGTAGAGGCCTGAAGGAGGCGCGACCGGGCCGCAAGCGCCGCGCGTGCGGGCATCGAGCGCCGCCTTCAGATCGTGCGCTTTCCATTTCCCTTCGCCGACGAGCTTGAGCGAGCCGACCATTGAGCGCACCTGATTGTGGAGAAAGGAGCGCGCGGCCGCCTCGATCCCGATCTCATCGCCGGCTTGCGCCACCGCGAGCCTATCGAGCGTCTTGACGGGCGATGACGCCTGGCACTCCGACGAACGGAAGGTGGTGAAGTCATGATGGCCGACAAGGAGCTGCGCCGCCTCGTGCATGGCGGCGGCGTCGAGGTCATGCGGGACCTGCCACGCTCGGTCGCGGTCGAGCGCGAGCGGCGAGCGGCGGTTGACGATGCGATAGAGGTAATGCCGCGCTTTTGCCGAGAAACGCGCGTCGAAATCGTCCGCCGCGCGCTCGCACGCGAGCACGCTGATCGGGTCGGGCCGAACTTGCGCGTTCAGCGCTTCGCGCACCTTCCATGGCTCCCAGTCCTTGGCGAGATCGAGATGCGCGACCTGGGCCAACGCATGCACGCCGGCATCGGTGCGCCCCGCTCCGCGCGGCATGCTCTCTTCGCCCGAGAAGGCCTTGATCGCTTCGGCGAGGCGCCCTTGCACCGAAGGGCCGTTCTCCTGAATCTGCCAGCCGACAAAGGGCGTGCCGTCATATTCGAGGGTGAGTTTGTAGCGCGGCATGGCTTAGGGGAGCACGGTCCCGGTCTTGAGCTTCACCCCGCGCAAGAACTCCTCGGCCGGCATCGGCTTCTTTCCGGCGCGCTGCACTTCCGTCAGTGTCACCGCGCCCTTGCCGCAGGCGATCGTCAACTTGTCGTCCAGAAGCGTTCCCGCCGGACCTGCGCCCTTGGCCGCAGCCGACCGCAACACTTTGATGCGCTCGCGCTTGGCGCCGCGCTCGATCTCGAACCAGGCGCCGGGATAGGGCGATAGGCCGCGGATGCGGTCATGCACGTCGCGCGATGGCAGCCGCCAGTTGATCCGCATCTCGCGCGGGTCGAGCTTCGGCGCGTAGGTCGCGGCCGCGTCGTTTTGCGGACGGCAACTCAGCTGCCCCTCCTCGAGCGCGGCGAGCGCCTTCACCATCAATTCGGCGCCAAGCGGCGCGAGCGTGTCATGCAGCTCGCCCGCCGTCATCTCGGGACCGATCTTGACGCGGCCCGACAAGCAAACGGGGCCAGCATCGAGGCCCTCGGTGAGGCGCATGATCGATACCCCGCTTAACGTGTCGCCGGCCATGACGGCGCGATTGATCGGGGAGGCGCCCCGCCAATGTGGAAGGAGCGAGGCGTGAATGTTGAAGACGCCGCGAGACGGGGCCTCGAGAATATCCTTGGGCAGGATCAGCCCATAAGCCACGACCACGGTGGCATCGGCGTCGAGCGTGCGGAAGCGCTCCCCTTCCCCCGGGGCTTTCAGCGACTCGGGCGTCAACACCGGGATTCCCGCCTGCTCCGCGGCCTCGTGCACCGGCGATTTCCGCAAATTCATGCCGCGGCCGGCCTCGCGCGGCGGCTGGGTGTAGACGGCCAAGACCTCGTGGCCCGCGGCGCAAATTGCGCGAAGCGCGGGGACTGCGAAGTCTGGCGTGCCCATGAAGACGATGCGCATCGGCGGGCTTTCAAGCGGCGTAAACTTATGCAACTGGGTCACGGAATGGATGACCGGATCAAGTCCGGGCATGACGGGCTGACGAGCAGCAACCGGACAATCACTCTTCGCGATAGATGCCCCAAACGGCATAAAGCGCGCTCGCGCTTGCCAGCAGGAACAGTACCGACAGCACGCCGGCCTCGACGTTCCAGCCGAGGAGCCGGCCGGAATCGTAGAGCACGTACACGGCGAAGGTGAAGGCGAGGCCGTAGAGATAGGGGCGGCCCTTCATCGCCGCGATTGCCGCGATGACGGCGACGGCGACTTCGAGTGCGATGGAAGCGATGAGGAGTGTCATGTCTAGAGCGCCTCGCCACGTTTCTGCTTGCTGAATTTTCGCACCACCATATCGCGCTTTAGCCGCGACAGATAATCGATGAAGAGGATGCCGTTCAGGTGGTCGATCTCATGCTGCACGAGCGTGGACCAAATGCCCGCGAGCTCCCTCTCCTCAGGCTTCCCCTCGCGGTCGATATAGGCCACGCGGATCTTTGCCGGCCGCTCGATCTCGGCGGTGAAATCGGGAATGGATAGGCAGCCCTCGTCATGCATCCTCAACTCCTCCGAGCGGTCGAGGATCTCGGGGTTGATCATGACAAGCGGCGTCTTCGGCGCATCGTCCTTGGCCGGGTCCATCACGATCAGGCGGCGGGACACGCCGAGCTGTGGCGCGGCAAGCCCGATGCCCGGCGCGTCGTACATGGTCTCGAACATGTCGTCTATGAGCCGCTTAAGCTCGGCGTCCACGCGCTCGACGGGCTTCGACTGCTTGCGCAGAAGGGCGTCGGGAAGGATGAGAATGGGTCGGATGGCCATGTGAGGGGCTGAAATAAGGAGCGAAGCCAACCCGGTCAACAGCAAGCGCCTGGGGCGGTCTTTGGCCAGCCCGAAGCCGATGTTCCTGTTTTGGTCTAGCCGGGGCGCGAATCGGTCTATCTTTGCGGGATGGCTTTCGAACCCATCACGATCGGGAGCGTCACCGTCGAGCCCGTGCTTGCGCTGCTGGCGCTCGGCGGCCTCGCCGCCTTTTCGCTCCTCCTCCTCGCCATTGCGCTCTTCGTCCATATGAGCCGGCGGCGGGGCGAGGCGAACGCGCAAGCCGCGGAACTCGCCGAGCTGAAAGGGCGGCTCCAGAGCTTCGCCGAGATCAGCGTGGCGCGCCAGGGCGACATCGCCCGCGCCGTCAACGAGCGGCTCGACCGCATGACGCAGAGGGTCGGCACCGATCTCAACGAGACCTCGCGCAAGACCCATGAATCGATCGCCAAGCTCAACGAGCGGCTCGCCGTCATCGACACCGCGCAACGGAACCTGACCGAGCTCTCCAACAACATGGTGAGCCTGCAGGAGATCCTCGCCAACAAGCAGGCGCGGGGCGCCTTCGGCCAGTTGCGCATGGAAACCATCGTCAAGGACGGCCTGCCCAAGGGCGCCTACACCTTTCAGGCGACGCTCTCGAACGGCAAGCGGCCCGATTGCCTGTTGCACATGCCGAACACCGGGGCTTCCCTCGTCATCGACGCCAAGTTCCCGCTCGAAGGCTTCGAGGCCTTCCGTGCCGCGCGGCGCGACGAGGAGAAGAAGGAGGCGGCGCGGCGCGTGCGCGTCGACGTCACCCGCCATGTCGATGCGATGAGCGAGCGCTACTTCATCGCCGGCGAGACGCAAGACACCGCCATCCTGTTCGTGCCGTCGGAAGCGATCTACGCCGATCTCTGCGAGCATTTCACCGATCTGGTGCAAAAGGCGCACCGCTCCCGCATCGTGATCTGCGCCCCCAACATGCTCATGCTCGCGGTGCAGACCATGCAGGCGATCCTGAAGGACGTGCAGATGCGGGAGCAAGCGCATCTCATCCAGCGCGAGGTGACGCGCCTCATGGACGATATGGGCCGCTTCCGCGAGCGCGTGCTCGACCTCCAGCGCCATTTCGGCCAGGCCAATCAGGACATCGAGAAGATCCTCACCTCGTCGGACAAGATCGCTCAGCGCGGGCGCAAGATCGAGACGTTGGAGTTCGAGGACGGCGCGCAAGCCGCCATCGAACAGGCGCCCCCCTCTTCACCGGCAAAACCAGAGGGTGGCGAGCGCAAGCGGAACGGCGGCGGCGCGTGCCTGCCCGGTCTTCTCCCCGGCGAATAGCATCCACCAGCCTCATGCTGAGGAGCGCTCCGAAGGAGCGCGTCTCGAAGCATGGTGTTCGGAGCGCATCCTTCGAGACGCCGCCTTCGGCGGCTCCTCAGGATGAGGTTCGCATTTTGAAGCGCAGCCTCCTCCCCACGAGGGGGAGGTTAGAGTTTCTTGCGGGACGACGCCTTCTTCCTCGCGCGCTTGCGCGCTGCCTGTTCGTGACGCTCGCCGTAGCGCATGCCTTCGAGCTTAATGCCGTCGGGATCGAGGAAGAACACGGCGTAATAGTCGTCGTAGTACTCGCCCGCAGGGTCGACGATGGTCGTTCCCCGGTCCTTGAGAAACGCCTGCAGCGCGTCGACGTCTTTCCGGCTCCTCAAACGGAACGCGTAGTGGTGAAAGCCGATATCGCCCTTGCGGTATTTGTGCTTCCTGCCTTTCGCGTCGGCAGCGGCGATCCAGAATAGCGTCTTGTCGTTGTGCCAGCCCATCATCCCCTCGTACTCGGCCTCGAGCTTGAAGCCGAGGAACGTCATGAGGGGGGCGTAGAAGGCTTTCGACGCTTTGAAGTCACCGACGCTGAGCACGAGGTGGTCTATCCCTGTGACGCGCACCATGGCTCGTTCTCCTTATGACACCAGGGCAGCATAGCGGGATTTTCATGACGCGGCGGATCGGGACTGGTATGAAGCATCATGACTGTCACGGGGGAAACACGACAGCAGCCTGAAGCGCAGCGAAAGTGGACCGAGATCCTGTTCACCCGGAAGATGCTGACCTGCATCTTTCTGGGCTTCAGCTCGGGGATGCCCCTCTTTGTCCTGATCTCGCTGGTGCCGGCTTGGCTCCGCAGCAACCATGTGGACCTTGCCACCATCGGCCTGTTCGCGCTCGTCGGGCTGCCCTACACCTGGAAATTCGTGTGGTCTCCCCTGATGGACCGGTTCAAGCTGCCGTTCCTCGGCCGGAGGCGGGGCTGGGCCGTCCTGACGCAGCTTGGGCTCTTGCTTTCGATCGGGGTATTGGGCCAGTTCGATCCCTCCACCTCGCTCGGACCGATCGTTTGGATCGTGTTTGCGGTCGCCCTATTCAGCGCGAGCCAAGATATCGTCCTCGACGCATACCGGCGCGAGTTGCTGGCCGACGACGAGCTCGGAACCGGCACTTCCTTCTGGATCAACGCCTATCGTCTTTCCGGCCTGGTGCCGGGATCTCTCGCCTTGATCCTGGCCGACCACTTGCCATGGACGGCGGTGTTTTGGATCACCGGCCTGTTCATGCTGGTCGGCATCGTGACCACATTGCTAGTCAAGGAAGTGAGCGATGACGCGCTCGCGCCGCGCACCTTGCGCGAGGCTGTGATCGATCCGTTCGTCGAGTTTTTCAGCCGTGATGGCATCGTCACCGGGTTGGCCATCCTGGCCTTTTTGTTTCTCTACAAGCTGGGGGACAACATGGCCACGGCGCTGGCGACGCCGTTTTACCTGGATATGGGTTACAGCAAGACCGAGATTGGCACCGTTGCCAAATTTGCCGGCCTGTGGGCCGTCATCGCCGGCGGCACGCTCGGCGGCATCATCATGCTCAAGCTGAACATCAACCGGGCGCTGTGGCTGTTCGGCTTCGCGCAGATGTTCGCCATCCTGCCGTTCGTATGGCTGAGCCAGGCAGGGCATACGCTCATGGGGCTGTTCGTCGTGGTCAGCGGGGAGTATCTCGGCGTCGGCCTCGGCGCGGTCGCGCTGACGGCTTTCATGGCCAGGGAAACCAGCAAGGCCTTCACCGCCACTCAGTTCGCACTGTTCAGTAGTTTGATCGCGGTTCCGCGCACGTTTGCCAATGCATCGACGGGTTTCATCGTGGAAGCGGTTGGATGGACACAGTTCTTCGTCATCTGCACCATCGCCGCTATACCCGGCATGCTGTTGCTGTTGAAGGTAGCGCCCTGGAACGAAAAGAAAGAGGCGCGGAGCCCGGCCACGGCGTCGGGATGACGCGCTGCTCAGAGCTTTACATCGGCTTGCGCGATTTGACGGCGGCGGCGAGCGTGCCTTCGTCGAGATAGTCGAGCTCGCCGCCGATCGGCACGCC
>DASTKZ010000175.1:0-2904 GCA_035715445.1 Methyloceanibacter sp.
CGGGCCGAACTCCGTCGAGCTCGCCCCTTCGATGCCGGCCTCGCGGGCGGCGTCGATCACCGCCATCTGCATGCCGAAGCAGATGCCGAAATAAGGCACGCGGCGGACTCGCGCGTAGCGCGCCGCCCTGATCTTGCCTTCGGCGCCGCGCTCGCCGAATCCGCCCGGCACGAGGATGCCGTGCACGTCCTCCAGATAGGCTGACGCGTCCTCGCTTTCGAAGGTCTGCGACTCGATCCATTGCAGGTTCACGCGCACCTTGTTGGCGATGCCGCCATGGACGAGCGCCTCGTTCAGGGACTTATACGCGTCCTTGAGCCCGGTATATTTGCCGACGACGGCAACGGTGACTTCGCCGTCGGGATTGGCGACCGTCTCGGCGATCTCGCGCCAGCGCTCGAGGTCCGGCTCGGGCGCATTGGTGATGCCGAACGCGGCGAGCACCTCGCGGTCGAGACCTTCGGCATGATAGGCGACCGGCACGTCGTAGATGCTCTGCACGTCGAGCGCCTGGATCACCGCCTCGGGACGGACGTTACAGAACAGCGCGATCTTGCGCCGCTCGTCCCGGGGCAACGGCCGGTCGGTGCGGCAAAGCAGGACGTCGGGCTGGATGCCGATCGAGCGGAGCTCCTTCACCGAATGCTGGGTCGGCTTGGTCTTGAGTTCGCCCGCGCTCGGAATGAAGGGGACGAGGGTGAGATGAATGAAGGCGGTCGAGCCGCGCGGCAACTCGTTGCCGAGCTGGCGGATCGCCTCGAAGAAGGGCAAGCCTTCGATATCGCCGACCGTGCCGCCGATCTCGCACAGCACGAAATCAACCCCTTCATTGCCCGAGGTGATGAAGGCCTTGATCGCGTCGGTGACGTGGGGGATGACCTGCACGGTCGCGCCGAGAAAGTCCCCGCGCCGCTCCTTGCCGATGATCTCCTGATAAATGCGCCCAGTGGTGATGTTGTCGGCCTGGCAGGCGGGACGCCCGGTGAAGCGCTCGTAGTGGCCGAGGTCGAGATCGGTCTCGGCGCCGTCGTCGGTGACGAACACCTCGCCGTGTTGGTAGGGGCTCATGGTCCCTGGATCGACGTTGAGATAGGGGTCGAGCTTGCGCAAGCGCACGCTGAACCCCCGGGCCTGCAGCAGCGCACCGAGCGCCGCAGAGGCCAACCCCTTGCCGAGTGAGGAAACCACGCCGCCGGTAATGAAGACGTACCGCGCCATGGGCCTCGACCATACACTGAAACGTGGGCGAGTCGGTAGTCCCAAACAGCGTCTCGGCGCGCCTGGCGCTCGCGTTATCCCCGGGAGTTGGGAATTTACGCTATTGCGACTGCGGGGCCTGCGGCGCGGGAGGCGTCGTTGGCGCTTGCGGGGCCGCTGGCGCGGGCGCTCCGGGAACTTGGAGCGGCGCGAGCCCCCCTTGTCCGGAGGGCAGTATGGTTGACGCCGGCTTCTGATGCACCGCCAGGATCGATAGGAGAAGGCTTGTCGCAAAGAAAGAGGCGGCCAGCACCGCCGTGGTCTTGGTTAGCGCGTTGCCGGCGCTGCGCCCGGTCATGAACCCGCCGGAGCCTCCCCCGCCGATCCCGAGCGCGCCCCCTTCGGAACGCTGCAACAGGACGACGCCCACGAGGGCCATCGCGATCATGATATGGATCAGGAGAAGAACAGTGCTCATCGTGTCGCTTTCGTTTTTGCAGGCGCTGTCTTATCCGAATCTGCCAGGGCTTGGCTAGGCTCGACATCGGCCACCGACGGGGTCGCGGCACCAGGCTTGCGGTCGGGGAGCGGAATATCGGCGCTCCCTACGGCTGTCCCTTGCGGGGGGTCGGGCCTGCGATCGGGCAGCGTCATGTCCTCCGCGCTCGCCGGCGTTGCCGCTCGTTTCACGACGCCACCGCCGCGGCAACGGAACTCGATCATCTCCTCCACGGCGAGGAATTCACGGACCTTCTCGATCTCGCCAGTGTTGAGATGGTCCTTGACCCAATCGGGGCCGCGCTCGAGAGCAACCCTCATCTCGCGCGTGAACAACCTCGCCCGGTCGGCTTGCAATTTCAGGCAGGCCTCCCTCTCGAGCGGCTCGGCAGAAACACGGCCTCCGGGAAGCGCGGCAAGCGTCCCGGTGAGAAGCGCCATGGCAATGAAGCGCAGCAACGGCATCACAACTGCCTGCAGGAATCCCCCGGCCGTAGATCGCCGCCGTCAGAATGACGAATATCGCCCGATTTGCCAACCCCGCTCGCGGGGAAGATCAACCGGAACGCTGCCGGCAATAAGTTGAAACTATAGCGTAGAAATCGGCGGCTTTTAGGCTCGCGCCGCCGACGAGCGCTCCCTCCACGCCGGGAATGGACAGGAGTTCCCTGGCATTGCCCGGATTGACGGAGCCGCCATAGACGATACGGAGATCGCGATTTTCCGCGCCGAGCAGGCGCCACACGGCATCGCGAATAAAGCTGTGCGCGGCGGCGATATCGTCGGGCGTCGGCGTGAGCCCGGTCCCGATCGCCCAGACCGGCTCATAGGCGATCACGGCGTTCGCAGGCCGCGCTTCGCGCGGCAGCGATCCTTCGATCTGGCGGCCGACGACTTCCAAGGTCGCGCCGTTCAGCCGCTCGTGCTCGGTCTCGCCGACGCAGATGATGGCGCCGAGCCCGGAGCGGAAGGCCGCCCGCGCCTTGGCGTGCACCATCGCGTCGGTTTCGCCGTGGTCGTGCCGTCGCTCCGAATGGCCGACGATCACGGCGCTTGCGCCGGCATCGGCCAGCATCTCGGCGGCGATATCGCCGGTATGGGGGCCTCCGTCGAGCGGATGGCAGTCCTGCGCGCCGAGCCTGATGCCGCTCCCTTCGAGGACGTCGCGTGCCCGCGATAGCAGCGTCGCCGGCGGGCAAACCATGATTT
>DASTKZ010000176.1:0-4058 GCA_035715445.1 Methyloceanibacter sp.
CCCAAGGCGCTCATCGCCCGCATCAAGGGCGTCGCCACGCGCGAGGCGGCCGAAGCGCTTGTCCGCACCAAGCTCTATGTCGAGCGCGACCGCCTGCCCGAGCGCGCCAAGGAAGAGTGGTACCACGCCGATCTGATCGGCCTCGTCGTCTTCGATACCGAAGGGAAGAGGATTGGCGTTGTGGTCTCCTTGCAGAATTTCGGGGCCGGAGACCTGGTCGAAGTGAAACCGGAAGCAAGCGAGGCCACCGTGCTCGTCCCCTTCACCCGCGAGACCGTGCCGGAGGTCGATGTCGAAGGCCGCCGCCTCGTGCTCGCCCCGCCCGAGGGCTTGTTCGAATGACCTGGCGTGCGACCGTGCTCACGATCTTTCCCGAGATGTTTCCCGGAGCGCTCGGGTTGAGCCTTGCCGGCAAGGCGCTCGTCGAAGGGAGATGGGCGCTCGACCTCATCGACATTCGCGACTTCGCCGCCGACAAGCATCGCTCGGTCGACGACACGCCGGCGGGCGGGGGCGCCGGCATGGTGATGCGCGCCGATATTGCCGCAGCCGCAATCGACGCCGCCCGCGCGCGCGTCAAGGCCGGGACGCCTTCGTTCTATCTCTCCCCGCGCGGGACCCCGCTCACACAGGAGCGGGTGCGCGCGATCGCCGAAGGTCACGGCGCGATCCTGCTCTGCGGCCGCTTCGAGGGCATCGACGAGCGCGTGCTCGAAGCGCGCCGAATCGAGGACATCTCGATCGGCGACTACGTCCTCTCCGGCGGCGAGCTTGCCGCGCAAGTGCTGATCGACGCTTGCGTGCGGCTTCTGCCGGGGGTCGCGGGCAACGAAAGCTCGCTCGCCGAGGAAAGCTTCGCATCGGGCCTGCTCGAATACCCGCATTACACCCGGCCGCGCGAGTGGGAAGGCCGCGCCATCCCCGAAGTCCTGCTCTCCGGCGACCACAAGAAGATCGCCGAATGGCGGCGCGCCGAGGCCGAAGCACTCACCAAAAAGCGCCGCCCCGATTTGTGGGAGCGCCGCCGCAAGAAAAAACCTTGATAGGAGAGAGCGATGACTTCGAGTGTGGGTTGGGCGTTGTGCGCGTGCCTCATCTCTGCCATTCCGGCCGCGGCGCAGGTTAAGACCGACCACCTTCTCGGCAAATACTCCACGACCGACGACGGTTGCCGCGACGCGGCCACGCAGGATTTCGAGATCAGGCGGGGCATCGTCGAGGGGCCTGACATCTTGTGCATCCTTGGCGCCACGCAGCCGACCGACAAGGGCACCGAGGCCTACGAGGCCAAATGCAAGGAGAAGGGCGAGATGCGCCTAGGCACGCTCGTCTTCGACCTGTCCGAGAAATCCGAGCGCATCAAAATCGCGTTCCCCGACCGCGAGGAGTGGATAACGCTTTATACCTGCCGCTGAGGAGCGCGGCCCGGAGGGCCAAAGCCCTCCGCAAATCCATCGACAAGCGGGGCAGGCTGGGCTAGGAAAGCCCCGCGCGAGCGCTTTCCGTGAGCCCCCGCGCTTCAAGACGAAGGATCAATCAAAAAGAATGGCGTTCGCCGGAAGGCCTCGAGCCAAGGCAGGCGCCCACCGAAAGGTATTGACCATGAATATCATCGAGCAGCTCGATAAAGAGCAGGCTGCGGCGCTCTCCAAGAAACGCGAAGTCCCCGAATTCGGTCCCGGCGACACCTTGCGCGTCAACGTCAAGGTGGTCGAGGGCGAGCGCACGCGCGTGCAGGCCTATGAGGGCGTCTGTATCGGCCGCTCGGGCGGCGGGGTAAACGAGAATTTCACCGTCCGCAAGATTTCCTACGGCGAGGGCGTCGAGCGCGTCTTCCCGGTCCATTCGCCGCTGATCGACTCGATCGAGGTGGTGCGGCGGGGCCGGGTGCGCCGGGCCAAGCTCTATTACTTGCGCGGCCTGCGCGGCAAGGCGGCCCGCATCACCGAGCGTCAGGAGTTGAAGGGCAAGCGCGAAGAGACCTTCAAGGGCTTCAAGCGGCCGAAGGGCGACCCCGACGATCTCAAGCTGATCGCCGGCGTTTCGGCCGATCTGGAGAAGAAGCTGAACGAGGTCGGGCTGATCAAGTTCGAGCAGATCGCCAATCTCTCCGACGACGAGATCGGCTGGCTCGACGAGAAATTCTCCCTCAAGGGCGCGATCGAGCACGACGATTGGGTCGGCAAATCGGTCGCCCTGATGGCCGAGACCACGGCGGGCGAAGTCCGAGCCGAGGAGGAGGAAGAGGCCGAAGGCGAGGCCGAGGCCAAGCCCGCCAAGGCCGCCAAGGCCAAGGGCAAGGGCAAAGAGGCCAAAGCGACCAAGGCCAAGCCCGAGAAAAAGCCCAAGAAGGGCTAGAGCCGAACTCTCTCAAGGGCACGGCCGGCTTCTCGCCCCGGGGATTTGTAAACCGGGCGCGGAGAGGCTATCTCTGCCCTGAGACACCCAGACCTTTGCCATGGCGAAGCCGCGCACCCTCTACGACAAGATTTGGGACGCCCATCTCGTGCATGAGGCGCCCGACGGCACTTGCCTCATCTATATCGACCGCCACCTGGTGCACGAGGTGACGAGCCCTCAGGCCTTCGAGGGCCTGCGCATGGCCGGGCGGAAGGTGCGCGCGCCGCAGAAGACGCTTGCCGTGGTCGACCACAACGTGCCGACCACCGACCGCAGCCACGGCATCGACGATCCTGAGTCAGCGCTTCAGATCGCCACGCTCGCCGAGAACGCGCGCGAATTCGGCATCGAGTATTACAACGAGCGCGACCGCCGCCAGGGCATCGTGCACGTGGTCGGGCCCGAGCAGGGTTTCACGCTGCCCGGCACCACCATCGTCTGCGGCGACAGCCATACTTCGACCCACGGCGCATTCGGCGCGCTCGCCCACGGCATCGGCACGAGCGAGGTCGAGCACGTGCTCGCGACCCAGACGCTGATCCAGCAGAAGGCGAAGAACATGCGCGTGCGCGTTGATGGCGCGCTTCCGCAAGGCGTCACCGCCAAGGACATCATCCTCGCCATCATCGGCGAGATCGGCACGGCGGGCGGCACCGGCCACGTGATCGAATATGCGGGCGACGCCGTCCGCGCGCTCTCGATGGAAGGGCGCATGACCATCTGCAACATGTCGATCGAGGGCGGAGCGCGGGCGGGGCTGATCGCACCCGACGCGACGACCTTCGACTACATCAAGGGCCGGCCGCGCGCGCCCAAGGCGGGCGCCTTCGAACTGGCGCGAGCCGACTGGGAGCGGCTCTATTCCGACGAGGGCGGGGAATTCGACCGCGAGATCGTCCTCCATGCCGAGCGGCTGCCGCCGCTCGTCACCTGGGGCACGAGCCCCGAGCAAGTCGTTTCGGTGACGGGCCGCGTTCCCGTTCCGTCCGAGATTGCCGACGACACCAAGCGGCGCGCCGCAGAGCGCTCGCTCGACTACATGGGCCTCACCGGCGGCGAGAAGATCACCGAGATCGCGCTCGACCGCGTGTTCATCGGCTCATGCACCAATGGCCGCATCGAGGATTTGCGCGCTGTCGCCAAGGTCGTCGAGGGCCGCAAGGTCGATGAACGTGTCCGCGCCATGATCGTGCCGGGTTCCGGCCTCGTGAAGGCGCAAGCGGAAGAAGAAGGCCTCGACCAGATTTTCAAGGATGCCGGCTTTGAGTGGCGCGAACCCGGCTGCTCGATGTGCCTCGGCATGAACCCCGATCAATTGGCGCCACGCGAGCGTTGCGCCTCGACCTCCAATCGCAATTTCGAGGGGCGCCAGGGCAGGCTCGGCCGCACTCATCTCGTCTCGCCGCAAATGGCCGCCGCCGCCGCAATCGCCGGCCGCTTCGTCGATATCCGCGACTTCCACTAAAGCCGGGCACGCCATCCCCGGGAGTGGGCGGCGCGGGGGAGACGCGCGCGTGCCGGGAATGACGTGCCGATTGTGGGGGGTGAGCGGGAGGGGTGGCCCACCCCGCGCGACTTAGCGATGCGTTAGCGGTCGTAATGGCCGCCGTTGCGGTTTCCGTTCCAATTGCCTCCACCGTTGTGGTTTCCGTTCCAAT